>JADGQX010000274.1 GCA_017881445.1 Gemmatimonadota bacterium | reverse complement strand
GACACCGCCACCGCCGTCGCCGAGGCCGATGCCATCGCCGGCGCCGCCGGCCGGACCGTATCGCCCCGCGCCCGCGTCGCCGCCGCCCGCTGGCGCCTGGCCCGCGCCCGCGATCTCCCCGCCGCCGACGCCGTGCGCGCCGATCTCCTGCCTGCGGTCACGGACCCGGATGCCCAGCGCCTGATCCGCGGGCTCAAGATGCTGGATGTCATGGTGGACCGGGGCTCGCAGGGGGAGCCGCTCTCGCTCTTCGCCGCGGCCGAGTTCGCCCGCGACGAGCTGGGTGCCCCCGGTCTGGCGCGGCGCCTCTTCGTGGCCTACGCGGACCTGGTCCCCGGCGCCGCCTGGGCGCCCAAGGCCCTCATGGCCGCGGCGCTGCTGGCGCCGCCCGCCGGCCGCGACTCGCTCCACGCCCGCCTGCGGCGCTATGCCGCCAGCGTGTACGTACACCCGCGTGTAAGTCCCGCCGCCGACTCCGCTTTCGCGGACGCCGAGGTGCGCCTGGACCGCGCCCTGGGCGCCGCCCGCGGCTTCGCCGCCGCGGAGGCCTCCCGCCGCGACGCCGGCGTGAGCCGCGTGATCGCCGTCCTGGACAGCGTCAGCGCCGCCGCGCGCACGGATAGTCTCCGCGTCGCCTGCGGCGCCTTCGCCGATTCCGCCGGCATTGCCGGAGTGCGGGGGGACAGTCTGCGGGCCGCCTGCGTGCGCCGGGACACGGCGAAAGTTGCGCTGCTGCTGAAACCCGATACCATGAAGCGGGCGGACAGCACCCTGTTCCGCCGCCCGCCCAGCGGCCTGCGCGATTCCCGCGCGATCGCCCGCGACACCACTCCCTGAGCCGGGGACGCTCGCATGGAGCTGGCGCAGGAGCTGCTCGGCGGGGTCTTCCAGAACCCGGTCCTCCTCGCCAGTGGTACGTGCGGCTTCGGCCGCGAGCTCGCCGGCGTGCTGGAGCTCGAGACTCTCGGCGGCCTGGTCACGAAGGCCGTGACCCCCGAGCCCCGGGAGGGCAACCCGCCCCTGCGCGTGGCCGAGTTCGACGCCGGTATGCTCAACTCCGTCGGCCTGGCCAATCCGGGCGTGGACGCCTTCCGCTCCGAGCACCTCCCCTGGCTGCGCGACAACCTCCACCGTGCCCGCGTGCTCGTGAACGTCGCGGGCCGGACCGTGGAGGACTACGTCCGGGTCGTCGAGGCCATGGACGGCGACCAGGGCTTCCTCGGCTACGAGCTGAACGTCTCCTGCCCCAACGTCAAGGAGGGCGGCGCCGTCTTCTGCTCCCGGGACGACCTGCTCACGGACGTCATTGCCGCGGTCCGCGCCGTGACCCGCCGGCCGCTGGTCGCCAAGCTGGCGCCCAACGTCCCAGACATCGGCCACATGGCCGAGGTGGCCGTTGCGGCCGGAGCGGATGCCCTCACCCTCATCAACACCCACCCGGGGCTGATGTTCGACCTCGAGAGCTGGCGTCCCGTCCTCGGCGGCGGCACCGGTGGCGTCAGCGGCCCTGCGCTCCTGCCCATCGGCGTGCACGCGGTCTGGCAGGCGCGGCGCCGCGTGGACGTGCCCATCATCGGCGTGGGCGGCATCCGCCGCGGCACGGACGCGGTCCAGTACCTCCTGGCCGGCGCTTGCCTCGTGCAGGTCGGCACCGCCAGTTTCGCGGACCCTCGGGCCTCCGCCCGTGTACTTTCTGAGTTGACGGCGTACATGCGCGACCACCGGGTATCCGGTATCCGTGAGCTGATCGGCGCCGCCCGGTCCGCCGCCCCGCCGCAAGGTGAGCCACATGGCTGACATCATCGTCGCACTGGATGTTGCGGACCCGGACGCCGCGCTCGCCCTTGTCGATCGCATCGGCGACGCCGTTTCGTTCTACAAGGTCGGCCCGACGCTCTACACGCTCACCGGCCCCGGGCTCATTCTCAAGCTGCGCGCCCGGCGCAAGCGCGTCTTCCTGGACCTCAAGTTCCATGACATCCCCAACACGGTGGCCCAGTCGGTCGCGGCCGCGGCCAGCCTCGATATCGAGTTTCTCACGGTGCACGCCTCCGGCGGCTCCGCCATGATGCGGGCTGCCCGCGAGGCCGCCGGGTCCAACGGACCGAAGCTCCTGGGCGTCACCCTGCTGACATCCTTCACGCCCGGGGATGTGGAGGAGGTCTGGGGCAAGCAGCTGCTCTCCCTGCGCGACGACGTCGGCCGCCTCACCAGCCTGGCGGCCGAGGCCGGCGTGGACGGCGTCGTCACCTCGGTCCTCGAGGCCGAGTCCGTCAAGCGGCGCTACGGGCCCGAGTTTCTGGTCGTCACCCCGGGCATCCGGCCCGCCGGCGACCTGCTCGGCGACCAGGCCCGCACCGGCACCCCCGCCGACGCGGTACGCGCCGGTGCCGACTACCTGGTCATCGGACGGCCCATCACCGCCGCCGCCGACCCGGCCGGCGCCACCGCCCGCATCCGGGACGAGATGGCCAGTGTCGCGGAGGCTACGGGATGAAACGCGCGCTGGTCCTGGCGTTCGCGCTGCTGGCGGCGGGTGCCGTCCGCGTACGCGCGCAGGAGCTCGAGCAGGTGCTCGACCGCTTCGCCAGCGCCTGGGCCCGCGGGGATGCCGCTGCCATCGCCTCCCTCGTGAGCCGAACCGGTATCTCCATCGATGTGGGCTTCGGCGCCGTCGGCCCCCTGCCCGAGCGGCAGGCCGCCGCCGTGCTCCGCCGCGCCTTCGACGACCGCGAGACCACGGTCGTCCGCGCCGGCCTGGCCCAGGTGGTCGGGGGCTCTCCCCTGCGCGCTTTCGGCGAGATCGTCTGGACCGCCCGCTCCCGTGGCACCACCGAGAACGAGCACGCCACCATCTTCCTCGCGCTGGTCCGGGAACGCGACGGCTGGCGCATCAACCAGATCCGCCTGCTCCGATGATCCTGCAAGTCCGTGAGCGGTTGGAAGCGGCTGCCCGCCCCGTCGTCGACACCGCCCGCTCCGACTGGCGCCGGGCGTTCGACCAGCTCTTCCGCGTCGAGGACCTCGTCGCCGCGCTGATCCACATCGCCTTCGTCATCCTCGTCGCCCTGCTCGCGTACCGCATCATCAAGCTGGTCATGCGCCGCCTGGTCACGCGCGACATCCCCGAGGACGACCCGCTCATCCTGCGCCAGCGCAAGCAGCGCATCGAGACCATGGCCGGGCTGATGAACAACGTCGCCGCCGTGGTCATCTTCACGCTCGCGTTCCTGACCGCGCTCAACTACCTGAAGGTGCCCATCGCCTCGCTCCTGGCCTCGGTCGGGGTGGCGGGACTCGCCATCTCCTTTGGCGCCCAGTCGCTGGTGAAGGACGTGATCACGGGCGCGTTCATCCTCATGGAGGGGCAGTACGGCATCGGGGACGTGGTCAAGCTGGGCGACACCTCCGGCCTGGTGGAGCGGATCACGCTCCGCACCACCACGCTGCGCGACGTCTACGGCACCGTGCACACCATCCCCAACGGCCAGATCGCGACCGTCAGCAACCTGACCAAGTCCTGGTCCCGCGCCGTCGTGGACGTCACCGTCGCCTACAAGGTGGACGTCGATCGCGTCATGGCGCTCCTGCGCCGGATCGGCGCCGAGCTGGCCGCCGACGAGTCCTGGGGGCAGCTCCTGCTCGGCGACCCCGAGGTCCCCGGCGTCGAAAAGCTCTCGGACTCCGGCGTCGTCATCCGCATGATGATCAAGACGCTCCCCCTCAAGCAGTGGGACGTGGCCCGCGAGCTCCGGCGCCGCATCAAGCAGCGCTTCGAGGCGGAGCGTATCGAGATCCCGTTCCCGACCGTCACCTTCTACTGGGGCGACGGCCAGCTGCCGCCCGCCCTGGGCGCACCCGGTGCGCTCGTCGCCGCACCCGCCCACCCGGACGGGGGGAGCTAGGGAGAAGCCATGCCGCTCAAGCTCTACAACACCCTCACCCGCTCGCTCGAGGAGTTCCGGCCGCTCCATCCCGACCGCGTCGGCATGTACGGCTGCGGGCCCACGGTCTATCAGCTCCCCCACGTCGGCAACTATCGCAGCATCGTCTTCTTCGACCTCGTTCAGCGCTACCTGCGCTGGAAGGGCTTCCAGCCGAAGCTCGTGGTCAACATCACCGACGTCGACGACCGCACCATCAACGGGGCGGCCGCCGCCGGCGTGGCCCTGGGCCAGGTCACCGAGCCCCTGGCCGACGGCTTCTTCCAGGACCTGGGCACCCTCGGCGTTCGCGGTGCCGACGTCTTCCCCAGGGCGACGCTGCACATTCCCCGGATGGTCGAGCTCATCCGGCAGCTCATCGAGCGCGGCCACGCCTATGTCACCGACCAGGGCGACGTCTACTTCGACATCGGCTCCTGGCCCGCCTACGGCAAGCTCTCCCGCGTGGACCTCTCCACCGTGCGCGAGGGCGCCGGCCTCGAGCTGCGCGACCGCGCCACCGACGAGCCCGGCAAGCGCGATCCCCGCGACTTCGCCCTCTGGAAGGGCGCCAAGGACGCCGACCGTCAGGTCGGCGCCGTCTGGCCCGCCCCCTGGGGCGAGGGCCGGCCGGGCTGGCACATCGAGTGCTCCGCCATGAGCATGGCCGAGCTGGGCGACACGCTCGACATCCACATGGGCGGCGAGGACCTCATCTTCCCGCACCACGAGGACGAGATCGCCCAGTCCGAGGCCGCCACCGGCCAGCCTTTCGCCCGCTACTGGCTGCACGTGAAGTACCTGGTCGTGAACGGCGAGAAGATGTCCAAATCCCTCGGCAACGTGTACCGCCTGGGGGATATCATCGAGCGCGGCTTCACCCCCGCCGGCATCCGCTACCTGCTGCTCGCCGCACACTACCGCAAGGAGCTCAACTTCACGTTCGACGGCCTGCGCGACGCCCAGGCCGCCGTCCGCCGCCTGCTCGACTTCCAGCAGCGCCTGGCCGGCACGCCCGTCGCCCCGGACGCCACGGTCTCGGCGTTGCCCGACATCGCCGCGCGCGCCCTCGTCGCCTTCGAGACGGCCCTCGACGACGACCTCAACACCTCCGCGGCCCTGGCCGCCATCTTCGGCTTCGTGCGCGAGTCCAACGCCGAGCTCGATCGCGCCCGCACCGTGACCGAGCCCGACCTGCGCCAGGCCCGCGCCGCCCTCGACCGCATGGACGAGGTCTTCGGCGTCCTCGCCCTGGCCAACGCCGCCCCCGGCGTCGATGAGCAGTTCGCCCGATGGGTCGAGCAGCGCCTGACCGACCGTCAGGCCGCCCGCCTGCACCGCGACTTCGCCGCCGCCGACGCCATCCGTGCCGAGCTCACCGCCGCCGGCGTCGTCATCGAGGACACCGCCCGGGGGACCCGCTGGAAGAAGGCGTAGATCCTTGGTTGCACCGGCGGGAGCCGTTACCTTTTCCGCCGCTGGCGTAGCTCAGTTGGTAGAGCACCTGATTTGTAATCAGGCGGTCGTCGGTTCGAGTCCGACCGCCAGCTCTGGTCCCGCGTCCGCCCGGGTGCGTGCACCGCGCACCGCCCGCGCGCCCGCCCGTCCACACAGTTGGCACTACCACATGCAGTTCGGTGTTTCGAAAGGCATGTGGCTTGCGCGATCCGGCCCCGCGCAGAGCCGTCTCGCACCACGGAACGCTTGAGCCGAGTGCAGAACGGGCTCGTCCGGCTGCCG
>JADGQX010000078.1 GCA_017881445.1 Gemmatimonadota bacterium | reverse complement strand
GCCTGAAACGCGGCGACCGGCTCTATTTCGGTCTGGAGGAAGCTGAGCTGCGTGGCGGCCCGACTCGCGTCCCCGGACGTTGCGGCCGCGCGCACCGCCCGCAGCTGCGCGGTCACCTCGGCGCTCGGGCGGCCGAGCCCGGCCTGGATGCGGTCCAGCGCGCCCGCGAGTGCGCCGGCGTCACGCGCTCGCGCGGCGACGCGCGCGCTCTCCAGCAGGACGACGAGATTGCCGGGCGCGAGCGCGGACAGCCGGTCGAGGAGCTGGCGCGCTTCGGCCAGCGTCTCCGGCCGGCCCTCCTCATCCAGACTCTGCGCAAGCAGATACAGCGCACGCAGGTTCCGTGGATCGAGCTGGATCGCCCGGCGGAGTCGCTGCCGCGCGCCCTTGACGTCGCCTCGTTCCTGGGCGACCAGCGCCGAGAGGAGCTCGATGTCGCTGTTGTCCGGCGCCAGCGTGCGGGCCGTGTCCAGGCGCGCGCCGGCCTGCTCGAGCTGGCCTTGCTGTAAGGAGATCAGCCCCAGATCGGCCCAGGCCGCTGGCTCCTGCGGTGCCACCTGCGTGACGCGCCGGAACGCCGCCTCGGCGACCCCCCCCTCGCCGACCTGCACGGCCGCCACGCCGGTGAAGAAAGAGGCCACCGCTTCCTGGTAGTTCTTGCCCGAGTCGCTCGATTGCCGGCCGTGGCAAGCCACGACGGCCAGGCAGAGCAGCGGCAGGGCCGCACGATGCGTCCGCGACATCGCGTATGGACTCATGGAGATGTTCTCGTCCCTGGTCGGAGGGAAGTTGGTGCAACGGCCTCGCATGAATACGGTCTCGGCCCTGCTCCCCGCCATGGCCGCTCTGGCGCTGGCCGGCTGCGGCCACCCCACGCTCTTCCAGCTGGAATCGCCCCGCGCCACGGGCGTGACCTTCGTCAACCGGGTGCCCGAGTCCGCGGATTTCAATTTCCTGAATTACATCTCGTACTACAATGGCGGCGGGGTCGCGGTCGGCGACGTCAACCACGACGGATTGCCCGACCTCTACTTCACCTCCAACGCGGGCACCAACCGCCTCTACCTCAACCGCGGCCACTTCCACTTCGAGGACGTCACCGAGCGCGCGGGAGTGGGTGACTCCGTGGGTTGGAAGACTGGCGTCACCATGGCGGACGTGAATGGCGACGGCTGGGTCGACATCTACGTGTCGGCCGTGGACGCGCTCACCATGCACAGCCGGAACGTGCTCTACATCAACAACCACGACGGCACGTTCACCGATCGCACCCGGGAGTACGGCCTCGACTTCTCCGGCTACTCCACCCAGGCGCTCTTCTTCGATTACGACGGGGACGGGCTCCTGGACATGTATCTCCTGAACTACTCCACCTACACGGCCGAAGGCGTCAGCTCCCACCCGCTGCGGGAGCGGACCGATCCCAAGGCCGGCGACCGACTCTATCACAACGAGGGCAGCCATTTCGTGGATGTCAGCGAAAAGGCCAGCATCTACGGTGGCGTCGAGGGCTTTGGGCTGGGCGTCGTCGCCACGGACGTCAACGGCGATGGCTGCCCCGACCTATACATCACCAACGATTTCCAGGAGAACGACTTCCTCTACATCAATCAGTGCAACGGCACGTTCAAGGAGTCGATCGCCCACGCCACCGCGCACACCAGCCGCTCGTCCATGGGCGTGGATGCCGCCGACATGAACAACGACGGCCGGCCCGACATCTTCGTCGCGGACATGCTCCCGGACAGCGAGTATCTGCGCAAGACCACGGCGAGCTCGGAGGAGGAGCAACTCTTCGATCTGCGGCTGCGGGCCGGCTACCTGCCGCAGTACGCCCGCAACACGCTCCAGCTCAACCGCGGGCAGGGTCGCTTCAGCGAGATCGGCTACCTGGCCGGGATCGAGGCCACCGACTGGAGCTGGGGACCGCTCTTCGCCGACCTCGACAACGACGGCCTGAAGGACATCTTCCTCAGCAGCGGCATCTTCCGCCGGCCCACCGATCAGGACTACATCACGCTCGTGGGCACGAGCGTCTACAACCTGGAGGACGCGCGGCGCTCCATGGGGAGGCACGTCACCCGGGCCAAGCTGGACCTGATGAGGCGCATGCCGCAGGTGCCGCTGCCGAGCCATGCCTTCCACAACAACGGCAATCTCACCTTCACCGACCTGGCCCAGCAGTGGGGCCTGGCCCGGCCCGGCTACGGCAACGGCGCCGTCTACGTCGACCTGGACAACGACGGGGCGCTCGACCTGGCGGTCAACAACGTCAACGCCCCCGCGTCCATCTACCGCAACCGCGCGCGGGAGCTGAAGGACCCCAACGCCTTCCTCACGCTGACCCTGCGCGGCGCCGGTAAGAACACCGCCGGCATCGGCGCGAAGATCTACGCGACGACGGGCGGGGTCACGCAGCTGCTGGAGCAGGAGCCGACGCGGGGCTTCCAGTCCTCCGTCGATCCGCGGCCCCATTTCGGCCTCGGGCACGCTGCGCGCATCGACTCGCTCCTGGTGGTCTGGCCGGATCGGCGCTTCCAGGTGCTGCGCAACCTGCCTGTGAACCGCTTCCTCACGCTCTCGGAGCAGAACGCCTCCGGCCGCTACGTCAACCCCGCGCCTCCGGCCGATCCGCTCTTCGAGGACGTGACCGACCGCGTCCCCATCGACTGGGCGCACCGGGAAGATGCCTTCTCGGACTTCGAGCGCGAGCCGCTCATACCGCACCTGCTGTCCACGGAGGGACCGGCCCTGGCCACGGCCGACGTGAATGGCGATGGGCTCGATGACATGTACCTGGGGGGCGCGCGCTGGCAGCCGGGGCGGCTGATGCTCCAGCAGCGCGACGGCTCCTTCCGCCCGGCCGACGAGCGCGTCTTCGCCGCCGACAGCGTCTCCGAGGACGTTGCCGCCGCCTTCTTCGACGCCGACGGGGACGGGCACCCGGATCTCTACGTGGTGAGCGGGGGGACGGAGTTCCAGCCCGGCGATCCGGCGCTCCGGGATCGCCTCTACCTCAACGACAGGCACGGCCATTTCCGCCGCGCCCCCGCTGCGCTCCCTCAATTCTACGACGACGGCAGCTGCGTGGTCCCGGGCGACTTCGACGGCGATGGCCACATCGATCTCTTCGTCGGCGGCCGCGCCATCCCGGGCCACTACGGGCGGCCGCCGCGCAGCCACCTGCTCCGCAACGACGGCACCGGCCGCTTCGTCGACGTCACCGCCCGCCTCGCCCCCGGCCTGGCGGAGGTGGGCATGGTCACCTCCGCCGCCTGGGTCGACTACGACGGCGATGGCAAGCTCGACCTCGTGGTCGTGGGCGAGTGGATGCCGGTGCGCGTCTTCCACCAGGAGAATGGCCACTTCGTGGATCGCACCGCCGGGGCGGGGTTGGCGGGGAGCGAGGGCTGGTGGAATACCGTCTCCGCCATCGACATCAACGGCGACGGCCGGCCGGATCTCGTCCTGGGCAATCTGGGGCTCAATTCGTACCTGCGCGCTTCACCGAACGAGCCGGTGCGTGCCTACGTCGCCGACTTCGGCGGCAACGGCATGTTCGAGCAGATCCTCACGTTCTACCGCCACGGCGTCAGCTATCCCGTCCTCGGTCGCGACGAGCTGCTCCGGTTCTTCCCGGCGCTGGGCGGGCACTATCCCACCTACGCCTCCTTCGGCGCCAGCCGCATTGAGGACATCTTCCCGGACACCCTGCTGGCCAGGGCGCAGGTGCTGGAGGCCCGCACCTTCGCCAGCGCCGTCGCCCTGAACGACGGCAAGGGCGGCTTCCGCCTGCGCCCGCTTCCCATGGAGGCGCAGTTCGCTCCCATCGAGGCCGTGCTGCCGGGGGACTTCGATGGCGATGGCCGCACCGATCTGCTCGTGGCGGGGAACTTCTACGGCGTGCCGCCCATCTTCGGCTGGTACGACGCCAGCTACGGCCTGCTCCTGCGCGGTCGGGGCGATGGCACCTTCCAATCGGTCGAGCTGGAGCAGAGCGGCTTCATCGTGGAGGGCCAGGCGCGCCGTTTGGCCCCGCTGCGCTATGCTGCCGGCGAGCGACTCGTTATCGTGGCGCGCAACGACGACGGCCTCCAGATCTTCCGGCCGACCGCCCGCGGGCGCGGCCACACCGCCTCGCGTTGAGCCGCCCCGCCACGCACTGAACGGAAGGAGCCATGGACGAGCGCTACAGGGAGCTGACCGCACGTCTGAAGAAGGCGGTGCTCGCGGGGCCCGGCGTGACCGAGCCGGCCCTGCGCCAGGCCGTCCACGATTACGCCGCCCACCCTGGCGACATCGTCCCCCCTGAGGTGCCGCCCGCGCTGCACGAGTACGTGCGCAAGGTCGCACGCCAGGCCCACACCGTGACCGACGAAGACATGGCCGCGCTTCGGCAGGCCGGCGTCTCCCAGGACACGCTCTACGAGATCACCGTGGCCGCAGCGCTGGGCGCCGGCCTCGGCCGATTGCAGCGGGGGCTCGCCGCCTTGGAAGGAGAGATCTGATGCGCCTGCCACAGGTGGAGCACGGGCACCGGCTGCGCGAGCGGCTCGTCATGGCCATGATGCGCATAGTTTCGCGCGTGCGCGTTCCCGACATCGTGCGGACGCTGCTCTATCGCCCGGAGCTCTTCGGCAAACCCATGAGCGTCTGGACCCAGGCGGTGATGCGCGGACCCTCCGAGTGGTCGGTCGCCGAGCGCGAGCTCTTCGCCGCGTTTACCTCCAATCTCTACCACTGCCGGTTCTGAACGGGAGCCCACGGCGCGGTCGCGTCGAAGGCGTTCGAGGACGAGAAGCTGGTGGAGGCGGTGCTGACAGACTGGCGCAGCGCGCCGGTGTCCGAGCGGCTGCGCGCCATGCTGGGCTTCGTCGAGAAGCTCACGCTCCGGCCCGAGAGCGTGACCGGCGCCGACGTCGCCCCCTTGCGGGCGGCCGGTCTGAGCGACCGGGCAATGGAGGAGGCCATCCACGTGTGCGCGCAGTTCAGCATGTACACGCGACTGGCGGATGCCTTCGGCTTCCGGATCCCGGGGCGTTACGGCTTCGAGCGCAGCGCCGCCATGCTCCTTCGCTTCGGATACGACTGATTTTCCCCATGGCCACCAGACGTTGGCTGCGCAGGTGCGTCCTCCCCTGCGCTGCACTGCTCGGGACGGCCGCGGCGGTTCTGCCCGCCCAGACGCCGCGCCACCCTCCCGCCCAGCAGCCCTACCGCTGGAAGAACGTCCAGATCGTCGGTGGGGGCTTTGTCAGCGGAATTGTCTTTCATCCCACCGCGCCCGGCGTGCGCTACGCCCGAACTGACATGGGCGGCGCCTATCGC
Source organism: Gemmatimonadota bacterium (assembly GCA_017881445.1). Classification (GTDB taxonomy): domain Bacteria; phylum Gemmatimonadota; class Gemmatimonadetes; order Longimicrobiales; family RSA9; genus JADGQX01. Next base: position 11,400 of record JADGQX010000078.1, on the reverse strand, counting down.
TGGAACGAGGGCGCCCACCGCTGGGAGCCTCTGCTCGATTGGGTCTCCTACGACGACCGCAACCTGATGGGCGTGGAGAGCCTCGCGCTCGATCCGTCCGACCCGGACCGCGTCTACCTCGCGCTCGGCACCTACACCGCCCCGCAGGTGCCCGATGGCGCCATCCTGCGCTCAAGCGATCGTGGCGCCACCTTCCAGCGCACGAACGTGCCCTTCAAGATGGGCGGGAACGAGAACGGACGCGGCAACGGCGAGCGCATGGCCGTCGATCCCAACGACGGGCGCATCCTGTACCTCGGTACGCGCCACGATGGTCTCTGGCGCAGCACCGACCGTGGCGTCACCTGGAGTCGCGTCGCCACCTTTCCGGACGTGGCGGAGAGACAGGGCGGTAGCGGCAGCGGCATCGTGTTCGTCGTGTTCAATGCGCGCAGCGGCGGCGAGGCCGCCCCGAGCTCGACGATCTACGCGGGCGTGTCGCTCATGGGGCGTGACAACCTCTTCCGCACTACGGACGGGGGGACCACCTGGAAGCCGGTACCCGGTCAGCCCACGTCCTACCGCCCCAACCATGCCGTGCTCGCCTCGAACGGGCTGCTCTACGTGACTTACGGCACCGAGCCCGGTCCCTGGCCCATGAGGAACGGCGCGGTGTGGCGGCTGGATACGCGCGCGGACGCCTGGACGGAGGTCACGCCCCAGCGCCCCGACCCGCAGGACCACGGCTTCGGCTACGTGTCGGTCGCGGTGGATGCGCGCCAGACTTCTCGTCTCATCGCCGCCAGCTTCGGCAGGCCCGGCGGCGAGGAGATCTTCCGCAGCACCGACGGCGGCGCATCGTGGCGGCCGCTCTTCGCGAGCGGCGGCAAGCTGGATGCCTCAGGCGCGCCCTACGTCGCCTACACCCCCATCCACTGGCTCTTCGATATCGAGATCGACCCCGCCAATCCCGACCACGCCATGTTCACGACGGGATACGGCGGCTATGAGACCTTCGACCTCACCGATGCGGATGCGGGCCGCCCCACCAGCTGGACGGTCATGGGCACCGGCATCGAGGAGACCGTGCCCCTCGATTTGGCCAGCCCGAACGAGGGCGCGCACCTGATCACGGGCGTCGGCGACTACGGCGGCTTCGTGCACTGGGACCTGGATCGTGCGCAGCCGGGGACGTACTTCCTGAATCCCAGGTTCGGCAACACCAACAGCGTGGCGGTCGCGGAGAAGCGCCCCGCCGTCATCGTCCGGGCGGGCCGCCCGGCCGAGCCGCGCGAATCCAGCGCGCTCGGCTATTCCCTGGACGCCGGCCGCTCCTGGCAGCCCGCCGCCATGCCGACCCCCGCCAGCACTCTGGGCCGGGTCGCGGTGTCCGCAGACGGAGCCAACTGGATCTGGACGCCGGAACGGGACAGCACGTACATGACGCGCAATCGCGGAGTCACGTGGACCCCGGTGCACGGACTCCCGCCCGGGCCAGGAGTCGTGGCCGACCGCGTCGATCCCCGCCGGTTCTATGCCCTGGACCTGTTCGGCGGCAGACTGTTTCTCAGCACCGACGGCGGTTCGAGCTTCCAGGCCCGGGCGCTGAAGCTACCCCCCGGGAGTCCGGCTCCGAGCGACCCCTGGAACCGAGGCGACCGGCGCGGCGGCCAGGATCGCCTGTATACCACACCCGGCCGGGAAGGCGACCTCTGGTTGGCGGCGTTCGACGGGCTCTACCACTCCCGGGACCACGGGGAGAGCTTCCGGAGGCTGGGAGGTGTGCAGGAGTTGCACGCCTTCGGCTTCGGCAAGGGAGCGGCGGGGGCGAGCTACCCCTCTCTCTTCCTCGTCGGCACCATCGAGGGCGTGCGGGGAATCTTCCGCTCGGACGATGCGGCGCGCAGCTGGGTGCGCATCAACGATGACCGGCACCAGTGGGGGTTGGTCTTGCTGGTGACGGGCGATCCGCGGATCCACGGCCGCGTGTACGTCGGCACCCACGGCCGTGGCGCCCTCTACGGCGATCCCATCGGCCCGGCGAAGTAGGCGGCGAGGGCGCCGCTGGCGGGCTACCTCCGTGTGCCGGTCACGGGCGCCGTAGTGCCGTCCCCGCAGTACGCGCCGCCTTTCGCCCCGCCGCGCGCGTCCATCGTGCCGCGCACCCCTTCGTTGAGCGTGAGGCGCAGCAGGAACCCGCCGGACGTGGCCACCGACCCGTCGAACACCCGTACGCGCGCGTCTCGATTGCTCGTCCAGTCGCCCGAGACGTCCAGCGTGTCCCTCGCGCTCACGCTGTAGAAGGCGGTCGTGAGACGCACGTTCAGCGTGTCGGGCACGCACGCGGATGGGGCCGTTCGAACGAACTGCCAGATCCCGGTCACGTTCTCAGGCTTCAAGGCGATCGGAGTCGAGGGGCCGTCGTTCCCTCGGCACCCTGCCCCAACGCTCACCAGCACGAGCAGCGCCAGCGCACTCCTCATGGCTGGACTCCAGCCTGGCGTATCCGCCAGCGGACCGCCCCACGCAGCGGATCGCTCGCCAGCACGTATCCCTGCGGGCCGAGCCGCACCTCGAGCGAGTGCAGCTCACCCCTGGGCAGCGCGACGGAGCCGGCCGCCGGTCCACCGTCCGTGCTGAACACGCGTAGCTCGATGTCGTTCCAGTTCATGGCCGAAGTGCTCTGCGCCAGCCCAATGTGCGGGATCAGGCTGTGGTTCCGCGCCAGCACCACGATCGGGATCTCGCCCGCCCGGATGTCGTGCCACCGCCCGCCCTCATACGGCGTGCCTGTCTGGTAATCGATCCAGCTCCCCGGCGGAAGATACACGCCCCGGTGGTCGACCGACTGGAACAGCGGCGCCACCAGCAGGTCCGAGCCGAACATGTACTCGTCCTCGATGAACCAAGCCGTGGGGTCGGCCGGGTATTCGAAGAACAGCGTGCGCAACATCGGCCAGCCCTTTTCCGACGACGCCTTCGCCTGGGCGTAGATGTACGGCATGAGCTCGTACTTCAGGTCGATGGCCCGGCGGAAATCCACCACGAACGCCGAATCGTACGCCCAGGGCTCGCGCGGAGGCGCGCCGTGCGTGCGCGTGTGTGACGTAAGCGCGCCGAACGGCAGCCAGCGACGGTACAGGTCCCGGGGCGCACGCTCCACGAAACCACCCACGTCGTGGCTCCAGAAGCTGAAGCCGGACAGGCCCAGCGACAGACCCCCGCGCAGCGTCGCGGCCATGGCCGAGTTGGTGTTCTCCGCGTCGCCCCCCCAGTGCAGCGGGTAGCGCTGGCTCCCCGCCCAGGCGCTGCGCGCCCAGATGATGCCCTCGCCGCTCGTGCTCCTGGTGATCTCCCACGCCGCCTTGTTGTAGCGCACCGGGTAGAGATTGTGCTCGTACCAACCGGTTCGGCCCGCGTGGTACAACCCCGCCAGCGGCGCGCCCTCGCCGAAGTCCGCCTTGATGGCGCCCACGCCCATGCTCAGCAGCCCCTTGAGCTTGCCCTGGTACCAGCGCACCGCTTCCGGATTGCTGAAGTCGAGCGTCGCGTCCTCCGGCGCCACGCGGCCCGCCTGGTCGCGCACGGCCAGGCCACCGCGCTCCAGCTCGTCGTAGATGCTGTTCTTGGGCGTGAAGTACGTGTATTGCCACAGGCTGATGTGGAAGCCCTGCTGCAGCAGATCCGCAATCATGCGCGCGGGATCCTGGAAGCGGCTGGTCGAGAACCGATAGTCGCTGCGCCAGTCGGTCTCGAACCAGCCCGTGTCCAGGTGCAGCACGTCGGCCGGTATCAGATACTGTCGCAGCTTCGCGGCCACGTCCCGAACCTCCGGCTCCGACTTGTACGTGATCCGGCTCATCCACAGCCCGAACGACCAGAGCGGCGGGACGGGGCTACGTCCTGTGAGCGCCGTGTACTCCGTGAGGATCTCCTTGGGCCCGCCCACGAACACGAAGAGGTCCATGACCTCGTCGCCGCTGTAGATGACCGTGTGCTGGTCGAAGTCGTGGCCGAAGTCGAAGGTCACAGGCGCACTCGTATGGACGAAAACACCGTAGCCGTTGCTGCTGAGGAAGAAGGGCACGGCCTTGTACTGCCGGTAGTTCTCCACGCCCTGACCGTCCCGCAGCCACATCACCAGCTTCTGACCGCGCTTGTTCAGACGCGTGAACGACTCGCCCGCGCCGAAGATCTTCTCGTCCGGCTGCAGCTCCAGGCTCGCCGCGGTGCTGCGCCCCACATCCCGTGACCTCCGGATGAACGAGAAGGGCGTGTACGGCTGGTAAGACGCGGGATCGTTAAGGTTCTGTGTGCGCGTCAGCAGGCGTCCACCGGCCTCGTAGAACTCGATGTGCCACGGGTTCCTGATCAGCCGGACCTCACCGTAAGCGCTTCGCCACCGCACGATGCTGTCCCCGCTCTGCATCGCCCAGGAGCCGTCCTTCGGGACCGGGCCCGCCAGCATCAGCGAATCGGAGTCCAGGCGTGCCGCAGGCGGGAGGTTCCGGGTGAAGAAGCGCAGCCGCACAGTGCGCGGACTGACGAAGCTCACCTCGAACGGCAGCTCCGGGTCGCGGTCGTACTCCGTCCCCGGAAACTCGTTGCTCTCGGCGCGCGCGAGCGCCATGTCCATCTTGTTGAAGGAGAAGGAGGGCTGGCGCATGTAGCGGTCCCAGCGCAGCATGCCCGTGCCCGTCGCCGGGTCGAACTGCGTGACGCGGCTGCCCACGAAGTGCACCTGGTCAGGCTGCTCGAAGTCCTCGCTCACATCCACGAGGTCGCCCAGGATGCGCGGTTGCACCTGCGCGTGCGGCGCGGTCTGCGCGGCGCCGCCGAGGCGGCCCGCCAGCAGCAGCGTCGCTACCAGCCACACCACGCCCCGGAGCGGAGCAGGCCCACCGCTGGGATGCTTCACGCGTGCCCTCCGGGAAGGAGTCGGTTCCGAACGCCCGGCACCGCACGCGCCGGAGGAGTCAGCCCCGTCCGGCGCGAGAACGCACCCGCTGCGCCTCAATTCGGCAACGGGCGCGTCGAAACGAAAATCACCCCGGCCCCGTGACCGAAGCCGTAGCGCGCGGACGCCTCGGCCGGGGGGATGAACCGGATGTACTCGATGGCGGCCATCTCGATCCGCGCCAGATTCTCGATCGTGCCCAGCTTCTGATCGTCCAGGTACACCTGCACCTGCGCCTCCGCGAACCGCGCCTGGCTCTCCCCGGGTAGCTCTGTCGTCCCCCGCAGGCGCAGCCAGTGCCCCCGCAGGCGCTCGACCGCTTCCAGTGCGGTCACCGCGTGCGTCCGCGCAATCTGCTCCCGCGTGATCACGTCACGCGAGGGAAGCGGCCCCGTCTTGGGCGTGGCCCGGCCACCACACGCTGCGACCAGCGCGACTGCGAGCGCCCAGCCCAACCTCGAGATCCAGTTCGACATACCACCTCCCGAGTGGATACGACCGACGCGCGCGCAGCCGCCGCCTGCTCCCGCGCTGCGGACGCGGCCGCGTGCGACCCTCATCGTCATCGCCGCGCCGTGCGGTACTGGGCCAACCGGGGCAAGCACCCCGCACGAGAAGTGAGGGTGGCAAAGGAGCCTGCCTGGCGTTCGGCGGGTCACGACCGCCGGGAAGGGACGCCGCAAACACTGTACGGACGCGACTCCGCCTCGTCAACCTGATTTCCATGGCCGCTCCGGGGTGCTATGCTTTCCTACATCCCGCCGCCCAGCGGGCGCCGCAAATCGCACCTTGCTATGCCGAAAGTGCAAAGGTCACGGGAACGAACCCGTTTCTCCGCCCCGACCGCGTGGCGTCCACCGGACTCGCGCCTGCGCTGAGGCCGCCCGTTTGCCGGCCGAGCGGTCCACCGCGGCCAGGTCCGCCCCGCACGACCGCTCTTGCGGATCAAGCAAATAGATTTAATAATGTGCCTTGCTCGCGCGCGCCTCGCCAGTTCGGGTGCGCCCGCGCTCCCTTGCCAAAGCCAGGCGGGTCCTGCCTTGGACCCGAGAGGTCCTTCGATAGCCGTACTTGACCGGTCGGACGTCCGAGGTAGGAGAGGAGGAACTTCGAGCTAGGAGCGTGTCCGAGTATCCGAGTAACCGCTCACGCCTCGCGCGGCAGGCGGGCCGAGCCTCCAGAATCGGCTGTGAGCGCGTTTTCGCCCTCGGGAGGTGTTCGGACCCCTCCTGAAAACGGCCGATTTCCCATTACGAGGACACGCTCCTAGGGCGAGAAGTGCTATCGAGCTAATCACCCCCATGCACGAGTCGAATATGCCGATGAATACCGAAAGGCAAACCGAGGTCCGACGGAATCGTGCGGGTCGCGACCGGCGGGCATTGGTCAGAGGCGCTGGGCACGCGCTCGCGTGCGGCCTGGCGCTGATGTTGTTCGGCGTGGGATCGCTGCATGCGCAGCAGCGCGTCGTGGGCCGCGTCACCTCGGCCGCGACGGGCGAGCCCCTTCCAGGCGTACAGGTGTCGGTGAGCGGCACCCTCGTGGGCGTGGTGACGAACGCCGACGGACGGTACGCCGTGAGCGCGCCCGCCGCCTCCGGCCGGCTCGTCTTCACCCTGCTCGGCTTCGGAACGAAGGAGATTCCGTTCACCGGCCAGGGCGTGGTCGACGCGCAGCTCGAGATCAAGGCCACCCAGCTGAACGAGCTGGTGGTGGTCGGCTACGGGACGAAGACCCGGGCCAACATGACGGAAGCGATATCGACGGTTTCGTCGAAGGAGCTGACCCGGGTGCCTGCGGCGTCCCCGGAGGCCGCGCTGGAAGGCCGGGCGCCGGGCATCCAGGTGACGCCGGAATCGGGTCTGCCGGGTGCGCCGATCGCGGTGCGGATCCGCGGTGTGGGCACGGTCGGCAACACGCAGCCGCTGTTCGTCATCGACGGATTGCCCGTGGGGAACGCGGACAACTCGACGTCGAGCCCGCTGGGGACGATCAACCCCGCCGACATCGAGAGCATCTCCGTCCTGAAGGATGCGTCCGCCGCCGCCGTCTACGGCGTGCAGGCGGCCAACGGCGTCGTGCTGATCAAGACGCGGCGTGGCGAGCTGGGCAAGCCGACGATCTCGTACAACGCCTATCAGGGCGTGCAGAACTTCCCCAAGACCGTCCAGATGCTGAACTCGCAGCAATGGTTCGACTTCGCGCAGGAAGCCTACGACAACTTCGACGCGCAGCACGGCTACAAGCCGGGCGATGGCTCCTACGCGCAGTTCAAGCCCTACCTGGTGCAGAACAAGGCCACGCTGGCGGCGCGCACCACCGACTGGATGGGCGCCATCCAGGTGCAGAACGCGCCCATCATGAGCCAGGACATGTCGGTGTCCGGCGGCTCCGACAAGGTCAACTACTACGTGTCCGGCGGGCTGTTCCGGCAGAACGCCACCGTCTCGAAGTGGGACCTGCAGCGCCTCAGCTTCCGGGCCAACAGCGACTTCAAGGTCAACAGTTACGTCCGGGCGGGGGAGAGCTTCTCGCTCTCGAACGAGAACATCAAGCGCGGGCAGCAGAACGGCTACGATGGGCAACTCCTGCCCAGCACGCTGACCATGCCGCCCTTCTTCCAGTTCCGGGACGTCGGCAACTCCATCGCGGGGAACCGGTACGGCTTCAACGGCAACGCGGAATTCATCCCGGCCGGGATGACCTACGGCAACGAGGCCGCGCTGAACCAGATCACCAACAAGCAGGACCGGACCACGCGCATGATGGGCGGCCTCTACGGCGAAGTGGAGCCGCTGCCCCGCCTGGTGTTGCGCACGCAGGCCAGCCTGGACTACTCGAACGCGCGCAACAGCGATTTCTCGCCGTCCTACACGGTCAACGAGATCGGGCTGGATCGCAACGACACCAACGGCGAGACCCGGCAGGAGAATACCAGTCTCGTCTGGACCAACACCCTCAACTACAGCGCCTACTTCGGGCGGCATAGCCTCAGCGCCCTCGCCGGCGCCGAGATGCAGAAGTACACGTACACGGCCACGACCGTGGCCATGACGAATTGCCTGAGCTTCAATCCGGCGTTCGTGCAGATCGCCACGGCGTGCGGGGGCGAGCTGGGCCCGCCCGGCGGCTGGGCTGGTGAAGGCTCGTTCCTCGGCTACCTCGGCCGCCTGAACTACAATTACGCGGACCGCTACCTGCTGACCGCCTCGGTCCGGCGGGACGCCTCGTCCAACTTCGCGCCGGCGAACCGCTGGGGCACCTTCCCCTCGGTGTCGGCCGGCTGGCGCATCAGCCAGGAGCCCTTCTTCCACGTGCCTTTCATCTCCGACCTCAAGGTGCGGGGCGGCTGGGGCCGGCTGGGCAACTCGAACATTCCGGGGCTGAGCTATCCGTTCATCTTCCGCGTGACGACCACGCCGGATTACGGGCTCGACGGCTCGACGGTGGTGAAGGCGCCCGTCCCGGCCTCGTTCGTCAACCCGAACGTGGTCTGGGAGACCAGCGAGACGATGGACGGCGGCTTCGATGCCTCCTTCCTGGACAACGCGCTGACCTTCTCGGCCGGCTACTACAAGCGTGACACCAAGAACTTCCTGGTGAACATCCCGCTCACCCCGTCCTCGGGCTTCACGGGCGGCGCACCCCTGAACAGCGGCATGGTGCGCAATCAGGGCTTCGAGTTCGAGGGCGGTTACAGCCGGACCGTGCGCGGCGTCGATCTCACCTTCAACGGCAACCTGACCACCGTCAAGAACCGCCTGGTGGACCTGGCGCCCGGGATCACGGAGTACTCCGTGGGTAACGGCAACATCAGCGGCTGCGGCACCTCCTGCATGCGCACGGCGGTGGGCGAGCCGATCGGATACCTATTCGGCTACAAGACGTGCGGGATCTACCAGACGGCCGCCGAGGCCGCCGCCGCGGTGCCCGACAACACCATCGGCAACAACAAGCCGGTGGCCGGCGACATGTGCTTCAAGGATGTGAACGGGGACGGTGTCGTCGACGCCAACGACCGCACGTATCTCGGCAAGACCATTCCGGACTTCTACTACGGCTTCAACGTGGACGCCGTCTGGCGCCACTTCGACCTGGGTGCCTTCTTCTCCGGCGTCTCCGGCATTCAAAAGTTCGACCTGTTCCGGCGGACCCTGGAGACGGTGCACGGCGGCAGCAACAACCGTTCTGTGGCCGTGCTCGACCACTGGTCGGCCACCAACCCCAGCAACACCGTTCCGCGCAACACCACGGACGATCTGAACAACAACGACCGGGTGGACTCCCAGCGCTGGGTGGAGAACGGCAATTACTTCCGGCTGCGCAACCTCCAGCTCGGGTACACGCTGCCCAAGGGGTATCTGGGCACGACCCGCACGCGGATCTACGTCTCCGGGACGAACCTCTTCACGATGACTCCGTACAAGGGGCTCGATCCGGAATTCACGACCAGCATCGACTACTCCCGCTCGCAGAATGGTTCGCAGCTGGCGGCCGGGATCGACACCGGAAACCTGCCGCTGCCCAGGATCTTCCAGATCGGCGTGAGCACGTCGTTCTGAACCGGACTGCCTGCCTCCGGCGCAGCGCCGGGGGCAGGCCCTGGATGGTCCCTCACCCGAACGGGCTGATGGCGCTTATGAAGAAGAGACTCCTCGCTCTCGCGATTCCGCTGGGTGGCCTGCTGCTGCTTGCGTCCTGCAAGGGCTTCCTCGATACCCAGCCGCTCGGGAGCCTGACCGATCAGACGTTTTACCAGACGGAGAAGGACTTCGACGCGGCTACGCTCGGGCCCTACTCCACCATGCTGAACCTGTCCTACGACCAGGGCGGCCTGGGCTGGTGGAACGGCTTCCTGCAGCCCGATGACGACATCGAGCAGCGCGATCCCGGCAACAACGACGACTTCTTCAACTGGACCCCGAGCAACGGTGACTTCGCCTGGGTCTGGCAAACGGCCTACACCGGGATCATGCGCGCCAACGTGGTGCTGGATAAGCTGCCGGGCGCCAGCGGGTTCTCGAACCCGGCCACGAAGCCGCGCTACGAGGCCGAGGCCAAGTTCATGCGCGGCTGGTGGTACTTCGTGCTGGCGCGCAACTTCGGCAACGCCCCCATCTACACGACGGTCGCGAGCACGATCGACGCAACCAAGCCGGCCAACTCCAAAGACGGCGAGATCTGGGACCTGATCGAGAGCGATCTCGATTTCGCGTCCAAGAACCTCCCCGCCAATTACGGCTCCGAGAAGGGGCGCGCGACCAAGTACACGGCGCTGGCCCTGCTCGGCAAGGTGCAGCTCTACCGCGCACAGTGGTTCAACACGCCCGCCAAGTACCAGGCGGCCGTCACCAACCTCGCCGCGGCCATGGCCGGGCCCTTCTCCCTGACCGCCAACTACGGCGACAACTTCGACGAGTCGAAGGAGAACAACTCCGAGTCGCTGTTCGAGGTCCAGGACACCAAGGGCGACAACGTCAACGCCTGGGGCACCACCGATACCGGCGGCGCCGCCGGGCACGCCTGGACCATCCTCGTCAGCCCCTCCTGCTTCTATGGCTCGGGCGGCGGCTGTGCCCCCAAGGCCTGGGGCGAGGGCTACGGCACCTACGACATCACGCCCGGACTGGCCAACGAGTTCGAGCAGAACGACCCGCGGAAGTACTACACCATGTACTCCACGGGCGAGGACTACGGCGGCACGCCCTACAACCAGGGCGGTCCCTGGACGCGGACGGGCCATTCCCCGGCCAAGTACAACCGTCCCTGGGACCCGAACCGGTACCCCAACAATCTCTCGACGAACAATCTGCGCTTGATCCGGCTGTCCGACGTCATGCTCCTGCTGGCCGAGGCCAAGGCCCTCTCGGGCGACGTGGGCGGCGGCGCCATCCTGGTCAACCGCGTGCGCGCACGGGCCCGCACCACTCCGGTGAACGGTGTGATGCCGCCGGCCGGCACGCTCCCCGATGTGGCTGCCACCGGGAGCGGCACGGACTTCGTCAAGAACGTCATCGTGCACGAGCGCCGCGTCGAGCTCGCGACCGAGGACGCGCACCGTTACGACGACCTCGTCCGCTGGCACAAGGCCTCGCTCCTCAACATGAAGACCGACATCACCTGGGGCATGTCGCCTGACTGGGACCAGGCCAAGACCAATTGGTCGACCAAGAACCTGCTCAAGCCCATCCCGCAGGGCGAGATGGACCTCAACCCCAACCTCAAGCAGAACACGGGGTATTAGCAGCGCGCCCCGCCTGCAGCGAAACTCCCGGTACGGCCCAGGCCGTGCCGGGAGTTTCCTTTGCGCGCCCGCTGCCGGGCCGGGTGCAGCTTCAAGTGCAGGGTGGTGACACGGGGATCCCGGATGTAGGAAGCCCCCGGAGGGCTCTCACGCGCTCCCCGGGGGCTTCACTTCCGCTGGCGAGACCGACCCGTTTCGGTTGTCACCGCGTGCGGCGACT
>JADGQX010000273.1 GCA_017881445.1 Gemmatimonadota bacterium | reverse complement strand
GGCGACGGGGCTCCGGCCCGCCTACATGAAATCCCACAGGCCGGGCGTCACGGACAGCACGACCTGCCAGCGCCCGCCGCGGTCGAGTCCGCGGGCCAGGTCCAACCGAATGATGTCCCAGAAGAGGCCCACCCCCGCGCCGGCGCTGGTCTTCACGCCACCGGTGACGCCGGCGTCCGTCCAGCCGGCGGGCAGCGTGGAGGAGCGGAAGGCGGTCCAGCCGGCGGCGGCGGTGAGACGGCCGCGCACCCAGGGCGCGAAGACATCGCGGGTAAGCTCCGCCGTGGCCAGGCCGAAGCGGTCGCCGGCGAAGGCGCGGACGTCGTAGCCGGGAAGGGTGCCCGCCCCGCCCAGGAGGAAGAGGCGCTGGGCGGGGACAAGCCCGTGCGGGCCATCCCCGACGAAACCCACGTTCCAGCGCGCTCCGCCCACCACCGCGCCGCCCTCGCCCGTAAGGCGGAGCGCGGTGGCGTGGTTGGCGCCGCGCAGGATGGCGGACACCTGCAGCGTGGTCCGGGCGAAGGCGGTTTCCAGCCCGCCGCCCTCCAGCGCGAGCTGGCCGCCCCAGCCGAAGGCGCCGCTCTCGTCCTCGGCGCGGCCGAGGGCGGCGCGGGCGAAGAGCAGCGTGCCCGCATCGATCGGGCGCACCGGCCGGAACGGATCGGACGGCTTGAAGATCGGCGACGAGTCCGCCACCGAGGCGTCGCGGTCCCGCTCGGCGCCGAGGCGGAGCGAGCCCGTCCAGCCCCCGAGCGGGTGCGTGAGCTCGAGCGCGCCGCCCGTGGCGAAGTACGGGTCGAGATAGTCGGTGCCGAGGAAAGCGGAGGAGAGCGTGTTGAGCGCGCCGGGCACGGCGGGGCGCAGCCCGATGTCGCGCAGCCCGTTGCCGAAGGCGTCGAGGCGCAGCTCCGTGCCGTCGCCGAAGCTCGCGCGGGCCTCGCCCGTGAGCTCCGCCAGGCGCGCGGCGATGGCGTATCCCGCCATGCCGCTCACGCGCAGCGTGCCGCGCGGCGCCCAGGTGATCCCGCCGCCCAGGTAGACGCCTTCCGCGCGGTCGTAGCGGAGTGCGGACGAGGCCGGTCCCAGGTGCCAGCGCAGCTTCGGCAGCCCGCTCAGGTAGTGCTGGCGCACGAGCTGCGCCGCCTGCGCGCGCAGCGTGGCCATGTCCGGCGGCGGCGCCAGCCCCTCGTCGTTCAGGTCGCCATAGATGCCCGTGGGAAAGGCATACGCCTTCCGCTCCGCCTCGGGCCGCGCCTCGATGCGCGGGCCGTAGAAGGTGCTCAGCGGCAGCGGCTGGTTCAGCGCGTAGTCGCCGATGCGGAACACGCCCCGGATCACCGCCCCCGCGGGGAAATCCAGCTCCGGCACCTGCCGCCGGATCTCGAGCCGCTGCTCGTGCGGGAGCCAGTACTTCCCCTCGAAGAGGCCGTTCTCCAGGGAGACGTTGATGTAGTCGAGCCGGCGGTCCACGTACGATGCCGGCGTGAAGGTGAACGTCATGCGCACGATGGCGCCGCTGGTCTGGTCCACGTACATCGAGCCGATGAACGCGGGTGCCCGCACGTTGCGCGGCCGGACGGCCAGCTCGTAGACGCGCACCGGCAGGGCCGAGCCCGGCAGGCGCAGCATGAGCGAGTCGGCGACGCGGTACTGGTAGGTCGCCTCCGACCCCGGCGCCGCCGGGTGCAGCACGACCCTGACCTCGTCGCCGTCACCCAGCTGGATGATGTCGGAGAACTCGTTCTGCACCACCGTCAGGTGGTCCAGGTGGTAGTACATGCGGTTCGGCAGCCGGCTCACGTCCCGCATGCCCACGATGTTCTGCTTGGTCAGGTTGGGCGCCTGCCAGTATACGTCCAGCGCGATCTGGTCCACCTTGACCAGCGTCTTCTCCGGGCCCGCGTTGCGGTCCAGGAAGAAGTAGACGTAGCCGTTCGCCCGGGAATGGTAGTTGGTCAGGCCGGAGTCGCCCCGCGGCCGCTGGCGCCGCAGCCGCGCCTCACGCACCAGCGCCAGCGCCCGGGGCGAGTCCCACGCGCCCGGATCGCGCACGCTGTCCGCCGCGCCCCGCACCACGATGAAATCCCGCGCCCGCGCCGCGCTCGTGTCGCGACCCACCCGGGTCGTGTCCTGGCCCGCCGCGCCGCCGGCGGCGAGGACCAGCGCCGCAAGGCCTGCAAGTATGCCGCAAATGGGCTTACGCATTACCGCCCGATGTGATCGGAGCAAGGAAAGACAACGGGACCAACCCCTCTGGTACCGGCCCCGGTTGACATGGTTCCGGCGACGCGCCCGCGCAAGTCCCCGGCAACCTCCACATCCCGGGCGTCCCAACACTCATCTCACACGAAGTCGCGAAGGGCGGCCGAAGCCATCCAACCGGGGCATCCCGACGGCCCGTGCGACTGCCAGTTCTGTGAAGTGGTTGTTTAACAACAACATACAGAACCTTCGTGCGCCCGGATGCCGGCTTCCGCACCCGGCGCCTGACTTCGACGTGTTCGCGACTTCGTATGAGATGCGGGTTGCCCGGTCCCCGGACGTGAGGGCCGCCGGAAAAAGGAAAGGCCCGTCGTCGCCGACGGGCCTTGCATACGAAATCGAGCCGCACTGGCCCTCAGTTGGCGCTCCAGAACGTGGCCAGCGCCTCGCCGTCGGGGCTCTCGCGCAGCTTCTCGAAGGCGCGGTTGCGGATCTGGCGGATGCGCTCGCGGGTCACGCCCAGCAGCGAGCCGATCTCCTCCAGCGTCCGCTCCTCGCCGTCGTCGAGGCCGTAGTACAGGTACAGGATCTTGCGCTCGCGCTCGGTCAGGTACTTCTCGAACATGCGGTCGAGGAACTCGCGCCGCGCCTGCGACTCGACCGTCTCCTCGATGTCCTCCGCCTCGGTACCGGCGAAGCGCTCCCCGAAGGAGGCGCTGTCCCGGTCGCCGCGGTCCACGGGCGCATCCAGCGACAGCTCGGAGGCCGCCACCCGGCGCAGCGCCCGCACCGTCTCCACCGGCTCGTCCATCTCCTCCGCGATCTCCTGGTCCGTCGGCGAGCGGCCGAGGAGCTGGGTGAGCGCGGTCTCCGTGCGCGAGAGCTTGACGAGGTTCGAGTTCTGGTTCAGCGGAATCCGGACGGAGCGCGTCTGCTCGGCCAGCGCCTGCAGCACCGTCTGGCGGATCCACCACACGGCGTAGGAGATGAACTTGACGCCCTTGTCCGGGTCGAACTTCTTCACGGCCTTGAGCAGGCCTTCATTGCCAATGCACACCAGCTCCGCGAGCCCGAGCCCCCGGCCCTGGTACTTCTTCACGTATGAGATCACGAAGCGAAGATTCGCGGTGACCAGCCGCTCCGCGGCCTCCTTGTCACCGACGCGGGCACGACGGGCCAGCGCGCGCTCCTCCTCGGGATCCTCGATCAGCGGATATCGTTCGACGTCGTATAGGTATTGATCGAAGGAGTCGAGCGCGCGGGCGTTAAGGAACATTAGAGACTTCCTCGGATCAGAGGTCGTAAGAAAGGCAGCGGCCGTCGTCGGTGTTTGACGTCCGCTGCCTCTACCTCAGGAGCTTCCGCGGCCTCACCCTGCCGCCGCGGGTGCACACCCGCGATGTCCCCGGTTTGGTCCTGGTCATAACCTGATAAGTATAATGGGCCGCTGCCGGTGATGTAAACCCCCGTGAGCGGTCGTGGCGCCAGGGGTAATACCGCGGTTGCGCCAGATTACCCGGGGATGGCGGACAGGTTCCGGCACGGATTCCGCCCGCCGCGGCGGCTCCGGCGGCTCCGGCGGCTCCGGACGGTCGGGCCGCCGGGCGCCAGTGCCTGCCGGTCGGCGGGCTTCAGCCGCCGGCGCGCAGCGCGTCCAGGGTATCGACCGCCCGGCGCAGGTGCGGAATGACGATGGAGCCGCCCACGACGAGGCCGACGGAGAGGCACTCGAAGATCTCGTCGTCGCCCATGCCCTCCTCGACGCAGCGGACGATGTGGTAGGTGATGCAGTCGTCGCAGCGCAGGACGAGGGAAGCGACGAGGCCGAGGAGCTCCTTGGTCCGGACGGGCAGGGCGCCGGCCTCGTAGACGCTGGAGTCGAGGGCGAAGAAGCGGCGGATGTCAAGGTTGTCCTGATCCAGGATGCGCTCGTTCATGCGCTCGCGGAATGCACGGAACTCCTGCAGATCGCTCATGTCGTTGCGGTCGCGCGCTGGCTCAGCTGGTCGAGCGCGAGCTCGGGCGCGGGTCCGTCCTTGAGGAAGTAGAGGAAGTAGCGCAGGCGGTCGCTGCGAATGACGGCGACATCGGCCCAGAAGCCACGCCGCAGGTCGATCTCCCCCGGCGGCAGCACCAGCGAGCGCGGTCGGAAGCGGGCGCGGTAGAGCAGGACGGGGCGGTCGCCCGCCATGACGATCCAGCCGTTGCGGTAGGCGCCCACGCCCGGCAGTCCCCGCACGGCGACGCGCGCGGTTCCGGGCGTGCCGAAGCCGAAGATCTCGGGAGCGAGCAGCGCCCGCAGCGAGCCGGGCATCTCCCCGGGCGTGCCCCAGTGGCCGCCGAAGAAGAGGCCCCGCGCCCGCGCCAGCGCGCCCCGCAGTCCCAGGACGAAGGCGCGCGAAAGGCGTGGGAGGGTGGGCAGCGCCGCGGCGATGGCCGCCGCGGCCAGGCCCAGCGCGGCGGCGGGGAAGCGCAGGGCGGCGCCTGCCAGGCCCACCGCCAGGACGTCCTCGGCCACGCTGGCGGCGGCGTGGGCGGCCCGGCCCCGGTCCCCGACGATGGTGACCCGCAGTCCGGCCTTGGTGCCGTGGGCCAGCAGCGCCACGGCGCCGGCCAGCACGCCCGTGGCCATGCGCAGGCCCAGCGGCACATCGCCCACGGCCGCCACCGCCAGCGTGGCCGCCGCCGCCGGCCGGATGACCGTGTGCAGCGTGTCCCAGACTGTGTCGTAGCGGGGGATCTTGTCGATGACAAACTCGATGAAATACAGCGCGGCCGCACTGTAGATCACGATGGGATGCTGCAGCCCCCGCAACTCGGGCGGCAGCGCCCCCACCCAGCCGAGCTGCGCCGCCAGGCCCAGCAGCGCCACGGTGGAATACAGGTTCAGCCCGGCGGCGAAGGCCAGCCCGAGCAGCTGGCCGAAGAGGACGAATGCCTGGCCCGACATGGCCTCGTTGGTTCAGGGAAGGGGCGCGCGCGCCGGCCGCGCGCTCGGAGACGAAAGCTCGGGCAAGGCCGGGACATACGCAAGCACGGACCGCGTGCCGGACCCGAAACGACCGGGGCGGCCGCACGCTCATCTCCTACGAAGTTGCGAAGGACTGCCGGAGACGCGACGCGCGCTCCCGCCGAGCACCGGCGAACCCGATCATCCGGGCCTCGTCCTGAGTTGGATTTGTTCGTTCAACAACAACAACCGGAACCCTGCGTCAGGGAGTGGCCGGCGTCGCCCCGGAATGATGCTTCGGCCGTCCTTCGTGACTTCGTGTGAGCGCCAGTACGCGCCGGGGCGCGGCGCAACAGTAGAGAAACGGGGGAGCGAGCGGACACGGGAGAGGTGGGTCACGCTGAGGCGCGAAGCGCGCGGAGCGGAGTGCCAGCACAACCGCGGCGCGGGGGGCGAGCGCTGACATCGGGTTTCTGTGGTCACATCATGCGGGTTCCCGGCGCACCGCCCCCTC
>JADGQX010000077.1 GCA_017881445.1 Gemmatimonadota bacterium | reverse complement strand
TTACTGGATGATCTCCGTGACGACGCCCGCGCCGACGGTGCGGCCCCCCTCGCGGATGGCGAAGCGCAGCTCCTTTTCCATCGCGATCGGGCTGATCAGCTCGATCTCCATCTGCACGTTGTCCCCCGGCATCACCATCTCCACCCCTTCGGGCAACGTCACGCTCCCCGTCACATCCGTCGTGCGGAAGTAGAACTGCGGCCGGTAGCCCGGGAAGAAGGGCGTGTGCCGTCCCCCTTCCTCCTTGCCCAGCACGTACACCTCCGCCTTGAACTTCGTGTGCGGCGTGATCGACCCCGGCTTCGCCAGCACCATCCCCCGCTCGATCTCGTCCTTGCCCACGCCCCGCAGCAAGAGCCCCACGTTGTCCCCCGCCAGCCCCGCATCCAGCAGCTTGCGGAACATCTCCACCCCCGTCACCACGCTCTTCTTCGTGGCCCCCAGCCCCACCATCTCCACTTCCTCCCCCACCTTGATCTTGCCCCGCTCGATCCGACCCGTCGCCACCGTCCCCCGTCCCGTGATCGAAAACACGTCCTCCACCGGCATCAGGAACGGCTTGTCCGTGTCGCGCACCGGCTCCGGTATGTAGTTGTCGATCGCATCCAGCAACTCCTGGATCGACTTCGCCCACTCGCTCTCCGGCTGCTCCAGCGCCTTCAGCGCGCTCCCCCGGATCACCGGAATCTCGTCCCCAGGAAACTCATACTCGCTCAGCAGCTCCCGCACCTCCAGCTCCACCAGCTCCACCAGCTCCTCGTCGTCCACCATGTCCACCTTGTTCAGGTAGATCACGATGTAGGGCACGTTCACCTGCCGCGCCAACAGAATGTGCTCCCGCGTCTGCGGCATCGGCCCGTCCGCCGCACTCACCACCACGATCGCTCCATCCATCTGCGCCGCACCCGTGATCATGTTCTTCACATAATCCGCGTGCCCCGGGCAGTCCACGTGCGCATAGTGCCGCTTCGCCGTCTGATACTCCACGTGCGCCGTCGCAATCGTGATCCCCCGCGCCCGCTCCTCCGGAGCCTTGTCGATCTGGTCGAACGCCACGAAGTCCGCCAGCCCCTTCAACGACTGCACCTTCGTGATCGCCGCCGTCAACGTCGTCTTCCCGTGGTCCACGTGCCCGATCGTCCCCACGTTCACATGCGGCTTCGTCCGCTGAAACTTCGCCTTGCCCATTTCGCTCTCCTGTACTCCTCAAGCGCGGCCCACCTGGCGGTGCCCGGCTACTTCGCCCGTTCCGTGAAGGGCTGCGCGGCTACCCGCGCACCTTCGCGATAATCTCTTCAGCCTTGGACTTCGGCACTTCTTCATAGCGCGAGAACTGCATCGAGTAGACCGCGCGCCCCTGTGACATCGAGCGCAGCGTCGTCGAGTACCCGAACATCTCCGAGAGCGGCACGCTGGCGCCGATGACCTGCGCGTCGCCACGCTGCGTCATGCCCCCGATCTTGCCCCGCCGCGACGACAGGTCGCCCATCACGTCGCCCATGTACTCGGGCGGCGTCACGACCTCCACGTCCATCACCGGCTCGAGCAGCACGGGACCCGCCCGCCTGGCTGCTTCCTTCAGCGCCATGGAGCCCGCGATCTTGAACGCCATCTCGCTGGAGTCCACGTCGTGGTAGCTGCCGTCGATGAGCTCGACCCGCAGGTCCACCATCGGGTAGCCGGCGAGGACGCCCGTTTCCATGGCTTCCTTCATGCCCTGCTCGGCGGGGCCGATGTACTCCCGGGGCACCACGCCGCCGATGATCTTGTCCTCGAAGACGAAGCCTGTCCCGACCTCGCCCGGGTAGAGGTTGATCACCACGTGGCCGTACTGCCCGCGCCCGCCCGTCTGCCGCACGAACTTCCCCACGACCTTCATCGCCGCCTTGCGCACCGTCTCGCGATACGCCACCTGCGGCCGGCCGATGTTGGCGTCCACCTTGAACTCGCGCCGCAGCCGGTCCACGATGATCTCGAGGTGCAGCTCGCCCATGCCGGCGATGATCGTCTGCCCCGTCTCCTCGTCCGTGTGAACGCGGAACGTCGGGTCCTCCTCGGCCAGCTTCTGCAGCCCGATCGCCAGCTTGTCCTGGTCCACCTTGGTCTTGGGCTCGATCGCCACGTCGATCACCGGCTCCGGGAAGCGCATGGCCTCCAGGATGATCGGGAACTTCTCGACGCAGAGCGTGTCGCCCGTGCGCGTCTCCTTCAGACCGATCGCCGCCGCGATGTCCCCCGCGAACACTTCCTCCAGCTCCTCGCGGTGGTTCGCGTGCATCTGCAACATGCGGCCGACACGCTCGCGACGGTCCTTGGACGCGTTGTACACGTACGAACCCGCCGGCAGCGACCCGGAGTACACGCGGAAGTACGTCAGCTTCCCCACGTACGGGTCCGTCATGATCTTGAACGCCAGCGCCGCGAAGGGCGCATCGTCCTGCGCCAGGCGCTCGACCGGCGTCTCGTCGTGGTGGGGCACGTGGCCCGTGATCGCCGGCACGTCCGTGGGCGCGGGCAGGAAATCCACCACCGCGTCCAGCAGCTGCTGCACGCCCTTGTTCTTGAAGGCCGAGCCGATGAGCACCGGGACGATCAAGCCGGCCACCGTGGCCTTCCGGATCGCGTGCCGGATCTCATCGTCGGTCAGCTCCGCGCCGGCCAGGTACTTCTCCAGCAGCGGCTCGTCCAGCTCCACCGCAGCCTCCAGCAGCTCGTGGCGCAGCTGCTCCACCCGCTCCTGCAGCGCCACCGGCACCGGGCCTTCGGTCCACTTGGCACCCAGCGAGGACTCGTCGAAGACCAGCTCCACCCGGCGGACCACGTCGATCACGCCCGTGAAAAGCTCGCCCTGGCCCAGCGGGTACTGGATCGGATACGCCCGCGCGCCCAGCCGGTCGCGGATCATGCCCAGCACGTGCTCGAAGTCCGCGCCCACCCGGTCCATCTTGTTGATGAACGCGATGCGCGGCACCCCGTACCGGTCCGCCTGGCGCCAGACCGTCTCCGACTGCGGCTCCACGCCGCCCACCGCACAGAACACCGCCACCGCGCCGTCGAGCACGCGCAGCGAGCGCTCCACCTCGACCGTGAAGTCCACGTGTCCAGGCGTGTCGATAATGTTGATGCGATAGCGCTCGCCGAACCGGTCCCAGAAGGCGGTCGTCGTCGCCGACGTGATCGTGATCCCGCGCTCCTGCTCCTGCTCCATCCAGTCCATGGTCGCCGCACCCTCATGGACCTCGCCCATGCGGTGCACGCGACCCGTGTAGTACAGGATGCGCTCCGTCGTCGTCGTCTTGCCGGCATCGATGTGCGCCATGATGCCGATATTGCGTAGCAAATTGAGCGGCGTCGTCCGCGGCATGCTTTCCTAAGCCCCTACCACCGGTAATGCGCGAAGGCCTTGTTGGCCTCCGCCATCCGGTGCGTGTCTTCCTTCTTCTTGATTGACGAGCCCTCGTTGCGCGACGCGGCCAGCAGTTCAGCCGCCAGTCGCTCGCCCATCGACTTCTCGCCCCGGTCGCGCGAATACCCCACCAGCCACTTCATGGCCAGCGCGTTGCGCCGCTCCGGACGAACCTCGATCGGCACCTGGTAGGTGGCACCGCCCACGCGGCGGCTCTTCACCTCCAGCACCGGCTTCACGTTGTTCACCGCCTGCTTGAACACGTTCATCGCGGGCTGACCCGTCCGCTCCTCGATCAGTCGCATCGCCTCGTAGAAGATCCCCTCGGCGGTCGACTTCTTCCCATCGAGCATCAGCGAATTGATGAACTTGCTCACCGTCGTGGACCCGAACTGCGGATCCGGCGGGACCTCGCGCTTGACTGCACTCTGGCGTCGGCTCATGGCTACCTACTTCGGCCTTTTGGCACCGTACTTGGAACGACCCTGACGCCGGTCGCCCACTCCGCTCGCATCCAGCGTCCCGCGAATGATGTGGTAGCGCACACCCGGCAGGTCCTTCACGCGGCCGCCCCGGATCAGGACGATCGAGTGCTCCTGCAGGTTGTGCCCCTCGCCCGGAATGTAGGCCGTCACCTCGTACCCGTTGGTCAGGCGTACGCGCGCCACCTTGCGCAGAGCGGAGTTCGGCTTCTTCGGCGTGGTCGTGTAGACGCGCGTGCAGACGCCCCGCTTCTGCGGGTTCGCCTGCAGGGCGGGCGCCTTGTCCTTCTTCGCGACCCTGTGCCGCCCCTTCCGGACGAGCTGATTGATCGTCGGCATTGCTGGAGGAGCCCTCTCGCTTCCTGTTACACCCGAAAAAACGCGGGGACGTTGGTCCCCGCCCTGGGAAAAGTGGCCGGACAGACTAAGGAATGTAAGCGGGGCTCCACCCCTTGTCAACCGGCGCCACGACGCCGTTTTGAGGGGGGCGAGCGGAGCGGCGCCGCCCCGGAGACGACGGCCGGGCAGGGGGCGCGGAGCGCGCCACCGGCCGGCGGAGGCGGGGGCCGTAGGGGGGGTGCCCGCCGGAGGCGCGGCCCCCCGGGCCGGGATCGGAGAGGCCCCGGTCCACGAGTGGACCGGGGCCCCCTGGAGCGACGCGGACGACGGTCGTCAGTCGCCGCGGGCGGGCTGCTCCTCCTGCACGGGCACGTCCGCGGCGGCGCCGAGGCCGGGGAACAGCTCGCGCTCGCGGGCGGTGGCGGCCTCATCGTCCTCGGGGAGGTTGAGGCCCTCGACCATGAACTCGACGTCCGTGTTGCGGTGGACGCCGGTCCCGGCCGGAATGAGGTGACCGATGATGATGTTCTCCTTCAGGCCGATGAGGTCGTCGCGGGCGCCGCGCACGGCGGCGTCGGTCAGGACCCGGGTCGTCTCCTGGAAGGAGGCGGCCGAGATGAAGGACTGGGTCGTCAGCGACGCCTTGGTGATGCCGAGCAGGAGCGGCTCGGAGCGGGCGGGCGTGCCGCCCTTGGCGATGATCTTCTGGTTCGTCTCGCGGAACTCGGCCCGGTCGACGTGCTCGCCCTCCAGGAACTCGCTCTCGCCGGGGTCCGTGATGCGGACCTTCTGCAGCATCTGGCGGACGATGGCGCCGATGTGCTTGTCGTTGATCTTGACGCCCTGGAGGCGGTAGACCTCCTGGACCTCGTTGAGCAGGTACTCCTGCACGGCGCGCGGCCCCTTGATGCGCAGGATGTCGTGCGGGTTGACCGGCCCCTCGGAGAGGCGGTCACCGGCGCGCACCATGTCGCCCTCGTGGACGCGCAGGTGCTTGCCCACGGGCACCTCGTAGACGCGCTCGGGCCCGTTCTCCGGGATGACGACGATCTCGCGCTTGCCGCGCTTGATCTCGCCGAAGCGGATGCTGCCGTCGATCTCGGTGATGACGGCCGGGTCCTTGGGACGGCGGGCCTCGAACAGCTCGGCGACGCGGGGCAGACCGCCCGTGATGTCGCGGGTCTTGTAGACCTCGCGGCTGATCTTGGCCAGCGTGGCGCCGGGCTGGACGGCCTCGTTGTCGCGCACCGTGAGCTGGGCACCGCCGGGCACGATGAACTCGCGCAGCTTGGCGCCCTTGCTGTCGTGGATCTCGATCATCGGGTGCAGCTTCTTGTTGCGGTCCTCGATGATCACGAGCTGCCGGCGCCCGGTGGACTCGTCGAGCTCCTCGCGGACGGTCTCGTCCTCGACGATGTCGACGAACTTCACCTTGCCGCCGAAGTCGGCGACGATGGGCTCGGAGTACGGGTCCCAGCTGAAGAGCAGCTCACCGGCCTCGATGGTGACATCGTCGTGGGCCGAGAGGGTGGCGCCGTACGGCACCGCCAGGCGGCTGCGGACGATGCCCTCCTTGGTGCGCAGGACGATCTCGCCCTCGCGGCTGGTGACGATCCGCTGGGCATCGGGCGTCTCGACCGAGGTGATGCGGTCGAAGGTGATCTTGCCGTCCACCTTCGACTTGCGCTGCGTCTGCGCCGCGATGCGCGCAGCCGTGCCGCCGATGTGGAAGGTGCGCAGCGTGAGCTGCGTCCCGGGCTCGCCGATGGACTGCGCCGCCAGGATGCCGACGGCCTCGCCGATGTCCACGGTGTCCATGGTGGCAAGGTTGCGGCCGTAGCACATCCGGCAGATGCCGCGCTTGGCCTCGCAGGTAAGCACGGAGCGGATCTTGACGCTCTGGATGCCGGCGTCCTCGATGGCCTCGGAGGCCTCCTCGTCGATGAGCTCGCCCGACTTGACGATGAGCTCGCTGTCGATGGGGTCGATGACGTCCTCGAGGGCGACGGTGCCGACGATGCGATCCTTGAGCGGCTCGATGATGTCCTCGCCCTCCTTGAGCGCGGTCATCTCGATGCCCAGGATCGTGCCGCAGTCCTCCTCGGTGACCGTGACGTCCTGCGCCACGTCCACCAGGCGCCGCGTGAGGTAGCCGGCGTCGGCGGTCTTGAGGGCGGTGTCGGCCAGGCCCTTGCGCGCGCCGTGCGTCGAGATGAAGTACTCGAGCACGGTGAGCCCCTCGCGGAAGTTCGACTTGATGGGGCTCTCGATGATCTCGCCGATGCCGCCCGTCAGCTTCTTCTGTGGCTTGGCCATGAGGCCGCGCATGCCGGCGAGCTGGCGCATCTGGTCGCGGTTACCGCGGGCGCCGGAGTTCATCATCATGAACACCGGGTTGAAGCCCGCGTTGGCGCGCTCGAGGCGCCGCACCATGGCGTCGGCGACGTCGTTGTTGGCGTGCGTCCAGGTGTCGATGACCTTGTTGTAGCGCTCGCCGTTGGAGATGACGCCGTTCTGGTACGCGCGGGTGAAGCGCGAGACCTCCTCCTCGGCGTCCTTCAGGATCTCGGTCTTCTCGTCGGGGATGTGCAGGTCCACCACGCCCACGGAGATCCCGCCGCGCGTGGCGTAGCGGAAGCCGTACTCCTTGAGCGCGTCCAGGAACTCGGTGGTCCGGCGCAGGCCCACGGTGCGGTAGGCGCCGAAGATGATGTCGCCCAGCTCCTTCTTGCCCATGGTGCTGTTCCAGAAACCCAGCTCCTCGGGGACGACGGAGTTGAAGACGATCCGGCCGGCGGTCGTGCGGATCCACTTGCCGCGGCGGGTCTCCAGCTGCTGCTCCTCCTCGTTCAGCCGGGGCCGTGGCACCCAGAACCAGCAGGGCGTGCGGAAGGTGACCAGCCCGAGGGCCAGCCCCATCTCCGCCTCGGAGAAGCGGCCGTAACGGGGCGCCCCGACGAAGAGCTCATCCAGCTTCTTGGACGCGGCCTCGCGCCGCTCCTTGGTGAGCCGGCCATTGTTGACCTGGTCCTCGGCGTCCACCACTTCCAGCGGCGGCTTGGTCAGGTAGTAGCAGCCGATGACCATGTCCTGCGTGGGCGAGGCGACGGGCCGGCCGTTGGAGGGCAGCAGGATGTTGTTGGCCGCGAGCATGAGCACGCGGGCCTCCAGCTGGGCCTCGTACGAGAGCGGCACGTGCACCGCCATCTGGTCGCCGTCGAAGTCCGCGTTGAACGCGGCGCAGACGAGGGGGTGGATCCGGATGGCCTTGCCCTCGACCAGCACCGGCTCGAACGCCTGGATGCCCAGGCGGTGCAGCGTGGGCGCGCGGTTCAGCAGGACCGGATGGTCCTTGATGATCTCCTCCAGCACCTCGTAGACCTTGGGGTCGTCGCGCTCCACCAGCTTCTTGGCGCGCTTGACCGTCTCGGCCTCACCCCGCTTCTCCAGCTCGTGGATGATGAAGGGCTTGAAGAGCTCCACGGCCATGGCCTTGGGCAGGCCGCACTGGTGCAGCTTCAGCTCCGGGCCCACCACGATGACCGAGCGGCCCGAGTAGTCCACGCGCTTGCCCAGCAGGTTCTGCCGGAACCGGCCCTGCTTGCCCTTGAGCATGTCGGACAGCGACTTGAGCGGCCGCTTGCCCCGGCCACGGATCGCCTTGGAGCGGCGGCCGTTGTCGAAGAGCGCGTCCACCGCCTCCTGGAGCATGCGCTTCTCGTTGCGCAGGATCACCTCCGGCGCGCGCATCTCCATCAGCTTCTTCAGCCGGTTGTTCCGGTTGATGACCCGGCGATACAGGTCGTTCAGGTCCGACGTGGCGAAGCGGCCGCCATCCAGGGGGACGAGCGGGCGCAGGTCCGGCGGGATCACCGGCACCACGTCCATGATCATCCACTCGGGCTTGTTGCGGTTGTCCTGGGACGTGCCCGAGTTGCGGATGGCGTCGATGACCTTGAGCCTCTTGAGCTTCTGCTTCTTGCGGTGCTGGCTGGTCTCGGTGGCCACCTCGGCGCGCAGGCGGTCGGCCAGGCGGTCGAGCCCGTGGCCGTCCCGGTTGCGCTCCTCCACCGGGCGGTCCGAGAGGTCCAGCTGACGCAGCAGCGTGCGGATGGCCTCAGCGCCGATCTCGGCCTTGAAGGTGGTGTCCCCCTCCTCGCGGGCCTTCACGCGCAGCTCGTAGTACTCGTCCTCATCGAGCAGCTGCTGGTAGCGCACGCGCTCGCGCTGGTCGCCGGGGTTGGTGACCACGTAGTTGGCGTAGTAGACCACCTTCTCCAGGTCGCGCAGCGTCATGCCCAGCAGGTAGCCCATCTGGCTGGGCAGCGTCTTGAAGAACCAGATGTGGGCCACGGGGACCGCCAGCTCGATGTGCCCCATGCGCTCGCGGCGCACCTTCGAGAGGGTGACCTCGACGCCGCACTTGTCGCAGATGTGGCCCCGGAAGCGGATGCGCTTGAACTTGCCGCAGTGGCACTCCCAGTCCTTCACCGGGCCGAAGATACGCTCACAGAAGAGGCCATCCCGCTCCGGCTTGAACGAGCGGTAGTTGATAGTCTCCGGCTTCGTGACCTCGCCATACGACCAGCTCCGGATCTGCTCCGGGGAGGCGATCTTGAGCTGGATGAAGTCGAAGTCGCTCGACCTGGGCTCGCGGGCACGCGGGAAATCGATCATCAGTATTCTCCCAAGTCGTTCGGTTACTCTTCACGGCCCAGCGTGACGGACAGCCCCAGCGACTGAAGCTCCTTGACCAGCACGTTGAAGGACTCCGGGATTCCCGGCTCGGGCAGGTTCTCGCCCTTCACGATGGCCTCGTACACCCGGCTGCGGCCGGAGACGTCGTCGCTCTTCACGGTCAGGATCTCCTGCAGCGTGTGGGCGGCGCCGTACGCTTCCAGCGCCCAAACCTCCATCTCGCCGAAACGCTGGCCGCCGAACTGGGCCTTGCCCGCCAGCGGCTGCTGCGTGACCAGCGAATACGGCCCGATCGAGCGCGCGTGGATCTTGTCGTCCACCAGGTGCGACAGTTTCAGCATGTAGATGGCGCCCACGGTCACGGCGTGGTCGAACTGCTGGCCGCTGCGCCCATCGCGCAGCCACATCTTGCCCGCGGCCGTGAAGCCGGACGCGGCCAGGTACTCGCCCACGGCCGTGTCCAGCCCTTCCTTCAGCGCCTTCTTCTTCGAAACGGCATGGATCGCCGGGAACACGTCCTCCAGCTTCTCGCCCTGGCGCTCGGCCAACTCGTTCCCGGCGGCCACGATGTAGTCCCGCAGATGCAGCATGCGGGTCTTGATCTCGCCGCTGGCCGCCAGGTAGGCGTCCAGGGAGCGGCCGATCCCCTCGCCGCCCGCGTCGCTGAAATGGGCGTCGCGCGCGTCCATGGAACGGATCATGTCGCCCATGTTCTGGGCGCCCAGCTCGGGGAACTCCACGCCCGTGATGCCCAGGGCGCGGTGGGCCCAGCGCAGCCCACTGATCTTGAGCAGGGCGCCGATCTCGTCCTCGGAGGCGCCCTGGAAGACCGGCGTCTTGGCCTCGAAGCCGAGCATCTGGCAGACCCAGCCCAGGTGCGTCTCCAGGATCTGGCCGACGTTCATGCGGCTGGGCACGCCCAGCGGGTTCAGCACGATCTCCACCGGGCTGCCGTCCGGCATGAACGGCATGTCCTCCTCGGGCACGATGCGGGCGATGATGCCCTTGTTGCCGTGCCGCCCAGCCATCTTGTCGCCGACGCTGATCTTGCGCTTCTCGGCGATGTAGACCTTGACCAGCTGGACCACGCCCGGCGAGAGCTCGTCCGGCTGGAAGACCTTGTCGATCTGCTCTTCGGTCTTCTCGCGCACGCGCTCGATCCGGTTCTTTGCCTCGGTGATCAGGCGCCGGATGCGCTCGTTGGTGGTGCGGTCCTGCACCTTGAGGGTGGTCAGGTCGATGTCGCTCAGGTCGACCTCATCCAGCCGCGCCTCGGTCAGCTTGGTGTTCTCATCCAGATACGGCTCGACCGTGCCCTTACGCAGCATGAGCGTCACGGTCTGGCCCTTCAGGTGCTCCCGCAGCTCCTCGTCGCGGGTCTCGCTGATGCGCAGGATCTCCTCGCGCTCGTAGGTCCGGTACTGGCCAATGCGCTCGCCGCGCTCCTTCTCCAGCAGCGGGTCGTCGATGCGACGGGAGAAGACCTTCACGTCGATGACCGTGCCCTCCATCCCGGGCGGCACCTTCAGCGACGAGTCCTTCACGTCCTTGGCCTTTTCGCCGAAGATGGCCGTCAGCAGCTTCTCCTCGGGGGACAGCTCGGTCTCGCCCTTGGGCGTGATCTTGCCCACCAGGATGTCGCCCGCCTTGACGCGCGCGCCGATCCGGACGATGCCGCGCTCGTCCAGGTGGGTCAGCGACTCCTCGGCCACGTTCGGGATCTCGCGCGTGATCTCCTCCATGCCGCGCTTGGTGTCGCGGACGTGGAGCTCGAGCTCCTGGATGTGGATGGAGGTGAAGACGTCGTCCTTCACCAGCTTCTCGCTGATGACGATGGCATCCTCGAAGTTGTGGCCGTACCAGGGCATGAACGCGACCATGACGTTGCGGCCCAGGGCCAGCTCGCCGTGGTCCGTGGAGGCGCCGTCGGCGATGATGGCGCCCTGCTCCACCGTCTGCCCCAGGTGGACCAGCGGCCGCTGGTTGATGGCCGTGTCCTGGTTGGTACGCCAGTACTTCTTCAGCTTGTAGCGGTCGAACTGCGCCAGCTTGGCCAGCGGCTCGTCCGTGACGCCCTTCACCATGCCGGTGTCGATGATGATCTCTTCCGCCGTGACGCGCGTGACCGTGCCGCCGCGACGGGCCAGGATGACCGCGCCCGAGTCGCGGGCGACCTTTTCCTCCAGCCCCGTGCCCACCAGCGGCGTCTTCGGGTAGAGGAGCGGCACCGCCTGGCGCTGCATGTTGGAGCCCATGAGGGCGCGGTTGGCGTCGTCGTGCTCCAGGAACGGGATCAGCGCCGCGGCCACCGAGACCAGCTGGTCCGGCGCCACGTCCATGTAGTCGATCTGCGCCGGCGGCACGAGCGGGAAGTCGCCGCGCTGCCGGCAGAGCACGAACTCGTTGACGAAGGTGCGGTCATCGTTCAGAGGCGCATTGGCCTGGGCGATGGTCGCGCTCTCCTCCGTGTTGGCGTCCAGCCAGACGACGTCGGTACCGACGTGGCCGTCCACCACCTTGCGGTAGGGCGTCTCGATGAAACCGAGGTCGTTGATGCGGGCGAAGGTGGTCAGCGACGTGATCAGCCCGATGTTCGGTCCTTCCGGCGTCTCGATTGGGCACATGCGGCCATAGTGCGAGTAGTGCACGTCCCGCACCTCGAAGCCGGCGCGCTCCCGCGTCAGGCCGCCCGGGCCCAGGGCCGACAGACGCCGCTTGTGGGTCAGCTCCGCCAGCGGGTTGGTCTGGTCCATGAACTGCGAGAGCTGGCTCGAGCCGAAGAACGCCTGGATCACGGCGCTGACGGTGCGGGCGTTCACCAGGTCGTCGATGTTGATCTTCTCGACGTCCGTGGTGATGCTCATCCGCTCCTTGACCAGCCGGGCCATGCGCGACAGCCCCACCGAGAACTGGTTCGCGATCAGCTCGCCCACGCTGCGGACGCGCCGGTTGCCCAGGTGGTCGATGTCGTCCACGAACCCGCGACCCTCGTTCAGGTCGATCAGGTAGCGGATGATGGCGATGAAGTCCTCCTGCGTCAGCACGGTGTGGCTGAGCGGGAGGGCCGTGCCGAGCCGCTGGTTGATCTTGTAGCGGCCCACGCGTCCCAGGTCGTAGCGCTTGGGATTGAAGAAGATGCGCTCCAGCGCCAGGCGGGCGGTCTCAATGTTCGGCGGCTCGCCCGGGCGCAGCAGCGAGTAGATGGCCTTGAGCGCCCCCTCCTCGTCCCGCGTCGGGTCCTTCTTCAGCGTGTTCTTCAGCAGCGGGCTCTCGCCGCCGCGCGTCTGGGCGCCGCTGGAGAAGATGCGGACGCGCTCGAAGCCCGCCCGGCGCAGCCGGTTGTACAGGTCGGGCGTGATTTCCTGCGCGGTTTCCGCGATGACTTCGCCGGTCTCCGGGTCAGTCACATCCTCCGCCAGCAGCGAGCCCAGGTAGTCCCGGCGCTGCAGCTTGCTGCCATCGCCCTCGGACAGCTCGATCTCGCGCTGCGTGTAGAACAGGCGCAGCACCGCCTCGTCCGTGCCGTAGCCGAAGGCCCGCAGGAGAGCCGTCGCCGGGAACTTCTTCTTCTTGTCGATGTGGACGTAGATCACGTCGTGGATGTCCACGGTGAACTCGACCCACGACCCGCGGAAGGGGATGATGCGCGCACTGAACAGCTTGGTGCCGTTCGGGTGCACCGTCTCCTCGAAGACGACGCCGGGCGAGCGGTGCAGCTGGCTGACGATGACGCGCTCCGAGCCGTTGATGATGAACGTGCCCAGCTCGGTCAGCAGCGGCAGGTCACCGAGATAGACCTCCTTCTCGATGATGTCCTTCGGCCGGCGCTCGCTCTCCTCCACTTCCTCCCAGACCACCAGCCGGAGCGTGGCCTTGAGCGGCGCGGCGTACGTCATGTCGCGCTCGATGCACTCTTCCGTGGAGTACTTCGGCTCGCCGAGGATGTAGGACACGAACTCCAGCGAGAACTTCTCGTTCACGTCGGAGATCGGGAACACCTCGTTGAACACGCGCTCGAGCCCGACGTCCTCCCGCTCCGCGGCGGCCGCGTCGGTCTGGAGGAGCGCCTCGAAGGCCCGGAGCTGGACATCCAGCATGTTGGGCATGGGCATCCCGGCTTCGAGCTTCGTGAAATCAACGACCGGGAGCCGACCGTTCATCTGGGTAGCCAAGTTGTTCTCCCTCCTCAGGCCACGTGGCCGGGATAGCAAGCACAGAAACCCCCGGTCGCCGTGGGGCGCGCGGCGATCGCGGGGTTCAGAGCGTGCGGATGTCGTATCTGCATTCGGAGCATGCGCCTCAATCGAAACCGTTCACTCGCCACGCCCGGCTGAATGCCGGGGGCGCGACGCGGCGGCCGCCCGCCCGGGGGCGAGAAGGCCGCCGCGTCGCCGCCATGCGCCCGCCGGGGCGAGCGCGACGGGCGAGCTACTTGACCTCGACCGTGGCGCCCTGGTCCGCGAGCTTGGCCCTGACGACCTCGGCCTCCTCCTTGGACACGCCCTCCTTGACCGCCTTGGGCGGGTTGTCCACCAGGTCCTTGGCTTCCTTCAGGCCCAGGCTGGTCACCTCGCGCACGACCTTGATCACCTGGATCTTCTTCGGGCCCGCTTCCAGGAGGACGACGTCGAACTCCGTCTTCTCCTCGACCGGTGCGGCGGCTGCGGGGCCGGCCGGCGCCGCGGGGGCGGCGGCCATGGCGGTGACGCCGAACTTCTCCTTGAACGCCTCGATGAACTCAGCCAGCTCGAGCACCGTCATGCCGCCAATGGCGTCGAGCAACTCCTTCGTGTTGGCCATATCGCTTCTTCCTTCGGTACGGAGTGATTGATTCAGGCGCTCTCTCGCTGGCCGCGCAGCGCCTCGAGCAAACCGACGAACTCGCTCAGCTTACCCTGGAGCAGGTAGAGCATCTGGGCGAGGGGCGCCTGCAGGGCGCCCGCGAGCTCCGCCAGCAGCTGCTCCCGAGGAGGCAGCTTGGCGATCCGCGCGATGTCGGATGCCGTGACGGCCCTGCGCTCGACGATGCCGGCCTTGACCGCCGGCTTGTTGTCGTGCTCGCGCGCGAAATCGGAGATGACCTTGGCCGCGGCCACGGCATTCTCGCCTCCGATCACCAGCCCCGTGGGGCCGACGAAGAAACGGCCGATGTCCGGCAGGTCCATGCCCTCGAGCGCGCGCTGCGCGAGTGTGTTCTTGACGACGACGTACTCCACGCCGGCCTTGCGCAGCCGCCGCCGGAACTCGGTGACGCGCTTGACGTTCAGTCCGGTGAAGTCCGTGAGGTAGATGCCCTGGGCGCCGCGGAGCTTCTCGATGAGCTCATCGACGATCGCCTGTTTCTCGTTGACGTTCATCGCGCGCCCACCCGGCGATAGAGGTTCGGATCGATCCGCACGCCCGGTCCCATGGTGCTGGAAACCGTGACGGTCCGGATGTAGGTGCCCTTGGCCGCCGACGGCTTGGCCCGGACCACCGTGTCCATGAACGCCTCGAGGTTCGCCGCCAGCGCTTCCGGCGTGAACGACACCCGCCCGATGGGCGCGTGCAGGTTCCCCGTCCGGTCCACGCGGAACTCGATCTTACCGGCCTTGATCTCCCGCACCGCCTTGGCCACGTCGAAGGTGACCGTGCCGGCCTTGGGCGAGGGCATGAGGCCGCGCGGGCCCAGGATGCGGCCCAGCTGGCCGACCTGGCCCATGACATCCGGCGTCGCCACGGCGACATCGAAGTCCGTCCAGCCCTCCTTGATCTTGGCCACGTACTCGAGCCCGACGAAGTCCGCACCGGCCTCCTCGGCCTCGCGCACCTTCTCGCCCTGCGCCAGGACCAGGACCCGCGCCGATTTGCCCGTGCCGTGCGGCAGCACGACCGTGCCGCGCACGATCTGATCCGCGTGCCGGGGATCCACCCCCAGCCGGACGGCCACTTCGACGCTCTCGTCGAACTTCGCGAAGGCGGCCTGCTTCACCGCCCGCACCGCCTCCGCCGGATCCTCCACCGGCGTCGCGCGCGCGGGCACCTTGCCGGCCGCATTGAGGTACTGCTTCCCGTGCCTCGGCATCAGTCTACCACCGTGAGGCCCATGGAGCGGGCGGTGCCCTCCACCATCCGCATGGCGGCCTCCACGCTCGCGGCGTTGAGATCGGGCATCTTCAGCTCGGCGATCTCCCGCACCTGCTTGCGGTTGACCGTGCCGATCTTG
Source organism: Gemmatimonadota bacterium (assembly GCA_017881445.1). Taxonomy (GTDB): domain Bacteria; phylum Gemmatimonadota; class Gemmatimonadetes; order Longimicrobiales; family RSA9; genus JADGQX01. Next base: position 1,610 of record JADGQX010000077.1, on the reverse strand, counting down.
TCCCGGTTGGGGACGGCGGAGCCCTTGTCCTTGCCGGCGGCCTTCTTCAGCAGCACCGCCGCGGGCGGGGTCTTGGTGATGAAGGTGAACGAGCGGTCCGCGTAGACCGTGATCTCCACCGGGATGATCATCCCCGGCTGACCCTGCGTCCTCGCGTTGAACTGCTTGCAGAACTCCATGATGTTCACGCCATGCTGGCCCAACGCCGGCCCCACGGGGGGCGCGGGGTTGGCCGCTCCGGCGGGAACCTGGAGCTTGACGAACCCAACGACCTTCTTAGCCATTCGGCCTTTCTCCTCGAGGCGCGCACCTGCGCGCCGTTGCGGTGTGAGCGGCCCGGCCCGGGCCTCCCGCGGTGTGTCGCCTAGTAGCCCTTGAGCTGGGTGTAGTCCAGCTCGACCGACGTGGGGCGCCCGAACAGCGACACCTCGACCTTCACCTTGCCCTTGTCGTGGTAGATCTCCTGGACCGTGCCCGTGAAGTCCTTGAACGGGCCCTCCATGACCTCCACCACCTGGGTCACGCGGAAGGGAATCTCCTCCCGCGGCTCCAGCTCTTCCTCGACCACGGCCAGGCCGAGGATCTTGTTCACTTCGTCGTCCCGCAGCGGCTGGGGATCCTTGCCCGGGCCGACGAACTTGATCACACCCTGGATGTTGTTGATCACGTGCGTCGTGCGCTGGTTGGCCAGCATCTTCACGAGCACATAGCCCGGGTACAGCCGGCGCGTCACCGTCACGCGCTTCCCGTTCTTGATCTCCACCACTTCCTGGGTGGGGACGATCACCTCCTGGATTTCCTTCTCCTCAGGAGTGGTCCCGGGTTCTTCCGCGATCCGATGCTCGATGAGCTTCTTGACCTTGTTCTCGTGCCCCGAGTAAGTCTGAATCGCGTACCAGCGTGCGTCCAAGGTCATGTCACCCTGTGAACAGTTTCAGGATGTTGTCCAGCACGTTGCGCGTGACGACATCCATGATCCAGATGACGATCGCGACGATCAGCACGAAAATGATGATCACGAACGTCGCATTCTTCAGCTGCGCAAAGTCGGGCCAGGTGACTTTCTTGATCTCTTCCACGACCTCCGCGCCGAAATCGCGCGTGCGGGCGAGGGTCTCAGCCGCCATGAGGGGCTCCGCAATCTGACGCGAGCCGCGGCAGGTCGGATGGTTCCGCCCGCCGCCGCACGCCGGTTTACTTCGTTTCCTTGTGCGCCGTGTGGGAGTTGCACCGCTTGCAGTGCTTCTTCCACTCCACCCGCTCGGGGTGCTTGCGCTTGTTCTTCGTCGTGAAGTAGTTCCTCTCCTGGCATACGGTGCAGGCGAGGATGATCTTGTCGCGAGGCATGGTGTTACCCCTTCTCTCTGTCCCCGCCCAGCCCGGGGGGGTAGCCGATTTATTACGCCGCAGCGCGCCCGGTGTTCCCGATCATGCGAGCGCCGCCCGCCGCGGCACGCCCGGCGCGGCCGGCGCGGCCGGCCCGCGGGTCAAGCAGCGGGCCGGCGCGTCGATTACTGGATGATCTCCGTGACGACGCCCGCGCCGACGGTGCGGCCCCCCTCGCGGATGGCGAAGCGCAGCTCCTTTTCCATCGCGATCGGGCTGATCAG
>JADGQX010000272.1 GCA_017881445.1 Gemmatimonadota bacterium | reverse complement strand
CGGCCAGGGTGGTGGCGGGGGAGTCGCCCGCGGGTGAGGCCGCGCCCGCCGCGACCACCAGCGCCCCGCCCTCCCAACCGGCCTCGCGCAGCGCCGCCTCGTAGGCCGCGCGCTCCGCCGCCGGCCAGCTCTCGCAGCCCAGCAGGGGCCCGGCCCGCTCCAGCACCAGGAACAGGTCCGGCCGCGCAGCCAGGCGCCGGTGCAGCCCCGCGGCATCGCCCGCCTCGTCGCCCAGCTCGGCGGCCAGGCTGCGGTGCAGCTCGCTCAGCGGCGCGAGCGGCCCGTCGCGCTCCCGCAGCAAGGCGACGGCGCGCGCCTCCAGCCCGCCCTCCGCCTCAGCGCTGGCATTCCGTCCCCCGCCCGCCCCGCCCCCGCGCGGCCCCGCGCCACGGTCTTTCGGCTGCATGCGCCACTCCCTTGCGTGACCCGCGCGCAAGGTGGCATGCTCCCCGGGGCGCTTCCATAGCAAGAAGGGTCGAGGTTGCAGGGCAAGCCCAGGGGAAGCGAAAGCACAAGCAGGAGCAGGAGGCCAAGGGCGGATTCGCCACGAGCGCGCAGGTGTCCCCTTAACCTCCTGCTCCTGCTCCTGCTTCCCCTGATCTTCCCCTTCTCCCTTGACCCTGTTCCTTCAGGAAAGGAGGGATTTCCGCTTGGCGTCTGACTGTATCTTCTGCCGGATCGCGGCGGGGGAGATCCCCGCGAAGCTCGTGCGCGAGGACGAGAACGTCGTCGCCTTCCGGGACATCGATCCCAAGGCGCCCACGCACGTGGTGGTGATCCCGCGCCGCCACATTGCCTCCGTGAACGACCTGGAGCCGGGGGACGCGGCGCTGCTGGGCGAGATCTTCCTGGCGGCGAAGGAGATCGCCCGCGAGGAGGGCATCGCCGCTTCCGGCTACCGCCTGGTCGTGAACACCGGCCGCGACGGGGGTCAGTCGGTCGATCACATCCATCTGCACCTGCTGGGCGGCCGCCGGCATTCCTGGCCGCCGGGCTGAGGGGGGGGAGGCACGACCATGGCCGAAACGCTCAAGGAGCGGCTCCGCCACGACATGAACGAGTACCGCAAGGCCCGGGATCGCGAGCATCTCGAGCTCATGACCACCACCATCTCCGAGATCCGCAACAAGGAGATCGACCTGGGCCACGAGCTTTCGGACGACGAGGTCGTGGGCGTGCTGGCCACGGCCATCAAGCGACGTCGCGAGGCCGCGGACCAGATGCGCGCCGGGCACCGGGAGGAGCTGGCGCAGAAGGAGGAGCGCGAGGCCGCCGCGCTCCAGGGCTACATGCCCGCAGCCCTCACCGAGGACGACGTCCGCGCCCTGGTCCGGGAAGCCATCGCCGCCGGCGCCACCAACCCGGGGCTGGTCATGCGCGCCATCTCGCCGCGCCTCAAGGGCCGCTTCGACGGCAAGGACGCCAACCGCATCGCCCGCGAGCTGCTGGGCGCCTAGCGCCGGACCCGGCGTCGCCATCGACGGCGGCGGGCCCGGGCGCTAGGTTGCATCATCGAATCCACTCCCAACCATGAGCCCGTGATGTTGCGAGCCACCCTCTCCGCCGTGCTGCGCCGTTCCACCATGCCCGCGATGCTGGCCCTGGTCGCCGGCAGCGCCTGCACGCGCGTGTTCCCCGAGCCGGAGTTCCCCTCGCCCCGGAGCTCGCTCGAGGCCGCGCGCCTCGCGGAGTCCCGCAAGTGGGCCGGCCGGATCGTCACCATGGAGCGCGACACCATCGTCGGGCAGATCCACGTCGCCGGCAGTCGAATCCAGATCAAGGAACGGGACCTCGCCCCGGGCGACATCTACCGCATGGAGCGTCGCAGCGGCAGCTCCCACGTCTCCCGCAAGACCGTGCTGGGCATGATCGCCGGCGCCGCTGTCGCCTTTACCGCCGCGAAGATGAACCTGCACACCAGCGGCACCGGCAACAGCGGAGCACCCCCGCTCGCCTGGGCCGCCTGCGGCGCCAGCAGCGGCATGGTCCTGGCCGTCTTCGCCCAGTTCGGCACCGACGAGAGCCGCTGGGAATCGATCTGGTCCCAGTACGGCAACTGACCCCGCGCCCTCCGACCCTCCCCCTCTCCGTCCTTTCGCCCTCGCCGGCCGCCAGAGTCAACGACCGCATGCGCAAGCGCAAGCGTGCACGTTCACGTGGATTCCGTCGCGGCCGCGGGTGGCGGGCGTGCCGGCGCTGATGTTCGTACACGTGAACGCATGCGCATGCGCTTGCGGCAGTGCCTTGGGCGCTGGACACTTTGGCCGCCCACTGCTATCTTTTCATGCTGTGCTCCTGCCCCGGCCACGCTCGGGGCCCTCAATGGACCATGGGAGAGCCATGAGAGACTACGAGGTCGTCTACATCTTCGACTCCGCCATCCCGGAAGAACGGGTGGCCGAGAAGCTCGAGCGCTACCACGGCCTGCTCACCGGCAAGCACGGCGGCGAGATCACGGCGGTGGACCAGTGGGGCCGGAAGCAGCTGGCCTATCCCATCAAGAAGAAGACGAGCGGCTTCTACGTCGTCGTGCAGTTCCGTTCGGAAGCGGAGCCGCTGCCGGAGTTCGAGCGCGCCCTGAAGCTGGACGACGAGCTGCTGCGCTTCCTGCTCGTGCTGCACGAGGGCGAGCCGACGGCGCCGATGTCGATTGCGACGCGGGAGCCGCGCGCTCCCGGCGAAGACGACGAGGAGGACTAGACCATGCGTCGCTCGGCCAAGACGTGCCCGCTCTGCGAGAATGGCGTGCGGGTGATCAACTACAAGGACGACCGCACGGTCGGCCGCTTCATCACCGAGCAGGGCAAGATCCTGGCGCGGCGGATGACGGGCATCTGCGCCCGCCACCAGCGGCAGCTGGGCATCGCGGTGAAGCGGGCGCGCTACCTGGCGCTGGTGCCGTACACGAAGCGTTTCACGGCGTAGCATGAAGGAGCGGGCCCGGCGTGGCTGGGGTGCGTTCTTCGCCCTGGCCTTTGCCGTGTACACTTTCTCGGTGACCGGCGACGCGCTGCCGCTGCTGGGCCTGCCGCTGGCCGTGACGCTGGTGGCGCTGCCGCCGCGGCGGCCGGCGCACCTGCTGCTGGCGACGCTGGCGCTGCTCTTCGGGCTGGCCGGCGCTCCCCGGGATTCGCTCTGGCAGTTGAGTCGCGGCTGGGCGCTGCTGCTGGGCGCCTGGTTCGTGGTGGGGCTGCTGCTGGTGCCGCGGGCGACGCTCACCGGCCGCGCGCTGCTGGCCACCGCCGCCAGCGCGCTCACCGCGGCGCTGCTCATGCTGGTGCGGCCCGGCGCCCTGCAGGGGGTGGACCTGGCCCTGGCCAGTCAGCTCCGCAGCCTGGCGCAGCAGAACCTGGCCGTCTGGCGCGCTACCGGCGCCAAGCTGCCGCCCGAGCTGGTGGACACCATGAACCGGCTGCCGGACATCGGCAGCTTCCTGGCGCCCGCGCTCATGGGGCTGGCTTCCATGGCGGCGCTGGGCGTGGCCTGGTGGGTGTACCGGCGACTCGTCGTCGGCGACCAGCCGCCCCTAGCGCCGCTGCGGGAGTTCCGCTTCCGCGACGACCTCGTCTGGCTGCTCGTCGCCGGCATCGTGCTGGTGCTGGTACCCTGGATCGGCCACGGCGCCATGCGCGCCGGGTCGAACATTGTGATGTTCATGGGCGCCCTCTACGCGCTGCGCGGCCTCGCCGTTCTGGTCGCCCTCGCCGGCGGCGCCCTGGGCTTCGGCGGCGCGCTGCTTGCCCTGCTCGCGGCGTTATCGATCCTGCCCCTCGCGACCGCCGCCACGGCGCTCGTGGGGCTGACCGACACCTGGCTCGATATCCGGGCGCGCATGGCCGCGCCGCCGGGCCCGGCCAAATGACGGAGTGATTCCATGAGAAACGTGAAAGTCATCCTGCGGCACGACGTGCCCACCCTGGGCTCCGAAGGCGACATCGTCGGCGTCAAGGCCGGCTACGCCCGCAACTTCCTGCTGCCCAAGGGCCACGCCTTCGAGGCCACGCCTGCCGCCCTGAAGCGGATCGAGGAGGAGCGCCGTCGCCTGGAGGTCCACGCCAAGCGCGACTTCCTCGAGGCGCGCCGCCGCGCTGCCCAGCTCGAGGGCGTCTCCCTCACCTTCCACGCCCGCGCGGGCGAGGAAGGCAAGCTCTTCGGCTCCATCACGTCGGGCGACATCGCCGACCGCCTCAAGGAGCTGGGCACCCTCGACTTCGAGATCGACCGCCGCCAGATCGTGCTCGAGGAGCCCCTCAAGGCGCTGGGCGTCTTCGCCATCCCCGTCCGCCTGCACCACGACGTGCAGCCGGAGGTCAAGGTCTGGGTCATCAAGGGCGAGTGAGGCCGGACGGCCGCCGCCGGTCCCGCGAACGTCGGGGCCGCTGGCGGCAAGATTGCAGTGGCTCGCCTTAGCCCTTCGAAGTTCAGGAGCGAATGGACCAGGTAGAACGCTCGTCCCCGTCGTCCCGGGCGCCGGTCGGCACGACCGACACGGCTGCGCCCCCCCTGCCGGAGGGGCTGTCGCCCGCGGTGCAACGAGCGCTGGAGCTGGCGGTGGACAGCAAGGCCCGCGACATCCTGCTCCTGGATCTGCGCCCCGTCTCCGACGCCACCGACTTCTTCCTCATCATGACCGGCACGTCCGACACCCACGTTCGCTCCATCGCCGACCACATCGCCGAGGAGCTGAAGAAGGGCGGCGTCCGCGTGGACCACCTCGAGGGCCAGCGCGGCGGCCACTGGGTGCTGCTCGACTACATCGACTTCGTCATCCACGTCTTCCATCCCGCCGCCCGCGAGTTCTACCAGCTCGAGCGCCTCTGGGGCGACGCGCCAGCGTATCCGGTCGAGAGCTGAGGCGCGACTCCTCGGGACGGACAACGGCAAAGGCGGGTTAGGGTTACGGTTACGGTTAGGGCTAGGGGCGACCCGGCGACCCGGGCGACCCGGCCAATCCAGCCCACGCGGGCCACCCATCCAATCGAGCGGAGGCGGCCGGCGTCGCCTCAAGGGGTGGATTTGGGCGAGTTCATGGCGGCCTCGCGTCTGCGGCACGTGCCCACCAACATGGCGACGATCTCCTTCAGCAGCTCCTGGCCGGCGATCACTCGCGGTCCGGTCTCCAGCCGGGTGCGGACGAGGAGGTCGAGCGCAGCCGCGCACTCAGTGGCGGAGCGCTGTGCCATCCGGTAGAAGCGCACCTTCTCCGCGGACCGGAACTCTCCGGCGCCCTCCGCGATGTTCAGGGCAATGGAAATGGCCGCGCGATGCAGTTGGTCCGCCAGCGCTGGAGAACGCCTCCTGACGGTCTCGTTCAACTCGCTCGCGAATTCATTGAAGTCCAGAGCCAGCTGATACATCCGCAGGCGCTGATGATCGAACTCCCTCAGAACCATACCCTCCTCCTTCGTCAGCCCCGACCGTCTCCGTCCGCAGCCCCCCCGCCTCGCCGGTCCCGTCCCCAGCCGTAACCCTAACCCCAACCCTAACCCGCCGTTGCCGTCCCTGGCCGTAACCCTAACCCCAACCCGCCGTTGCCGTCCCTGGCCGTAACCCTAACCCCAACCCTAACCCGCCTTGACCCGCCGTAGCCGTAGCCGTAGCCGAACCCCTCTCCCGCACGCTACACGAACGGAATGGGCACTTCCATGTCAGCCTGGGCCCGGCGTCTGGT
>JADGQX010000271.1 GCA_017881445.1 Gemmatimonadota bacterium | reverse complement strand
GTAGACCTGCTCCGTGGACTGGTTGTACCAGGAGCTCCAGGTGGCGCCGCCGTCCAGGGAGACCACCGCGCCCTGGTCCAGGCCGAGCAGGATGCGCTGCCCGTTGGTGGGATCGATCCACATCTGCTGCGGATCGTCGCCGCCGGGCGCGCCCTTGAAGCCGGTGAACGTGTTGCCGCCGTCGCGCGAGACGTAGCTGGCGGTGTTGACGGTGTAGACCACGTCCGGGTTCTGCGGGTCCACGTAGACCCCGCAGTTGTAGCCGCCCTGCCCGTTGCGGATGCGGTCGTCGTCCGGGTCCATCCGTCGCCAGGTCGCGCCGCCGTCGTCCGAGCGGTAGAGCCCCGAATTGGCGATGAAGAAAACGCGCTGCGCGCTGGTGTGCATGGCCACGGCCATGGAAGTGCGGCCGGCCAGCAGCGGGAGCCCGCCCCCGGTGATCTCGCGCCAGGTCAGGCCGTTGTCGGTGGACTTCCAGAGCGACGTGCCGCTGCGGCCGGTGTCCGGCTGCGGGCCGCGCTGCGCCGGACCGCCCGGCGCCACGTAGTGCCGGACGGTCGTGGCGAAGATCACGTCCGGGACGTCGTAGGCGTGAGCCAGCTTCTGGATCCCGGTCTCGTCATCGACGTAGAGCGTCCGGGTCCAGGTGCGGCCGCCATCGGTGCTGCGGAAGACGCCGCGGTCGGCGTTTTTCGCGTGCACGTCCCCCTGCGCCGCCACCAGCACCAGGTTGGGATCGCGCGGGTCCACCAGGATCGAGGGGATCTGCCTCGTCGCATCCAGCCCCAGGTGCTGCCAACTGCGCCCCCCGTCCACCGACCTGTAGACGCCGTTGCCCTCGTTGATGGAGCCGCCCGTGATCATGTCGCCGGTGCCGGCGTAGACGACGTTGGCGTCCGAGGGTGCCACCTCGACCGCCCCCACCGAGGACACCGCCTTCACCGAGTCGAACACCGGGAACCAGGTCTCACCCGCACTGGTCGTCTTCCAAACCCCGCCCGCGGGCAGCCCCATGTAGAACACGCCCGGCTGGCCGATGGCCCCGCTGACCGCGGCCACGCGTCCGGCCCGGAACGGCCCCACGTTGCGCCAGCTGAGGCCGGCGTACAGGGCCGGATCGACCGGCGCCCGCTGCGCCGCGACCGGACAGGACGGCAGGATGGACAGACCGGTGATCGCCAGCGTGGCGGCGGACAGCCGGAGCAGGAAAGACACGCGCATAATGGACCGCGATCCTCACGGCGGAAGGACGGAAGGGGGGAAGGAGGCCAGCAGTATGAAAGGGGCCGCGGGTTCCGGCAAGCACTCGTGAGTGGTCGTGGGCCCGCTAGCGCGGCACGTCGATCGCGACCGGGGTGGTGAAGTCGTGCCCCAGGTAGAGGGGCAGCCGGAACTCGGCCCGCCCCGCCCGGTGCACCACCACGTCGCCCAGCGCTTCGATCGAGCGGAAGTGCGGCGCCAGCGCGCCGATCGCGGCCGTGTCCGCGTCCGGAGGCAGCACCAGCACCGCGTTCCGGCCCAGGAAGCGATTCTGCGGGCTCACGAAGTGGAAGTGGTGCGGGTGCTCGCAGAGGCAGACCACCGTCACGTGCGGGCCCAGCGCGTAGGCCACCTTGCCCGCGTCCATCCAGCGCGTGGCGGCCACGAAGTCACCGGCTGCCGGCAGGTGGCGCGCGGCCAGCGCCGGCGCCAGGTCGCTCCAGTCCACCACCTCCCAGGAGGGATCGCCCCGGGAGAGCAGCGAAGGCGCCAGCCGCGCCCCCCACCCCGTCGCCATCCAGGACACGCCCAGCACCCAGATGAGCGCGTAGCCGGCCACGGCGCCCATGAGCCAGGCACGGGTGACGCGCGGGCGCCGCGCCAGCCCCCGGTCCGCCAGCGCGCCCAGCAGGGGGAAGGTGAAGAGCCAGCCGGGCGCCTCCCAGTGGGGCAGGCCGGGGTGCCCGCCCAGGGCGGGCAGCGTGAAGAAGATCACCGGCCCGGCGGCCAGGCAGGCCAGGAACCAGGTGCGGGGCTGGCGCGGCCCCGCCAGCAGCGCGCGCGCCAGCTCCCAGGCCGCCGGCAGCCAGATCCAGGGCAGCAGGTACGCCGCCTGGCCACCCAGCGAGCGCAGCAGGTCCAGCCAGTGGATGCCGCCGGCGGGAGCGCCGCGCCCGCCTTGGAAGCGCAGCGATATCCAGTCGTGCTGCACGTTCCAGATCAGGGCCGGGGCGAAGACCGCCAGCGCAAGCGCTGCCGCCACATACGGTTGTGGCCGCCGCAGCCAGCGGCGCGCCTCGGCGCGCGTCAGCACGAAGGCCAGGGCGCCCAGCGCCATGAAGGCGCCGTGGTACTTGGAGAGCAGCGCCAGGCCGGTGAAGAGTCCCGCCCCCAGCCACCAGCGCCAGGCGTGCGCCACGTCGGCCTGTTCCGCCAGCAGCACCCGCTCCAGGCAGAGCGCCGCGCCCAGCAGGCAGAACATGAGCGGCCCGTCCGGCAGCACCCAGCCGCCGGTGCTGAAGCTGAAGACGGGAGCCACGCTCAGCAGCAGCACGGCCAGGAAGCCCGCCCGCTCCCCGAAGAGGCGCGCCGTCAGCCGGAACATCATCCAGCTCGTCCCGGCGAAGAGCAGGATGAAGGGTGCGCGCAGGAGCAGCCCGGCCTCGGTCCCCGCCAGCTTCGCCAGGCCGCCGGCCAGCCAGAAGGAGAGCGGCGGATGGTCGAAGTAGCTCAGTGACAGCGTGCGCGCGACGGAGACCGCGTAGGACTCGTCCACCGAAAGGCCCGTGACGGCGTCGGCCAGGACGCGCGCCAGGGTGGCCAGGCCGATGACCGCGACGGTCGCGCCGGTCGGCTCGAGGCCGAGCATCCCGGCCGGTCGGCGCCCGGGGGGGTGCCCCACGGCGGGAGCGGAGAGCGGGACCGCGATCCGGGACACGATAACGGCTCCTGTCTCATCGGGGCCCGTCAGCGGGTCATGGCTGACGGGGCCCGTGCCGTCGGGACCTCGCGACCGTCCTTCTCAGGGGAAGGCCGCGGCGCGTGCCGCCGCCGGGCCGGACGATCCAGCCCGCTCCCCTTGACGCGCGCGGCGGAAAGCTCTTCACTGCCTGTCGCGCAACGGTTCAGGTACACAACGGCGCCGCCACGTGCAAGGGAGCTGCGGCAGGGGCAGGCTCCCAGGCGCCCGGAAGGCACGCGAGCGCGAGCACGCGTTCACTGGAGGACGACCGTGAGGAGGCTGCCCGTACGGCAGTTGGGGTGGACCGCGCTCATCGCGGGCGGAGTGGTCGTGGGAGGGCTCCTCCTGCCCTATGCGCTCCTGCCCTCCTACCACTACCCGCCGCCGACGCCGTTCGCGGGGCGGGAGTGGTACAACCCCTATGCCGGGATGCGGGGCGCGTGGCATCAGATGGCGCTGCACGACCACGGGCTCACCTGCTGCTCGCTCGTCGAAGAGCGCCGCTCGGACGAGGCCATGGCCGCGTATTACCATGCCCTCGGCTACGACGTCGCCCTGGTGTCCGATCACCAGCGCTTCTCCTACCTGCCTGGCCCGCGCATCTACGAGCACGGCATGAACGTGCTCAAGACCCACCAGCTGGTGATCGGGGCGCGCGACATCGACTGGATCGATTTCCCGCTGCTCCAGTCCACGGACGACAAGCAGTACGTCCTGGACCGGCTCCGGGCGGAGGCCGTGCTCGTCGGCCTCGCGCACCCGAAGATCCGCAATGGCTACTCCTTCGACGACCTGCGGCGCCTGACGGGCTACGACTTCATGGAGGTGCTGCACGAGGACGTCTCGTACGAGCAGTGGTGGGACGCCGCCCTCTCGGCCGGGCGGCTCTCCTGGGCCACCGGCAGCGACGACGCGCACGGCACCGGCCGGCCGTCCAAGATGGGCCTCTCCTGGACGATGCTACGCGGCTTCTCCACCGAGGCGGATGCGCTGGTGAGCGCCCTCCGCCAGGGCTGGTCGTATGCGGTCAAGGGGCAGCGCGGCGTCAACGACGTCCAGCTGCGCGACGTGGCCATCCGCGGCGATACGCTCGTCGTCGCCACCGACCCCGGCGCCCTGTCCTTCACCTTCGTCGGGCAGGGCGGGCACGTCCGCTCGGTCGTGCACGCCTCCTCGCGCGCCAGCTACCTGCTGCGCCCCGAGGACAGCTACATCCGGACGGTGGTGCGCACGCCGCGGACCACCCTGTACCTCAACCCGGTGGTGCGCACGCCCGGCCAGCGGCCTGCGATGGCGCGGGCCGTGCCGGCGCTCGCGGCCACCTGGGGCTTGCGCGCCGCGCTCCTCTCGACGCTGCTGGGACTCACGTGGGCACTGCGGCGACGCGAGCGCCCGACGCGCGGGGCGCGCTTGTCCGCACGGGCGCCCGGCCGGCGCCGGCCGCGACGCGTGGCGGCGTGATCGTCGCGCCGCCTCAGCCGCTGTAGAGCTTGTAAGGCAGCCAGAGCAGCGCCGCGCCGATGCGCTCGGAGATGCGGTCGGCCTTCGGGCGACGCTTCCAGTCCTCCACCGTGAGCTCGCGGGCGCGCTCCAGGTCGAGGTGGAACTGACGCTGGAGCGCACCGGCCAGCCCGGGGTCCTGCAGCTGCAGGTCCAGCTCGTAGCAGCCGAGCATGGAGAACGGGTTCAGGTTGCTGGACCCGACCAGCGCCAGCACGCCGTCCACGACCAGCGTCTTGGCGTGCAGCATCGGCCCCTGCCAGAGGTAGATGCGCACGCCGCTGCGCAGCAGGCGGGCATAGTGGGCGCGGGCGGCCTGGTTCAGCAGGCGCAGGTCCGAGCGGTCCGGGACCAGCAGCCGCACGTCCACGCCCGCACGCGCCGCCGAGACCAGCGCCCGGCGCAGCGCCGTGGGAGCGAGCGGGTAGGCGCCCGTGACGTAGAGCGTGTGCTCGGCCAGCGCGGCCAGCAGCTGATAGAGCCGGTAGGTGCGCGCCTGCGCCGGCGGGCCGTCCACCACCCGGACGGCAACCTCGCCCGGGGCTTTGGCGCGGGCGGCGTGATCCGGGCGCGGCGGGTCGGGCATGTCGCCCCCGGCCAGGCGCCAGATGCGCGCGAAGGCCGCCTCCAGCTCGATGGCAACCGGCCCTTCCACGCGCACGGCGGTGTCCCGCCAGCTGCCCAGCCCGCCATCGTCCTCCCACTCGACGCCAATGCAGAAGCCGCCCACGATGCCCGCCGCGCCATCCACCGCCAGCAGCTTGCGGTGATCGCGGGTGAAGACGCGGCCGGGGCGCCGAGCCGACGGCCCGCCGAAGCAGCGGACCTCGCACCCGGCCTCGCGCAGTCGCTTCCACTGGCGCGACGACGTGTGCATCGAGCCGAGCCAGTCGTAGAGCACGCGCACCCGGATCCCGGCGCGCGCCCGCTCCATGAGGGCGTCCGCGAAGCGGCGGCCCACGGCGTCGTCGCGGAAGATGTAGTTCTCGAAGCAGACGCTCCGCTGCGCCGAGCGGATGAGGTCGAGCATGGCCGGGTAGGCGGAGAGCCCGTCCACCAGCAGATCCGCCGCGTTGCCGGCAATCAGCGGCGCCTCCGTGACCCGCCGCAGCCCCCGCTCCAGCAGGCGCGGCACCAGGCCGTGCCTGCGGCGGCCTCGCTGGTGGCCGGGGCGGCCCAGCCAGGTGAGGCGCCGGTCGCGCTGACGGCGGCGCTCCGCGGCAAGCGCGTCCGCAGCGGCAGCGCCCGCCGCCGGCGGCTCGCCCGCCGGCGACGCCGG
>JADGQX010000011.1 GCA_017881445.1 Gemmatimonadota bacterium | reverse complement strand
GACCCTGATGATGGATGAACGCGCCTGCCACGGCGCCGTCCGGGATCACGGCGGGGATCCGGAGCGTCATCAGGGCATCCGCGTAGCCGCCGCCGTATTCGACCGTGACGAGCGGGCCGGCCGGGGTCACGAGCGGCCCGAAGTCGCTGCGCATGCCGACGACCACCGTCCCCCCGCGCGGCCTGGCGCTGCCGGCCGCCGGCTGCCGCTTCTTCTCACCGCAGGCGACGACCGCAGCCGCCAGCACCAGCGCGAGCACGACCCTCGCGCCCAGTCTCCGCATCGTCGCGTCCGCCAACCCCATATCACCCTCCCTGGTGTTTCGCCGCTACGTCCCCTGGCCCTGCCTCACCGCCGCCACGTCCACTCTTCCGACCCGAAATGCGCCGTCCAACGCGCGGCGGCCTGCACCTCGGCCCCGGACAATGCGGCGGGCGCAAGACGAATGCCTAGCGCCTCTTCGAATCCGGCCGCCAGTGCCCGCTCCAGCGCCGCCCGAGGCGGCGCTTCTCCCAGCAGCTCGCGCAGCGTGGCCGGACGCGGCAGCAACGCGGGCGGAACCGGCCCCGGGTCGAGGCGCAGCTCGACCACGGCGGCCTGGTCGCCGTCCAGCAGCAGGGAGCCGTGCTGCAGCATTACCCCGCCATCGCGGCGCTGGGCGCTGCCGATCAGCTTGCGCCCCTCCGCCACCACCTCGCCCGGCGCGGCCACGTCGAAGCAGGGCGAGGCGCCCAGCGCCTCCTGCCAGGCAGGGGGCGACGCCCCGGCCGCGGGACCGGACACCACCAGGGCGGGGACCCCCAGCCGCCGCAGCCCCGCGACCAGCGCGCGGTTGATGGCGGCATAGGTCTCCCGCGGCGACCCGAGCTCACCGACGGGGACGACCGCGCAGTAGGTCAGCTCCCGGTCGTGCAGCACCGCCCGGCCGCCGGTGGGCCGCCGCACGATGTCGATCCCGCGCGCCGCGGCGGCGGCGGTATCGTAGACCCGCCGGGCCGGCTGGTTCCGTCCCAGCGAGAGGCAGGGCGGCTCCCAGTAATAGAAGCGGAGGGCCGGCAGACCCCCCGCTTCCACGGCCTCGAGCAGCGCCTGATCGATGGCCATGTTCTCCGCCCCCGGGCGAGCGGGCGCACCACTATCGACGAGCCGCCAAACGGCAGAGTGCCGCCGCTCACTCTCGGACAGCGGGACAGTGGAAGAGTGGGAGAATTCGGACGCGCGAGCGGCCAGGCTGTCCGCCGGGATCGACGCGAACGCCCCGTCTCCCGCTGTCCCGCTGTCCCGCTGTCCCCCGCCCTCGCTCACCGCCTCCCCCGCCCGTTCGCGCGATTCCGCCTCAACTTGCCTAGACCGTCGCGTAGTCGGACGTCGGCGGACAGGAGCAGACCAGGTTCCGGTCGCCGGCGGCGCTCTCGATGAGGCCGACCGCGGGCCAGAACTTGAAGGCCCGCGTCCAGGGCGCCGGGTACGCAGCCTCCTGGCGGGAGTATGCGTGCGGCCAGTCGTCGGCGGTCACGGCCGCGGCGGTGTGGGGCGCGTTCTTGATCGGGTTGTCCTCGTGGGACAATGCGCCGTCCTCGATGCGGCGGCACTCCTCGCGGATGGCGATGAGGGCGTCGCAGAAGCGATCCAGCTCCTCCTTCGACTCGCTCTCCGTAGGCTCGATCATGAACGTGTCGTGCACGGGGAAAGACACCGTGGACGCGTGGAAGCCATAGTCCATCAGCCGCTTGCCAATGGCCACCGCGTCCACGCCCGCGCTCGCCTTGAGCGGCCGCGGGTCGATGATGCACTCGTGGGCGACGGTGGCGTTGCGCCCCGTGTACAGCACCGGGTACGCATCCCGGAGCCGCGCGGCCATGTAGTTGGCGTTCAGGATGGCGACCTGCGTCGCCTTCTTCAGCCCCTCGGCGCCCATCATACGGACGTAGGCCCAGGAGATGGGCAGGATCATGGGCGAGCCCCAGGGGGCCGCCGCGACGGCGCCTATGGCCTGCTCCCCACCGGTCTTCACCAGCGGGTGCCCCGGCAGGAACGGCGACAGGTGCGCGGCCACGCCGATGGGTCCCATCCCGGGACCACCGCCGCCGTGGGGGATGCAGAAGGTCTTGTGCAGGTTCAGGTGGCCCACGTCGGCGCCGATGTCGCCGGGGCGCGCCAGCCCCACCAGCGCGTTCAGGTTGGCGCCATCCATGTAGACCTGGCCGCCGTGCTGATGCACGATCTCGCAGATCTCCCGCACGCCCTCCTCGAAGATGCCGTGGGTGGAGGGGTAGGTGATCATGAGCGCCGCCAGGCGGGCGGCGTGCTGCTCCGCCTTGGCCCGCAGGTCGCCCAGGTCCACGTTGCCTTGCTCGTCGGTGTCCACCACCACGACTTCCAGCCCGGCCATGACCGCCGACGCCGGGTTGGTCCCGTGGGCCGAGTGCGGGATCAGGCACACGTTGCGCTGCGCCTCGCCCCGCGCCTCGTGGTAGGCGCGGATCACCAGCAGCCCCGTCAGCTCGCCCTGCGAGCCGGCATTGGGCTGCAGCGAGACGCGCTGGTAGCCCGTGATCTCCGCCAGCCAGGCCTCGAGCTGCTCGAACAGGATGCGGTAGCCCTGGGCCTGCGAGCGCGGCGCGAACGGGTGCAGCGACGCGAACTCCGGCCAGGTGATCGGCTCCATCTCCGCCGTGGCGTTCAGCTTCATCGTGCACGAGCCCAGCGGGATCATGGACACGTTCAGCGCCAGGTCCTTCGACTCCAGCCGATGGATGTAGCGCAGCATCTCGGTCTCGGAGTGGTAGCGGTTGAAGACCGGATGCGTCAGGTAGGCGCTGGTGCGCAGGAAGCCCGCCGGGATGGAGGCGGCCGCGTCCGCCAGCGCCGCCTCCGCCGAGAAGCCCGGGTCCGTCTCGTCGTTGAAGACCTCGAGCAGCTCCTCGATGTCCGCGGCCGTCGCGGTCTCGTTCAGGGCGACGACAATGCTGCCGGCACCCAGCTTCCTCACGTTGATGCCCCGGGCCTCGGCGGCGGTGACCAGCCCGTCCACCGCTCCGGCGCCCACGTCCACCCGCACCGTGTCGAAGAAGGCCTCGTGCGCCACCGTCAGGCCCAGCCCGGACAGCCCGCCCGCCAGGGAGCGCGCCAGCGCGTTCAGCCGCTCGCCGATCGCCCGCAGCCCCTGCGGGCCGTGGTACACGGCGTAGAAGCTGGCCACGACCGCCAGCAGCACCTGCGATGTGCAGATGTTCGACGTCGCCTTCTCGCGCCGGATGTGCTGCTCGCGCGTCTGCAGCGCCATGCGCAGCGCCGGCTGGCCCTGCGCATCGGTGCTCACCCCGATGATGCGGCCGGGCAGCTGCCGCTTGAACTCGTCCCGGGTGGCGAAGTAGGCCGCGTGCGGCCCACCGTAGCCCAGCGGCACGCCGAAGCGCTGCGTGCTGCCGATGGCGATGTCCGCGCCCCACTCGCCCGGCGGCGTCAGCAGCGTGAGCGCCATGGGGTCGGCCGCCACCACGACCATGGCGTCGGCCGCGTGCGCCCGAGCGACGACGTCGCCGTAATCCACGATCTCCCCGTCCGTGGCCGGATACTGCAGCAGCACGCCGAACACCGCGGGCGTCGGCTCGAACGTGTGGTGGTCGCCCACCACGATCTGCCAGTCCCGGGCCCGCGAGCGCGTGCGCACCACGTCGATCGTCTGCGGGTGACACAGCTCCGAAACGAAGAAGGTGGTACGCTCGCCCTTGCGCCCACCCTTGATCGCGTGGCACATGGCCACCGCTTCCGCCGCCGCCGTCGCCTCGTCCAGCAGCGACGCGTTGGCGATCGGCAGACCCGTAAGGTCCATGACCATGGTCTGGAAGTTCAGCAGCGCCTCCAGCCGCCCCTGCGCGATCTCCGGCTGGTAGGGCGTGTACGCCGTGTACCAGCCCGGGTTCTCCACCACGTTGCGCCGGATCACGGGCGGCGTGATGGTGTCGTGGTAGCCCAGCCCCAGGAAGGAGCGGAACACCCGGTTCTGCGACGCGATCCGTCGCAGCTCCGCCAGCGCCTCGTGCTCGCTCGCCGCCGACGGCAGCCGCAGCGGGCGGCCCAGCCGGATGTTGTCCGGCACGGCCGCGTCCGTCAGCGCATCCAGGCTGTCGTAACCCAGCGCCTCCAGCATCAGGCGAATCTCGGCCTCGCCCGGGCCGATGTGCCGCCGGGCAAAGCTGTCTGTAAAGTCCAGGGATTGCTCGATCAGCGTCGTCATAAAGCCCCGTCGCGTCGGTTCTGATTCCAGTTCTTCGTCCGCCGGAAAAGAGCCCAGCTTATGAAAGATACTACCCCCGTAAAGCCGACGCGACGGGAGCAGGAGCAGGGCTCACGTGCAGATGCACGTGCTCGAGGAGGAGGCCGGCGGCGGCAGGTAGGAGCAGGTCGCGGAGCACGAGAACCCGGACGCGGCGCTCACGCGCTCGCGCACGCGCACGAAAGTAGTTTCGCCGTTCGAGAAGAGCCCCGGGCCGCCCGCGAACCTGCAGGTCGGCCGGGGCTCCGAGTGCCGCCCGCGTCGCCTAGAACTCGTAGCTGCCGCCCGGCTCCAGCACCACCACGCGGGCCAGCTCGCCCACCGCGCGGGCAAAGGCGTGCGGGTCCTGCTTGATCACGTCCCAGGTGTTGTAGTGCATGGGAATGACGGCGCGCGGGCGGATGAACTCGACCGCCCGCACGGCGTCGCCGGGCCCCATGGTGAAGTTGTCGCCGATGGGGAGCAGGGCCACGTCCACCTGCCCCTCCAGCAGCTTCATGTCCATGGTGAGGGCGGTGTCGCCGGCGTGGTAGAGTCGCTTGCCGCCGTTGAGGTCGAGCCACCAGCCGCCAGCCATGGTGGTGTACTTGCCCTCGTCGTCGCCGGCCACCTCGCCGCCGTGGAGCGCGGGCGTCATCTTGGCGTAGCCGAAGGAGAAGCTGTGGCCGCCGCCTATGCTCATGGGGTGCGCGTTCTCCACGCCCTGCGTCTGGACGAAGCTCACGATCTCGAAGGAGGAGACGAGCGTGGCGCCGGTGCGCTTGGCCAGCGAAATGGCGTCGGCGAAATGGTCCGCGTGGCCATGGGTCACCAGGATGAAATCCAGGTCGCCGATGTCGGCCGCCCGGATGTCGGAGACGGGGTTCTGATCCAGGAATGGATCGAAGAGGATGCGCTTGCCGTCGTCCGTTTCCAGCAGGAAGCAGGAGTGTCCGTGCCAGGTCAGGCGAGCCATGGTTCCCCCCGTTGTGCCCGTGAACGCACGAACGCGCCGCGCACCGGGTTCGCCCGCGCGCGGCGCGTCGTCGATGACCGACCGGGCTATGCGCCCAGGTGCGCGCCGTACTCCTCGGACCCGAGCAGCTCGTCCAGCTCGCCCGCGCCGTCCACCCGCAGCTTGATCATCCAGCCCGCGCCGTAGGGATCGCTGTTCACCAGCGACGGATCGGCTTCCAGCGCCGGATTGACCTCCACGACCGTGCCCGCCACGGGAGAGAACAGGTCGCTGACGGCCTTCACCGCCTCGACCGTCCCGAACGTCTCCATCCGGCCGAAGTGGTCGCCCACGCTCGGCAGCTCGACGTAGACGATGTCGCCCAGCTCGCCCTGCGCGTAGTCGGTGATTCCCACGGAGTAGACGAGCTCCTCGTCCGTGGGCGCCAGGTACTCGTGCTCCTCCGTGTACAGCAGCTCCGACGGAATCTCCGACATGGCTCCTCCCTCGCGCGCGTGGCCCCTCCGACGGGGCACAGATATAGATCACGGTCGCGGCGAGCGTCAAGCCGCCGCGACGGGCTCAGATCGGGTCCGTACCTTCCGGCTCGGACCTCACCACGTTCAGCCGCCGCAGGATGTCCGCCAGCCGACGCAGCTCGCTCTCGACCACCGTTAGCCCCTCCCGCACCTCCGCGTCCTGCACCGCCGGATCCTCCAGCAGCAGCTGCACGTTCCCCAGCGCCGCCGTCAGCGGATTGCTCGCGTCGTGGCGCACTTGCCGCACCAGCGCGACCAGCTCCCGATACCCTTGTGCATCCATTCGTGCCCTTTCGTTTTCGCCGCCGGACGAAAAAGGTATTTCGCCCCCCGGTCCCCCGCCAGCACACCGCCACGGCGGAACGGCCGCGCGCGCAGCAGCGTCGAAACGGCAGCTTCGGGCGCGGCCCGCCGGAAACCGCCGGGAGCCGCCGCCGGAGTACGCGACCAACCCCATGCCGTTGCGGAACTTCCAGCCCGCTATTAGAGTATTCCGCAGCAGTTGCGGGCCGCGGGCCCGCTGGTGACCACGCCCTCGCGCTCCCCTAAAGAAGGAGGTGATCCCTTGCCAAGTACGAAACCTGTCCGCAACTCGACACGGGCAAGCGATCGCCGCATCGGCGCCTAGCCGATCGACACTCGCAGAACCGACTGTCCGCTCGATGGGTGCCTGATCGCGGCATCGCGTCGGGTTGTGGGCAGCCCACGACGCCGCCGGCCTTGGCCGGCGGCGTCGTTCTTTTGCGGCGCCGCCCGGCCGCGGACGGCGTGGAGGTCGTCGTGGAGTTCGAGCCACACCCGTCACGGTGGACCTCGCGCGCCGGAATCCTGGACAAGGACCGGGCGGCCGGCTGGATGGCGGCGCGCCGGGGGCTCTCCCTGCCGGCGGATCTCGAAGCCCGCCTTGAGCTTCACCTGGCGGTGCTGCACGAGCTCGCCGCCGGCGCCGCCCCGGTCGGCTGAGCGGCCTCCCGCCGTCCGCGGGATCTTCCGGCACACGGCACGCCTTACGCATGCCCTGGCCGGAGTATGGCCCCGGTCCCTATTGTATTCGCGCTTTCAGCCAGCATACGAACCCCGACGAAGAGGACGCCGCCATGGCCGTCACGCTTCCTGAGCTCACGCGGCCGCCCCTCACGATCCTGACGGAAGAGGAGCGGCTGTTCCGGGACACGGTGCGCAGTTTCGCCGAGGAGGCGATCACCGGCCGGACCGAGCACATGGACCGGGAGGCGAAGCTCGACCCCGATCTCATTCCCCAGCTCTTCGAGCTCGGGATCATGGGCATCGAGATCCCGGATAAATGGGGCGGCGCCGGCGCCTCCTTCTTCACCGCGGCGCTGGTGGTGGAGGAGCTGTCGCGGGTGGACCCGAGCGTGGGCGTCTTCGTGGACGTGCAGAACACGCTGGTGAACAACGCCATCCTGCGCTGGGGCAGCGAAGAGCTGAAGGCACGGTACTTCCCCCGCCTCTGCACGGAGCTGGTGGGCGCGTACGCGCTCTCCGAGGCGGGCTCCGGTTCCGACGCCTTCGCGCTGCAGACGCGGGCGCGCGAAGATGGCGATGCCTGGGTGCTCACGGGCCGGAAGCTGTGGATCACGAACGCGGCGGAGGCCGGTCTCTTCATCGTCTTCGCCAACGTCAACCCGGAAGCGGGCTACCGCGGCATCACGGCCTTCATCGTGGAGCGGGAGTTCCCGGGCTTCGCCGTGGGCAAGAAGGAGGACAAGCTCGGCATCCGGGCGTCGTCCACCTGCGAGCTGATGCTGGACGACTGCCGCGTGCCCCGGGAGAACGTGCTGGGTGAGGTGGGCAAGGGGTACAAGGTGTCCATAGAGACGCTGAACGAGGGCCGCATTGGCATCGGCGCGCAGATGCTGGGGCTGGCGCAGGGCGCCCTGGACCACACCGTCGCCTACGTGCAGGAGCGGGCGCAGTTCGGCCACAGGATCGGCGACTTCCAGGGCGTGCAGTTCGAGCTGGCCCAGATGCGGACCGAGCTGGAGGCGGTGCGCCTCATGGTGTACAACGCGGCGCGGTTGAAGGACGCGGGCCAGCCCTTCATGGCGGAGGCGGCCATGGCCAAGCTCTTCAGCTCCCAGACGGCGCAGCGGATCGCCTCCACGTGCATCGACCTTTACGGCGGCAACGGCTTCACCCGGGAGTACCCGGTCGAGAAGCTCTACCGGGATGCGAAAATCGGTACCATCTACGAGGGTACGAGCAACATGCAGCTGCAGACGATCGCCAAGACGATGCTGAAGTAGCCGCACTCTGCGGTCCCCGTGACGCTGCGGCACGATCCGTGACGAGGGCGGCCCTGGTCCACGTAGCCCGGTCCCAATCGCCCGGCCGGGCTCGACAACACGAGAGGGAACCATGGCCGAAATGCGGGCGCCCAATGGTAAGGGCCCGGGGGTGGTGTCGGAGCAGGAAGCACGGCAGGTGGCGGAAGCCGCGCGGGAGACCGACTGGACGAAGCCGAGCTTCGTCCGCGAGCTCTTCCTGGGCAAGCTTCGCCTCGACCTGATCGATCCGCCGCCCGAGCCCGACCCGGAGGAGCAGAAGCGGGCAGCCGCCTTCATGGAGGGGGTGAAGCGGTTCCTCGAGACCGAGGTGGACGCCGCCGAGATCGAGCGCAACGGCAAGGTGCCGGAAAAGGTGATCGAGGGCCTGCGCCGCACAGGCGCCTTCGGCATGAAGATCCCCCGCGAGTACGGGGGGATCGGCCTCTCCCAGACCAGCTACAACCGCGCCGTCGCCTACATCAGCAGCCACTGCACCGCGCTGGGCGTCATGCTCTCCGCCCACCAGTCCATCGGGGTGCCGCAGCCGCTCAAGATGTTCGGCACCGAGGAGCAGAAGAAGAAGTATCTGCCGCGCCTGGCGAAGGGCGCCATCTCCGCCTTCGCCCTGACCGAGAACGACGTCGGCAGCGACCCGGCCCGCCTGGGCGCCACCGCCGAGCCCACCGAGGACGGCCAGGCCTACATCCTCAACGGCGAGAAGCTCTGGTGCACGAACGGCCCCGTCGCCGAGCTGTTCGTGGTCATGGCACGCACGCCCGCGCGTGAGGGCAAGCGCCGCGGCATCACCGCCTTCATCGTCGAGGCGGACTGGCCCGGCGTCGAGACGACGCACCGGCTCCATTTCATGGGGCTGAGCGGCATCGAGAACGGCGTGATGCGGTTCCACAACGTCCGCGTTCCCAAGGAGAACGTGCTCTGGGGCGAGGGCAAGGGCCTCAAGCTCGCCCTCGTCACCCTCAATACCGGCCGCCTGACCATCCCCGCCATCTGCGCCTCCACGGGCAAGTGGGCGCTCGAGGTGGTCCGCAGCTGGTCCAACGAGCGGGTCCAGTGGGGCGCCCCGGTCGGCAAGCACGAAGCCGTCGCCGCCATGATCGCCGACATCGCCGCGCGCACCTTCGCCATGGAGTCGATCGCAGAGCTGGCGGCCGGCCTGGCCGACGCCGGCCGGTCCGACATCCGGCTCGAGGCCGCCATCGCCAAGATGTTCAACTCCGAGGCGGCCTGGCGCATCATCGACGAGACCTTGCAGATCCGCGGCGGGCGCGGCTACGAGACCGCCGAGTCGCTGGCCTCCCGCGGCGAGCCCGCCATCCCGGTCGAGCGCGTCATGCGCGACCTGCGCATCAACCTGATCTTCGAGGGCTCCTCCGAGATCATGCGCCTCTTCATCGCCCGGGAGGCGGTGGACCCGCACCTCTCCAGCGCCGGCGCCTTCCTGGAGCGCGACGCCTCCGCCGGTGCCAAGCTCAAGGGGCTGCTCGGCCTCAGCGCCCACATGGCCGGCTGGGTTCCCGGGCTATACCTCGGGTGGGGACACTGGCCACGCTACGGGAGTTACGGGCCGCTCGACCGGCATCTCCGCTTCGCCGACCGCGCCGCCCGCAAGCTCGCGCGTACCCTCTTCTACGCCATGACCCGCTTCGGCGGCAGGCTGGAGAAGAAGCAGGCCGTCCTCTTCCGCCTCGTGGACATCGGCGCCGAGCTGTTCGCCATCTCCGCCACCTGCGTCTACGCGCAGAAGAAGGCCCGGCAGGGCGATGCCGGCGCGCTCGAGATCGCGGACCTCTTCTGCCGCGGCGCGCGCCAGCGCGTGCGCCAGCTCTTCGCCGAGGTGTTCAAGAACCACGACGACACGCGCTACCGCGTCGCTCAGAACGTGCTCAAGGGCAAGCACATCTGGCTCGAGCAGGGACCTCTCGCCCCTGCTCCCGCCGGCGGCCACTCCACCCTGGCCGCGCCCAAGCTGCAGGAGGCGGGCAGCGCCGGCGCACGCTAGCGCCGCACGCCCAACGCACGCCCCGGGGGGCGGCGGCCACGGCCGCCGCCCCCCTTTCTTCATGGCGCAGAGCGCCGCGGGAGGTCGGCCGGCCCTTCTTCCGCCACCGTGCCAGAGGGCGCGGCGGGCTCGGCGGATTCGGCGGCGGATGAACAACTCTCTTGCGGGTCTTTTTCCAGCCGCATTACCTTCGCCTTCGCCGTAGTCCGCTGCACCTCTATCAAGGTGCGACATGCCCCTGATCGCGGCTCTCCTCCCGAATTCATCCGACCGTGATTGTCTGCGGGCGGCGCTCTCGGCCCATGAGGTTGCCTGGGCGGAGAGTTGGCGTGACCTCTATCGCGCCGTGCGCAAGCAGCCGGTGGCGGCGGTGGTCGCGGACCTCCACGCGGAGACCCGGAAGGATGGCGCGCTGCGGGTCTTCCGCTTCTCCCAGCGCTACCCGCTGACGCCGGTGGTGGTGTGGGGGGAGATGGACGGGCGCGAGCTGCTGCGCATCGGCAAGGCAGGGGCGGCGGACGTGGTGGTCTCGCGGGAGGCGGAGGACGCCGAGCTGGTGTCGGGCGTGCTGGAATCGGCGCTGCGCCGCGGCATTCCGGCGACGCTGGCCGCGCGGCTGCGGGAGCCGCTGTCGCCCCGGGCGCTGGAGCTGGTGCTGCACGCGGCGACGCACATTCCCACGCACATCCAGGTACCGGGACTGGCATCGGCCTTCGCCATGTCGGTCTCGACGCTGGAGCGGCGCTGCCAGCGTTGGGGCCTGCCCACGCCCGGGCGGCTGCTCCTCTGGCTGCGGGTGCTCTACGGCCTGCGCTGGCTGCTGGAGCCGGGGCGCAGTGTGGAATCCGTCGCGGAGCAGCTCGGCTACTCGTCGGGCGCAGCCTTCCGGCGGGCGATCAAGGCGACGATCGGCGGCCGGCCCTCACCGCTGCGGACGGCCACCGGGTTCCAGCGGGCGCTCGACGCGATGGTGGCCGAGTGTCCGGGCACAGCAGCTCTCGCGCTGGAGTAACGGCATGGCGCGCTATGATCGCATCGCCCCGCTGCCGGCCCCGGTGCGCGAAGCCGCGTTCCCCGGCTGGCTCATCTTCCGGGACCTGGAGGGCCGGGAGCGCGACTCCGAGCTGGCGCGGCGCGCGCGGCTCCGGTTCCTGGCGCTCCGTCCGCTGCGCCGAGTACTGGCGCTCGGCCTGGAAGGTGTGAGCGCGGCCTCCTACGCCCGCCAGGTCGAGGCGATCCGCGAGGAGCTGGGGCACCTGCCCGCCCGCGACCCGGAGCGCCTGCGCATCTCCCGCTACCTGCACGAGATCGAGAGTCGCTCGCCCGCGGATCTGGCTGCGGCCGTGGCGGGGCTGGGGGATGTCGCGGAGGAGGCGGGACACGCCTGCGCGGCGGAGGAGTTCTACCGCAGCGGCCTGGAGCTGGCGCAGGCGTTCGGGCGCGCCGCCGCCGCCGCGGCCGCACTCCGCCGGCTGGGCACGCTCTGCTTCCGCCACGGGCGGGAAGAGGAGGCGGAGCAGCACCTGAGCGCCGCCGCCACGGCGGCGACCGCGGCAGGCGCGCACGGCGAGTGGGCCAAGGCCGCCTGCGCCGGGGCCAGGCTGTTGCTGCGCCGCGGCGATGGCGCCGGCGCGAGCGCCATGCTCGAGCAGGTGCTGCGGCAGGGGCGGAGCTGGGCCGACCGGCAGGTGCAGAGCCTGGCCTTCGCCGGCCTGGCCGAATCCGCTCTGGCGGCGGGGGATGCCGAGGCGGCCGTCGAGCATGCGTGGACCGCGCTGGAGAACGCGTCGGACTCCCCGTGTCGCGCCGCCGCCCTCGAGGCGGCCGGCGGCGCGTTCCGCACGCTGGGGCTGCTGGACGCCGCCCTGCGCGCCTACGAGATGCTCCTGAGCGAGGCCCTGCCGGCCGCCGACCTCTGGCGCGCCCACGCCGACGTGGCCGGCAGCTACGCGGAGGCGGGCCGGCTCGAGGAGTTCGCCCTGGCGCGCAAGCGCCTGCTCCGGGACGCCCGGGCGGAGTCCCCGCCCCCCCGCCCCGCCGCCGAAATGCATCTGCGGCTCGCGCGCGCCTGCCTGCTGGTGGGCGTTCCGGACGTGGCCCGCGACCACCTGCGCGATGGCCTGGACGCCGCGCGGCGCGGCGGCTACCCCGACCTGGTCGCCGCCCTGGAGGTCGAGGTCACGCAGGCCAGTGCCGCAGGCAGCGGACGGACCCTGCCCGGCGAGCCCGGCGAGCGCGCCCGGCTCATCGCCGGCGCGCTGCAATCCCGCGCCCTGGCTACCGCCCGGGCCTGACGGAACCGGCACTCGCCGCCGGTGTAGGTGCTTCCCTGCGGTTGACGGCTCCCGTCGACCGCCGTTTCTCAGGGAAATGTCAATGCGGGTGTCGCTCGCCCTACTGACCGTGCTTCTCGTCGCCGGCTTCGCCTGCACGCATGCCCGCCAGCCGGGCGGGCTGGATCCGGCGCGCGCCGCCAAGATGGACGTGCGGCTGCGCGCCATTGCGGCGTCGGGGGGGGACATGGTCGTCGGTGTCTTCATTCGCACGACGCGGCCGCTGGACGCGGCCGACCGCCAGGCGCTGGAGCGGGCGGGCCTGCGCCTGGGCACGGTGACGGGAGAGCTGCTCACGGGCGAGGTGGCCGGCGGGAGCCTCGCCGCCGTCGCCGGACTTTCCTTCGTACGGCACATGGAGCTTTCCCGCTCGGCGCGACCTCAGGGCCGGTCGCGCGGCCGGGCGTCCGTCACCTCTGCCCCCGATGGTGCTGCATGACGTCTCGACTGCCCCGGATGTTGCTGGCCCTGCTGGCCGCTCTCGCGCTGCCCCTCGCCGCCGCCGCCCAGCAGGTCGGCCCCCGCATCGACCTGGCACTGAAGCAGCTCATCAGCCCCGAGGTGCGCAAGGCGGCGGCGCCGAGCGGCCGCTTCGACGTGCTCCCCACGGACGCGCCCCTGCCGCTGGCCGGGCTGCTGGCGGTGGACCGGGACGAGCGGGGCCGGCCGCAGGTCGGGCTCTTCCTCGAGGTGAGCGACCAGGTCGCCCTGGAAGCACTCCGCGACCGCGGCGCCCGGGTGGGCACGGTCGTGCGCACACCCCAGGGCGGCTACCTGCTCACCGCCACCGTGCCGCTGGACCTGGCGGATTCCCTCACTCACGTCAGCGGGCTGGTCTCCATCTCCGTGGCGCGCCGGGTGAAGGTCGTGAACGACTCCGGTGTCCACGCCATCCATGCGGACGAGGTGCGCCAGCACGCGGGCAGTGTCTGGACCGGCGTCGCCGGACAGGGGGTCATCGTCGGGACCTACGACACCGGCATCGACTTCCGGCACGGCGACTTCCTGGATGGCAACGGCAAGACCCGCCTGCTCGAGCTCTGGGACCAGACCACGTCCGGCACGGCCCCGGGCGGAGCCTGGTCCGCTGGCAGCTTCGGCGGCAACTTCAGCTACGGCAACCTCTGCACGCAGGACTCGATCCAGAAGGCCATCAATGGCAACGCCGCCTCCTGCACCGAGAACGACGTGGTGGGCCACGGCACGCACGTGGCCGGCAGCGCGGCCGGCAACGGCGCCGCCGCCGGCAGCGGCACGCAGTACCAGTATGCCGGCGTGGCGCCCGCCGCCGACCTGATCGTCGTGAAGGGCGGCAACGGCAGCTTCAGCTTCAACCAGATCATCGACGGCGTGGCCTGGATCTACCAGCAGGCCCGGGCGCTGGGCAAAGCCGCGGTGGTCAACCTGTCGCTGGGCGCGCAGTTCGGCCCCCACGACGGCACCAGCGACCCGGAGCGGATGCTCGACTTGCTGGCGCGAGACAGCTTCGCCGTCGTGGTCGCCGCCGGCAACGACGGCTCCAACGGCAACAGCGTTTCCGCCCAGCCGGCGCACCTGCTGCACGCGGGAGCGGTGATCGCGACCGGCCAGACGCAGGCGTACACCTTCACGGTGCCGCAGTACACGCCCAACCCGGGCAAGTGCAACGATGCCGAGGACATCGAGATCTGGTACTCCGGCCAGGACAACCTCGACTTCACCATCATCCGCCCGGACGGCTCCTCCTACCTGGCGGCGCGCGGCACCAACAGCGGCCAGGACAACTCCGGCGGCGCCATCGTGGCCGACAACGCCTCGACCGGACCGAACCCGAACAACGGCGACAACCAGGCGCAGATCGAGATCAACGACTGCGGGACCAGTGCGGGCACCCCCGCGCCCGGCACCTGGACCATCCAGGTCACCGGCCGCTCCGCGCCCTCGGGCCGGATGTACCACCTCTGGCTCACCGGCGGCGACCTGGGCGTGGGCGGCGCGGCCGCCACGGGCCTCGCCGGCTTCGACAACCGCTACGTCGTGGGCACGCCCGGCACGGCGAAGTCCGTGATCACCGCCGGCGCCTTCACCAGCCGCACCAACTGGCGGGCCGCAACGGGCACCTTCCATTTCATCGACAATACGGTGCTGGGCGACCTCGCGGATTTCTCCAGCCCCGGCCCCACGCGCGACGGCCGTCGCAAGCCCGACATCGCCGCGCCCGGTGCCACCGTGCTGTCCGCGCTCTCGCGCGACGTGGTCATCAACTCGGGCAGCGCCCCGCTGGTCGCCGTCGATGGCCAGCACTGGGCCGAAGAGGGCACGAGCATGGCGACACCGCACGTGACCGGTGCCATCGCCCTCATGTTCCAGCTCAACAAGAGCCTCACCGCTGACCAGATCCGGACCATCCTGGCGGTCAACGCCACCCAGGATGGCTTCACCTCCCGCACCTACGGCGTCGGCGGAGCGCCGCAGGACTGGTGGGGGGGCGGCAAGCTGAACGTGAGGGCCGCCCTCGCGGCCATGAACACCAACCCCAATGCCGTCGCCGGCGTCACCATCAGCCCCCGGGCGGACACCCTCGTGCGCGGCGGCACCGACAGGCTGACGGCCACCGTCTTCAACGGCGTGGGCGTGCGACTCGCCTTGGCGGTCACCTGGACGTCCTCCAACACCGCGGTGGCGACCGTGGACGCGACGGGGCTGGTCCGGGCCATCGCCAATGGCAGCGCCTTCATCATCGCGGCGGTGGGTGCGATCCGCGACAGCATCTCGGTGGTGGTGGTCCCGCCCTCCGTGCTCACGCTCACCGGCGCCTCCGTCTCGCCCGCAAAGGCGACGATCAGCCTCAAGGGGACGCGCGTGCCGCTGCTGACCATCGCCCTCAAGGTGACCGGCTTCGAGGCCATGAAGATCACCTCCCTCGCCTTCGACGCCACGGGCAACGACCCGGCCGCGCGCCTCGTTCTCTTCCGCGACGTGGACGGCTCCGGCACGCTCAGCCCGGGTGAGCCCCAGGTCGGCGCGGCCACGGCCGCGCTGAGCGCCACTGCCACCCGCGTCACCTTCACCCTGGATTCCGTGAGCGTTCCGGCCAACTCCACGACCCAGCTGATCCTGGCCGTGGAGATGAGCGGGCAGGCACCGAACGGCGCCCGCTTCGCCGCCACGCTCGTGCCCACGGCCACCCACACGCTGGGCGTCCGCTCGCTGGCCACCGACCAGCTCGGGACCGGCGCCAGCACCGTGGCCTCCGCCCCGGCGGTCACCACGGTCCTGGGCGCGAGCGAGACCTTCGCCCTGAGCGAGAACCCGGTCCACCACGGCCACGTGATCTTCAACTTCAGCCAGGCCCCGACCGTGGCCGCGGTTTACTCGCTGACCGGGCGCCGTGTCGTGGACCTGCTGCCCCGCCTCGAGAATGGCGGGCGCATCGACTGGAAGCTCACCAACGACCAGGGCGCCGCCGTGGCACCGGGGATCTACCTCGTGGTGTTCAACATCGGCGGCCAGCTGGTCCGCCAGAAGCTCTTCATCGCCACCACTGCGTCGGCCGCCGGCGCGAGCCCGCAGGAGTAGCTCATGATTCGCTCGCAATTCCGACTCGCAGCCGCCGCAGCCGGCGCCCTGGTCGCTCTCGCCGCGGCCACACCTGCCCACGCCCAGAGCGGCGCCGGCGTCGCCGGCGCCATGGTGCTGCAGCTCCCCGCCGGCAGTCGCGCGGCCTCCTTCTCCGGCGCCTACACCGGCATGACCGGCGACGCCGACGTGCTCTTCTACAACCCGGCCGGGCTGGCCTCCTTCAATGCCGGGGCCGGCGCCGCCTTCGAGCCGCTGGTCGAGGGCATCTCCTTCGGTTCCGCCGCCGGCTCCTTCCATGTGGGCCGCCTCGCCCTCGGCGCCGGCATTGCCTACCTCAACGGGGGCAGCGTGGAGGAGTTCACGCCCGACCCGCTCTTCGGCGGACAGCGCGGAACCGCCACCGGACAGTCCGTCAGCGCAACGGAATCCGCCGCCCGCTTCGGCGCCTCCTATCCGCTGGCCCATGGCCGCGTCCGCATCGGCGCCAGCGCGGGCTTCGTCTCCACCTCCATCGCCGGCGCCAGCTCCGGCGCGCCCATGTTCGACCTCGGCGCTCAGGTCGGCCTGCTGCCCTCACTGACCGTTGGAGCCTCGCTGCGCAACTTCGGCGGCTCCCTCAGCGGCGACAGCACCGCCGCGCCGCTGCCGGCCGAGGCCCGCGTCGGCCTGAGCTACGCCCGCAGCACTCCCTCCGGCCTCGGCATGGCCGTTTCCGCCGACTTCGTCGCCGGGCTCAAGGAGCACACCTCCGGTCTGGTCGCCGGCGCGGAGGCCGGGCTGATCCCCGCCGCCAACCGCCGACTCGGCGCCGTGGCCCGCGTCGGCTTCAGCGGTGCCCAGGGCTCCGGCGGACTCGCCCCGCTCCAGGTCGGCGGCGGGCTGTCCCTCGGCGCCATTGCCCTGGACTACACCTTCCAGAACCTGAACTACTTCGGCGCCGTGCACCGCATCGGCATCCGCTGGCTCAGCCCCCTGCGGTGAGCAAGGCCTTACGACGGCTCCGGGCTTCAACGGCCGGATGCGCAGGCGCAGGCGATCGACGTTCACGGGTACGGGGACGTCTGTGTCTGCGCCTGCGCCTGCGTCTCCGGTCGTTTGCCGCCTGGCCTCGCCGGGGCGGCGGGCCAGCCCTCAGGACAATACTCCCCGCTCGCCGGCGCTCACCTCCCGCACCCAGAGCTGGTAGTCCAGGGCGGCGGCGAGGGCGGCCTCGATGCTCCGCACCACGTCCTTCTCGCCCACCTCCCGCTGGGCCCGCTCCACCAGCTGACCGTCCAACACGAAGGTGAACGGCCGCCGCGAGGGCGCCCCCGGCCGCCGCCTCGTGCCCTCCGCGCCCGCCCTTCCCGTTCCACGTTCCATCACGTTCGCCTCCCCGCCGCGCCGCTCATTCCGCACCCGCATGCCGAACCCGCGTCCACGATGCGGCGTCCGCCGGGGCGCATCCATGGCTCGCTGGGCCACGCGGCACGGACCCGCGGCCGCGCCCGGGCCGGCCGTGCACGTGGCCCGGCGGGAGCGGCGTTTTCCAGGGAACCGCCGTAGGGCGATGCTTGCGCGGGGGGACCGGCGAGACGAACGTAGAGTCATGGAACCGAAGAAACGCCTCATCGTCGTCGGCGACCGCGTCCTGGTGAAGCCCGAGGAGGGCGAGGACCGCAGCCGGGTCGGCCTCTACCTCCCGGCCAGCGCCGTGGACAACCAGGCCGTGCAGACGGGCACGGTCGTGGCCACCGGCCCCGGCACTCCCATCTCCGCCCCCGCCGACCTGGACGACGAACCCTGGAACATCGGCGGCGGCGAGGCCAAGTACCTCCCCGTCCAGGCCCGCCCCGGCGACTACGCCATCTTCTTCCGCCGCGCCGCCGTGGAGATCACCTTCGAAGGCGAGAAGTACCTCGTCGTCCCCCAGGCCGCCATCCTCGTCCTCGTCCGGGAGCAGGACATCGGCCACGAGGACTGGTAACGCGGGCCAAGCCCCCCTTTCCCCTTCCCTTTGCCCTACCCTCCCTCACCCGCACCTCTTCCCTTTCCATGCCGTTCGCAGTCCGGCTCCTTTCGCCATAGAGGGTGTATTCCGTTTCCCTTGACCCTCGAATGGAGCGCCCGTCCCCACATGCCGACTTCGAACTACATCGCCCGCGCCACCGCCCGCGACGGCCTCGTGCGCGCCTTCGCCATCGACTCCACGGACGTCGTCGCCGAGCTGGCGGCGCGCCACGGCACCTTCCCCGCCGTGACCGCCGCGCTCGGCCGGCTCGCTACGGCGGCGCTCATCCTGGGCGTGATGCTGAAGGAGCAGGAGCAGCTGGTCACCCTGCGGCTCCGGGGTGGCGGCCCGGCCGGGACCCTGCTGGTGACCGCCACCGGCCGGGGCGAGGTGCGCGGCCTGGTCTCGAACCCGAGGCCGGAGATCGACCAGGCGCGGGACGGCAAGCTGAACGTGGCCGGCGTGGTGGGCCGCGACGGTCACCTCACCGTCACCAAGGACCTGGGCATGCGCCAGCCCTACTCCAGCACCGTGGAGCTGGTCTCGGGCGAGGTGGGCGAGGACGTGGCGTACTACCTGGCGCGCAGCGAGCAGGTGCCCTCGGCCGTGGGCATCGGCGTCTTCGTGCGCGCCGATGCAACCGTCGAAGCGGCAGGAGGTTACATTATCCAGTTGCTCCCGGGGCTCCCCGACGACGAGGTCGCCGGCATCGAGACGCGCATCCGCTCGCTGCCCCATCCCACCGCCATGCTGCGCAGCGGCGACTCGCCGGAAGGCATCCTGGCGCGCATCTTCCCCGAGGGCTGGCAGCCGCTGGACCGCATTCCGGTCCGCTTCCACTGCCCCTGCTCCCGCGACCGCGCCGAGCGCGCACTCGTCCTGCTGGGGGGCGAAGCGCTGGTCGAGATGCGGGAGGAAGGGCGGGAGCGCGGGCACACCGAGGCCGTCTGCCAGTTCTGCGCGGCCGAGTACCGCTTCAGCACGGCCGAGATGGATGAGCTGATCGACGAAGCCCGCGCCGCCTGACGCGGCCGGGCAACCTGGCCACCGCACGGAGGCGGCCGATGGCGGACCTGCGCGAGATCGCCGGAGTGGAGCTCACCTGGAGCCGGGCCGGATACCTGCCCGCGGCCTATGCCATCCACTGGAACGGCACGGAGATCGGCACTCTCGCCTGGGAGCGGTTCTTCACCTCCCACGCCATCGCCCGCGCCGACGGCACGGCCTGGCGCATCCGTCGCCACGGCTTCCGCCAGCTGCTCGTCGAGGACGCCGCCTCCGGCGACGCCGTCGCCTCCGTTCGCCTGCACCTCTTCGGCTCCGGCGAGCTCGACTTCGCCGATGGCCGACACCTCGCGCTGAAGCGGACTTCGCTGCTCCCCAGGGGCATTGCCTTCCAGGACCAGCTCGGCTCCGACCTGGTGAGCATTCACGGCCACCTGGCCTCCATCTTCCGGGGCGGCTATTGCCGGATCGAGCCCGCGGGGGCGGAGCTGCCCGAAGCCGCACTCGTCGCCCTTCTCGGCGTCTACATCCTCATCCGGCGTGCCCGGCGTCGCGCCCACAACGCCTAGGCCAGGCCTACCACCGAGACGCCCGAGCTCTGCACGTAGGTCCGCAGTCGCGGCTGCGGCACCACCCGCTCGTCGTAGCTGAGCCAGACGCGGCCGCTCTCCCAGTCGGCCTTCACCTGGTGCACCCCCACCTTGGCGTAGAGCGTCGCCTCCACCTGCTCCGCCATGTCGGCATCGCTCAGCCCACGCACCACGAACGTCACTTCTCCCATGTTTCCTCCCCGCCGACGACATTTCGGTCAAACATTCAAGTAATTGTCATCACATAACTTACATGCCGAGTCCACGAAATGGCGCCAACGACGCTTGCGCGCACGGGTGCCGCGGGTGCACATTAGCAGCCCTCCCCGCAAACCCGAAGTGTACCTGGATGGCATTGTTCAGACGCCGAAGCGACGCCGCGCCACGACGCCACAGCCTGCTCGATGAAGCCGAGCGGTTGCTCAAGCGCGTGCGCATGATCCCGCTGGCCGCGCCCGTCCTGCTCCTCGCGGGTTGGGGGCTGGGCAAGGTGACGACGCGGGCACTCGAGCTGCCGGCGACCGCCGCCGTGCGGGACCCGACGCACGCCCGTGAGGTTCCCCGGGTGCAGATCGAGGCGCTCACGCGCAGCATGGGCGCCATCCGGGTGGACGGGGAGAAGACGGTGCGGTACGTGAACCTGTACCGCAACCACATCATGCCGGTGGAGCAGGTACTGCGGCGGCGTGGGCTGACGCGCTGGGCGGCGCGGCAGGTGGCCTGGCCGCTGGTACAGCACGCGCAGCGCAAGGGCCTGGACCCGGCGACGGTGGTGTCGGTGATGCTGGTGGAGAGCGAGGGCAATCCCCACGCGACCAGCGCGGTGGGTGCCCGCGGCCTGATGCAGGTGATGCCGCTCTGGGCGGGGCAGTGGGGCGGATGCGGGCGGAACCTGTACAGCATCGACGACAACCTCTGTACCGGCACGAACGTGCTGGCGTGGTACATGGACCGTGCGGACGGCAACGAGCACCGGGCGCTCCTGGGCTACAACGGCTGCCGCGACGGCACCAATACCCCGGACTGTCACAGGTATCCGGCGCGCATCGAACGGCTACGGCAAGAGATCGGCCGGGAGATCGAGGCCATCCGGCTGCGGCCGCCCAGGATCCTGGGCCGCTGAGCGGCGGGACCAAAGATAGAGCCCCGCGGGCGCCTGCGCCCGCGGGGCTCTTTTTCGTGCACCCTGCCCGGCTAGGCGCTGAGCTGCGCCAGCAGGTTGGCGGCGGCGTGCATGCCGCGCTCGAAGGTGTCCACGTCCAGCCACTCGTCCGGGGCATGGGCGTTCTCGCCGGGCAGCCCGAAGCCCATGAGCAGCACGGGCGCGCCCAGCACCCGCTCGAAGTCCGACACGATGGGAATGGAGCCGCCCTCACCCGCGTAGACCACTTTGCGGCCGAACGCGGCCTCCAGCGAGCGGGCGGCGGCCTCGTAGAGCTTTCCCCCGAGCCGCGCCCTCCAGGCCTGGCCCGTGTGCATGGGCGTGATGGTGACGGTGACACCCTCCTTGGGCGCGACGCGGTGGATGTGCTCCATGAAGAGCTTCGCGACCAGGACCGGGTCCTGGTCCGGCACCAGCCGGCAGCTGACCTTGGCCATGGCGTGCGCGGGCAGCACCGTCTTGGAGCCCTCGCCCGTGAACCCCGAGAGCAGCCCGTTCACTTCCACCGTGGGCCGCACCCAGAGCCGCTCCAGCGTGGAGTAGCCGGCCTCGCCACCGAGGGTGGGGGAGCCCGTCTCCTCGCGCAGGGTCTCGTCCTCGAAGGGGACCTGCGCGATCTGGTCCCGCACCTCCGTGGCCGGGCGGACCTTGTCGTAGAAGCCCGGGATGGTGGCGTGCCAATCCAGGTCGTGGAAGCTGGCGACGATGCGGCAGAGCACCGTCGCCGGGTTGAGCACCGCCCCGCCGTAGCTCCCGGAGTGAAGGTCCTTGGCCGGGCCCTGGACGTCGATCTGGAAGTAGGCCAGCCCCCGCAGCGAGGCGCCGATGGTGGGTACGCCCGGCGCCACCATGGTGGTATCCGAAACGATGACGTAATCGCAGGCGAGCTGGTCGCGCATCTTCTCCAGGAACGGCACCAGGTTGTCGCTGCCGATCTCCTCTTCGCCCTCCGCGACCAGCACCACGTTCACGGGAAGGCGGCCCTCGGCTTTCAGCAGCGACTCCAGCGCCTTCACGTGCAGGTAGAGCTGTCCCTTGTCGTCCACCGAGCCACGGGCGTAGATGCGGCCGTCGCGGATCTCCGGCTCGTAGGGCGGCGAGCTCCATAGCTCCAGCGGCTCCGCCGGCTGGACGTCATAGTGGCCGTATATGAGCACGGTCGGCGCCCCCGCGCCGGCACCCCGCCATTCGCCCAGCACGATCGGGTGTCCCGCGGTCGGATGGATCGCCGCCTGGAGCCCCGCCTCCCGCATCCGCTGCACCAGCCACTCCGCTGCCCTCTGCATGTCCGGGCGGTTCTCGGAGTTCGCGCTCACGCTCGGAATGCGCAGGAAATCGAACAGCTCCTCCCGGAAACGAGACATGTTCTCGTCGATATACGTATCCGCCCTGCTCATCTTCCCCCCGACGTTGCAGTTGCAGTTGCAGTTGCCTGCTTTTCTTACCGGCCGGTCAGCTCCTTGACCAGCGCGGCGGCCTGGTACACGCTCCGCAGCGCCTCCGTGATGCCCGCCGTGTGCACGGCCACGGTGCGGCCGTTCTCGATGGGGAACATGAAGGTGGTCGGAAGTGCCTCGATGTTGCTGTCGAAGACCAGTCCCACGATGCGGCCTTGCTCGTCGATGAGCGGGCTGCCGCTGTTGCCGCCGGTGATGTCGTTGGTCGAGACCTGGTTCAGGTAGCGGCTCATGTCCACGGCCGACCTGCGCTGCGCCCAGGTGGGCGCCAGCGTGAACGGATCCTTGTCCTGGAACTCGGCCGAGCGGCCATACAGCCCGTAGATGGTCGTGTAGGCCGGCGCCAGCGTGCCATTGTACGAGTAACCGTCGATGCGCCCGTCACTGATGCGCAGGGTGAAGGTCGCGTCCGGCGGCACCGAGGTGCCGTAGACGGCGAAGAGCGCGCGGGCAAGGCGCGCCTGCTGCGCCTGCTCCTGGGCCTGGACCTGCTGCCAGCGCGGGGTCAGATCGCGCGTGTTCGCCTCCATCTGCCGCGCCAGCGCCACCAGCGGGTCGGTGGAGGCGCCCAGCGCCGCGCTGCCGCCGCTCAGGAGCTGCTGGCGGAAGCCGGCGTCGCCGATGCGTGTGGCGCCGACCAGGCGGCTCGCGGCCTGCTCCGGCGTCTCGCCCGGGTTGATCATCTGCGCCAGCAACGGATCGCCCGCCGGCAGCACCGCCGACACCAGGTGCAGCCGCTGGGCGAGCGCGGCCGTCATCCCGGCCGCGTCGAAGGGGACCGGCTGCCCCAGCCGCCCCTGCAGCTGCTCCAGCTGGCCATTGCGGAGCTGCTCGGAGCGCTGCGCATCGGGCAGCCCCTTCTCGCCGATCACGCGGGCCAGCAGTCCCGCCAGCTGCAGCGGATCGTCGAACATCATGACGTTGCTGGCGTTCAGGCGCGGCGCCACGACCATCTTCTGCGCGGCGATGGCGGCCATGCGGTCGAAGACGTCGCCGTACTGGGCGCCGGCCTGGGCATTGGCGGCCAGGCGCGTCTTGAAGTCGCGCTCCCACGCGATCTTGCGCCCCACGACCAGCGTGTCCAGCAGCCCGCGCTCCTCGCCCTGGTACGCCTTGAGCGAGTTCGAGACCTCGAACATCTCCTGCCGCACCCGCTGCGCCGCATCCGGCCCTTGCTTCGCCTCCTCCCGCAGCGCGTCGTAGCGCGACTGCAGGTAGGCGATCAGGAAGGGATGGCGGAACTGCCGCTCGTACATCAGCTGGGCCACCGTGATCAGGCGGCTGGTGGACCCGGGGTTGCCCGTGACGAAGACGGGCTCGCCCGGCGCCGCGCCCTCGGTCCGCCACTGGAAGTAGTCGGCCGGGTGCAGCGGCGTCACGCCGTCGGGCTGGTAGGCGCGTACGAAGGTGACGTCCAGGTCGTAGCGCGGGTAGGTGAAGTTGTCCGGGTCACCGCCGAAGAAGCCGGCGGCCAGCTCGGGCGCGAACACCAGCTTCACGGGCGAGATGCGCTGGTAGCGGTAGAGGTGGTAGAGGCCACCGTGGTAGAGCGGGACCACCTGGCACTGCAGCTTGGTCGCGGCCGCGCAGTCCCGCTCGATGCGCCCGGTCGCGGCCTGGACCGCCGCGGCGGCCGCGCTGTCGCCGGCGCCGGCCGGCGTCGCCCCCTGCACCTGGCCCGTCACGTCCTCGATGGAGACGAGCTGGTCCAGGTAGAGGTTCGGGCAGAGCTTCTCCTCCTGGCGCGTCGCCGCGTAGAACCCGGTGGTCACGTAGTCCCGCTGCGGCGTGGACTGCGATTCCACGCACTCCCGCCCGCAGTGATGGTTGGTCATCACCAGCCCGTCCGGCGAGACGAACGACGCCGAGCAGTAGTCGGCAAAGCGCACCGAGGACAGCCGCACGTGGTCCAGCCACTGCGTCGTCGGCCGGAAGTTGTACTCCCGGGCCCAGTAGTCCATGGGCGGATTCTCGAACGTCCACATGGTCCCGAGCTCCAGCCCGGTGGGCTTGAGGCGCTCGCCCGTGCGCATTGCCTCCGGCGGTGGCTGCAGCAGCGCCGTCGGGCCGGCCGGCGCCACCACGGGCGCCGGTGCGAGCGGCACCGGCGCGGGAGCGGCTTGCGGCCGGCTGCCGCTGGCGCAGGCGCTCAGCGCGGCGGCGATGAACCCGGTCAGGGCGACCCGGATCATGGACGAGCGGGCGGGCGGAGGCATGGCACTCTCCGGAAGGTTGGCAACCGATGTTCGCCGGATCCAGGGCGGGAAATGCCGCCGCCGGGCCCTGCGGCCCGGCTGGCGGCACCCGTTTCCGGCGCACGGTCGATCTAGCCCTGCCCGCCGGTCGGCGCAAGCTGGCCGGCGGGCGTTTGGCGGCGTGCGCCGGCCACGCGCGGGGGGCCGGCTACCCGCTCTCGAGCAGGCGCCGGAAGCGCTCCGGCAGCCGCGCCGCCAGCGCCGCCTCCGGCTCCCCCAACTCGGGCTCCCGCGCGCTCAGCGTGTGCCAGAACAGCACGCTCCGCCCCGCGCGCGCCGCCGCCAGCGCCTCCGCGGCCGCCTTGGCGGTGTACGTCGGGTCCAGCCGGAGCCCCAGCGCCTGGAAGAGCTCCGTCGCCTCGCGGCCCGCCGCCGTTTCCCGGCCGTAGCCGCCGCCGATCTGGCCATGGCGAATCTCCACCCGCCGCACCACCTGCCCCGCGTCCAGCCCCGCGCCGGGGCCCAGCAGATCCAGCGCCCCCCGCACCAGCCGCGCCAGCGCGCGCTCGTTCGTGACCACCCGCGACGTGATGCGCGTGGCCACGAGCCCGGCCTCCACGCCCGCCAGCGCCAGGCCGATGGCGATCCCGGCCGTGGTGCCCAGCGTGCCGGCCGCGACGTGGATCTCCGCGGGCGCAAGGGCGGCGCCCGCGGCCAGCTGCTCCGCCAGCTCCAGGACGCCGTTCACGTAACCGAGCGTGCCCAGCGCATCCGAGCCGCCGGGCGGGATCACGTAGGCCCCCTCGTCGCGCCGCGCCCAGCGCTGGGCCATCAGGGCCGCCGGTACCAGCTCCATGCGCGGCACGAAGCGCAGCTCCGCCCCCTGCGCCACGTCCGAGAGCAGCACCCGCACCACGTGCGCCGTCATCGGCTGGGGAAAGAGGATGAGCGTCACCGGCAGCCCCGCGGCCCGGCCGTAGACCGCCGTCGCCAGCGCGTGATGCGATCCGAGCGCCCCTGCGGTGATCAGCCGCCGCGACCCCGCCCGCAGCGCATCCGCCACCAGGAACTCCAGCTTACGCACCTTGTTGCCGCCATACGGCTCCCCCGTGAGATCGTCCCGCTTCACGCTCGAGCGAGATTCCGCCGCCAGCGCCAGCGGCTCCAGCGGCGTGGGGAAGTGTCCCAGCGGCATCCAGGGGATGACCCCCTCCAGCTCGGGGAACCGGCGGAACAGCGGCAGGGTGGGCATGGCCTGGCTCGACATGGTCCCCAACGTAGCGGCGCCCCGGATCGCGTAACAGCGACCCGGGGCGCCCGCCCTGTCCCTGGGCGACGACCGCGACTATTCTCAGCCCGCCGTTACAGCGTAGCCCGGATCAAGCCTTGCGCGCCCTGAGAACCGCTC
The DNA here is from genome assembly GCA_017881445.1 of Gemmatimonadota bacterium. Taxonomy (GTDB): domain Bacteria; phylum Gemmatimonadota; class Gemmatimonadetes; order Longimicrobiales; family RSA9; genus JADGQX01. Next base: position 14,679 of record JADGQX010000011.1, on the reverse strand, counting down.
GACTTCTGCGGCCCTTCCGACCGCGCCTTCATCACGCTCGCGCACCAGATCTGGGCCGCGCGCGTCACCAGCTCGTCCTGGTCGTGACCCTCGAACGTCACGCTCACCGGCGAAGGGAACGCCGTCGCCTGCCGCTCGCCCGTCGATGGATCCACCTCCACGATACGGTCCAGGCGCGCGCCCACCTGGAAGCCCCGGCCACCGTCTTCCAGCGACGCCGCCCGGTTCTGCAGCACCTGCCACGGTCCTTCCACCGTGTAGCCGTCCTCGAACTGGACCACCGTGGTCAGCTGCCCGCCGTTCATCGTCGCCCGGCACACGGGCCCGCCCAGCGCCAGCTGCTGGGCGCTCGCCACCCCGGGCATCGCCAGCACCACCACCGCCCCCGCCATCGCCCTCATGATGAACCGCATGGCTCCTCCCGCTCCCCACGCGTGCGGGACGGGCGTGGCGCCCATCCCGGTCGGCCGGCCCCAGCGCAAGGATCGGTCCAGACATCCATGCGCATTAACGCCACTTGCCACAATGCTTTACACAACTAGACCGGGGGCGCGCCGTGGCGGCCGCTGAGCAGCAGAGGCAGGCGCGCGGCGCTGCGGGCGGGGCCGCGGACCACGGTGCGGCCGGGGCCGGCGGCGGCTCCGGGCCGCCCGGTGTGGCCGGCCTGATGCGGGGCAACGTGCTCTGGCTGAGCGTCGTCTCGCTGCTGAACGACGCCTCCAGCGAGATGATCTACCCGCTGCTCCCCGCCTTTGTCCTCCAAGTCCTGGGTGCGGGTCCGGCGTTCCTGGGACTGATCGAAGGTGTGGCTGAAGCCACGTCCAGCCTGGTGAAGCTGGGTGGCGGCTGGCTCTCGGACCGGCTGCGGCGGCGCAAGGTGCTGGCGGTGTGGGGCTACGGCATCGCCGCCCTGCTGCGGCCGTTCATCGCGGTGGCGACGCAGCCCTGGCACGTGCTCGGCATCCGCTTCGCGGACCGGGTGGGCAAGGGCGTGCGTACGGCGCCGCGGGACGCGCTCCTGGCCGAATCGGTGGAGCCGGGAGTGCGCGGCACCGCCTTCGGCATCCACCGCGCGGCGGACCACGCGGGTGCGGTGGTGGGGCCTCTGATCGCGGCCGGGCTGCTGCTGCTTCCGGCGACGCGGCTCCGGCTGGTCTTCGCCCTGGCGGCGATCCCGGGACTGCTGGGCGTGCTGGTACTGGTCGTGCGCGTGCGCGAGCCGGGGCGCGGCGCCGCTGCCGGCGGAGCGGTCGCCCCGGAGCCGGCGGCGGCGACATCGTCCGGCCCGGGAGCTGCCGGCGCCCTGCACCGCCTGGGCGGCAGATTCCTGCGACTGATGGCGGTGCTGGTGCTCTTCACGCTGGGCAACGCCTCGGACGCGTTCCTGCTGCTGCGGGCGCAGCAGCTGGGCGTGAGCCTGGCGCTGATCCCGATCCTGTGGGCCGCCTTCCACGTGAGCAAGATGTCCTGGAGCGTGCCCGGCGGGATGCTGGCGGACCGGCACGGGCCGCGCCGCTCCATCGCCGCGGGCTGGCTGGTCTACGCCGCCGCGTACGCGGGCTTCGCCTTCGCCGGGCGGGAGTGGCAGATCTGGGCGCTCTTCCTCTTCTACGGCCTCTTCTACGGCCTCACGGAAGCGCCCGAGAAGGCGCTGGTGGCCAGCCTGGCGCCCGCGGGGGAGCGGGGCCTCGCCTTCGGCGCCTACCACTCGGCCATCGGCCTGGCGGCGCTCCCGGCCAGCGTGATGTTCGGCGTGCTCTGGCAGCGCTTCGGCCCCGAGACCGCGTTCCTCACCGGCGGCGCGCTGGCGCTCGCCGCCGCCGTCGCCCTGGCCCTGGTCAGCGTGCCTGGCAAGGGCGAGGCTCTGGCCCCGGTCGGTCCGCCGCCCAGGGGCGAGGCCGAGTCGCCGACCAGCTGAGGGGGGGCAACATCGATGGCCGGCGCATGGCGCGGATTCGCCCGCTCCCGGGCGCATCCAGGCGGATGGGGCGCAACATCAGGCGGGGCGGCCCGGCGCTTCCTCGGAGGCCCGGCCCGGGCAGCGCCCCTGGCGCCCGCGGTCGCCGTGTCGCCGTGTCGCCCCATCCCCCCATCCCCCCATCCCCCCATCCGCACCGAGAGCCCGGCCGTCCGAAAACGCCCGGGCTCTCGAGTGCCGCAGAAGACGGGCGGCCTACAGAACGCCGGCCGCGGCCTTGACCGGCGTGAGCCAGCCGTGGACGTCGGGGACATCACCGCGCACCACTGCGAAGAAGTGGTCCTGGAGACGCTGGGTGACGGGCCCCATGGCACCGTTGCCCACCGTGATGCGATCGATGCTGCGCACGGGCGTGACCTCGGCGGCGGTGCCGCAGAAGAAGACCTCGTCGGCTACGTAGAGCATCTCGCGCGGCACGGCCTGCTCGCGCACCGGGATGCCGAGGTCGCGGGCGTACTGCAGGATGGCGTCGCGCGTGATGCCGAGCAGGAAGGTGCCATCGATCGCCGGGGCGATGAGGGTGCCGTCGCGCACGAGGAAGATGTTCTGGCCGCTGCCCTCGCTGACCAGTCCTCCGGGACCGAGGGCGATCGCTTCGGCGTAACCGTTGGCGTGGGCCTCGAGCTTGAGCAGCTGGCCGTTCAGGTAGTTGCCGCCGGCCTTGGCCATGGCCGGATAGGTATCGGGATGCGGCCGCATCCAGGTGGAGACGCAAGCGTCCACGCCCCGGCTCATCCCCTCCTTGCCCAGGTACGCGCCCCACTCCCAGCAGATCACGTAGGTCTCCACGGGGCTGTCGGCCGGGTTCACGCCCGGCGTGCCGTAGCCGCGGAAGGAGATCGGCCGGATGTAGCAGGCCTCCTTCTCATTGCGCGCCACCACCTCCCGGCAGGCATCCTCCATCGTGGCCGAATCGGGAATGTCCATGCGGTAGATCTTGGCGGAGTCCTGGAAGCGGCGGATGTGCTCCGGCAGCCGGAAGATCGCCGGGCCGCTCGCCGTGGAGTAGCAGCGGATGCCCTCAAACACGCACGAGCCGTAGTGAACGACGTGGCTCATGACATGGATCGTCGCGTCTTCCCAGGGGATGAACTCCCCGTCGTGCCAGATCCACGCCGTTTGCGGAAATGCCATGGAATCCCTCCTGTGGTGCCGCGCTTGACGGGGTGCGGCTGCCCCTGCACCTTCTGCCGATGTCTCCCCACCCCCACCCCCCACCCGGTCCCGTCGCGACCGCCCTCGGCCGCTTCGTAGTCATCCTGAACGAGCCCCAGGACCGCGTCAACATCGCCGGGTCCGTCCGCGCCATGCGCAACATGGGCATCGAGCGGCTCCGGCTCGTCCGGCCGGCCGAGTTCGACGCGTACCGCATTGCGGGCATCGCCCACGGCTCCGAGGCCATGTTGGAGCGCGTCGAGTTCTTCGACACGCTGGCGGACGCCGTCCGGGACATGGCCCATGTCGTCGGCACCACCGCCCGCCGGCGGGAGGCCGCCTACGTCTGGCAGCACCCCCGCGAGGCCGCGCCCGGGATCCTGGAGCTCGCCGCCGGCGCCGGAGCCCCCGTCGCCCTGGTGTTCGGGCGCGAGGACAAGGGGCTGTCGAACGACGACCTGGACCGCTGCGACCGGCTGCTCAACGTGCCCACCGACCCGGCCGCGTCGTCGCTCAACCTGGCGCAGGCGGTGCTGCTCGTCTGCTACGAACTGCGCATGGCCGCCCTGGCCCGGACGCCGACCGCGCTGCCCCGCGCCCGGCGCCACGCCCCCGCGGCCGGCGTCGCCGACCTGCAGGATCTCTTCCAGGACGTGGAGCGCACGCTCGAGGAGATCGACTTCTTCAAAAAACGAAACCCGGCCGCCATCCTCCGCACTGTCCGTGCGGTGACGCGCCGGGCAGGGCTGGACGCCCGGGAGGCCAGGCTTTTCCGCGCCATGGCGATCGAGGTGAGGAAGGTCCTCGACCGCGTCCGCGGCGCTAAGTCAGCTGGGTGACCTCCTCGCCCGGCGCGTCCTCGCCGCGGCCCAGCAGCTCCAGCTCGGCCATCGGGCGCCAGAGCTGCAGCAGCGGGAAGCGCGACGCGAACCACAACAAAGATGCAACCAGCAGCCCGGCGAAGGCGAGCCCGACACCAACCTCCTGCCATCCCAGCCAGATCCGGGTGGGCGGATACCAGGACGGGTAGGTCAGCAGCCAGCGCTCCAGCCAGAGACCGATCAGTACCACCGAGCTGAACCCCGCCAGGATCTCCGGGGTCCGCTTCGGCTTCACGCCCAGCAGGCCGAAGAAGGGGATCACGAACAAGCAGAACAGAACGATCACCGCGATGGTGCCGTTGGGCGCCTGGAAGCGGCGGATAACGAAGCTCTGCTCGCTCGTCAGCAGTCCGTACCAGATGACGATGAACTGCGCCCAGAAAAGATAAGCCCAGAAGATGCTGAACGCGAAATGCAGCTTGCCCAGGTCGTGGATGTTGCCCGGCAGGATCGCGTCCTCCAGCCCCAGCACGCGCCGGTAGATGGCCGTGAGCAGCGAAGTGGCGGCGATCCCGCCCAGGAACGCGCCCATGAAGAAATAGCCGCCGATGAGCGTGCTCTTGAACTCCGGCTGCAGCGACATGACGTAGTCGAAGGCCACCATGCTGAGCGAGAAGACGTAGAGCAGCGCCAGGATGGGCGCGAGGGTGGCCGTGTTGTGGGAGGCGCGCACCTCCTCCGCCTCGGCGCCCCGCCAGTCGCGCTTGAAGCGCGCCCACACGGCCGGCGCCACGCCCGCGGACTCCTCCCGCAGCACGGCCACATCGGGCCGCAGCGACCAGTAGGCGAAAGCCACGGCCACGCAGACGAAGGCGCCGAACAGGACCAGGTTACGCACGATGACGAAGGGGACGTTCAGCCAGAGCTCCTTGCCCCGGGGAAGCGCCTCGTGCACCCAGGGCAGGTAGTAGGTCCCGCTCACGATCAGGATCGGGATCAGGAGCACGAAGGCGACCGGCAGGAAGCTGACGAAGGAGAGCGCGATGCGCCGGATCGGCTGCGACCAGAGGCCGCGCGCCATGACGACCACCGCCGACAGCATGACCGCGCCCGCCGAGATGCTGGTGAAGAACATCCAGTTCTGCATGTAGGCCCGCCACGCCCGCGCCGGGTCGACCACCAGCGCCGCACCGAAGGCGATGGCCCCCGCCACCACCAGGACCGCCGCCGCGATGGCGCCTCCCCGCGGAAACCCCTCGAAGCGCCGCACGGGCAGCTCGTCGTAGCCTGAATGCTCGGCCATGTGTCGGTCCCTCAGCGAGTGAGCGGCGCGGCGGCCGGCGCCGGCGCGGCGGCGGGCGCCGCGGGTGCCGCGGCGCGCTGCAGCGTGCGCAGGTAGTTGACCACCATCCAGCGCTCCGGCGCCGGGATCTTGCTGCCATACTCCGGCATCAGCCCCCTGCCCACGGTCATGATGGCGAAGATGTAGCCGTCCGGCCGCGCCACGGTGATGGGCAGCGTCAGGTTGGGCGCGAAGGGGAACCGGCCCGACTGCATCGTGGGATCCTTCGACAGGGGTTGGTTCAGGATCGGCCCGTCGCCCTTCGCCTGTGGCCCGTGGCAGACGTAGCAGTAGCGGTTGAAGAGCGCCGCCCCCGCCTTGAGCGCCGCACTGTCGGTCATCGGCACCGGGTTGGTGTGCGAGGCCGCGAACGCCTGCAGCGAGACCTCGGTCGGCTGCAGCTCCGGGAACACCTCGCCCGCCGGCGAGGCGTAGGGGATCGATCCCGGCGGCGCCGGCCGGGGCATGCCGTAGGGCGGCGGCGCAGGCGACTTCTGCATGAAGCTCAGGAAGGGCACCTCCGCCAGGCCGTTGTCCAGCGCCGTGCAACCCCCGGCCAGCAGGACCAGCGCCGCCGCGGCGGCCGCCGCACCCAGGCGGACCACGCGCTCAAACGGTGCCAACGCGCACCTCCTCCGGACGCTCCCGGATCTCCTCGGCCCCCGCGTCCCCCAGGATCTGGCGGACGCTGGCGCCCTGCCCCGGCTGCGGCACGGCGTAGATGCCGAACTTGCCCGCCGAGAAGGCCGGGTCGTAGATGACCTCCAGCCCCATGTGCGGCAGCCGCGCGTTGATCAGCAGCCCCGCCACCGTCGAGAGCGCGCCGAAGAGGATGGTCAGCTCGAAGGCGATGATCACGAAGGCCGGCAGGGTGATGATCGGCTTGCCCCCCGTCACCAGCGGCCAGTCCAGCGAAGTCCAGGTCCCCAGCGCGAAGCCCGTGGCGGCACCCGTCAGGCCGCCCACCAGCGTGAAGATCCGCACCGGGCTCTCCGGCTCGTGCAGCGCGTGGTCCAGCTCGTGCCTCGGCACGGGCGTGAACACCACGATGTCGCTCACCTTCAGCGCCCGCAGCCGCTCGATGGCCGTCACGGTCGCGTCCAGCTCGCCGAACACGGCCAGCATGCCGGCGTCCGCCCGCGCGCTCATGGCCTCACCTCCTCCGCGCCGCCCCGGGGGCGCCGTAGCGTGGCGGGCCCCGCCCGCAGCCGGCGCAGCGGCGGGGGCAGGACCTCCTTCAGCTCGGCCACCGACACCGCCGGCAGCACCCGCAGGAAGAGCAGGAACCACATCAGGAACCAGCCGAAGCTGCCCAGGATGATGATCATGCCCGTGAGCGAGGGCCGGTACTGGTTCCACATCCAGGGTTCGTACTCGTGCGAGAGCGAGAGCACGATGATCGAGTAGCGCTCGAACCACATGCCGATGTTCACGAAGAGCGTGATCACGAACATGGCGGGAATGCTGCGGCGCACCTGGCGGAACCAGAGGAGCTGCGGCACGAAGGCGTTGCAGGTCAGCATGAGCCAGGCCGACCACCAGTACTCGCCCGTGGCGCCGAACATCAGATAGCCGCCCGTCTGCTCCGCCGGCTCGAAGGTGTACCAGGCGGTAAAGGCCTCGCACAGATAGGCGTACGAGACGATGAGCGACGTGAGCAGCATCACCTTGGCCATCTGCTCCACGTGCCGGGTGGTGAAGTACGCCTCCAGGCCGAAGATCTTGCGGATCGGGATCAGCAGCGTGAGCACCATGGCCAGGCCGCTGTAGATGGCGCCGGCCACGAAGTAGGGCGCGAACACCGTCGAGTGCCAGCCCGGGACCAGCGACATGGCGAAGTCCCAGGACACGACGGAGTGCACCGAGAGCACCAGGGGCGTAGCCAGGGCGGCCAGGTAGAGGTAGGCGCGGGTGAAGTGCTTCCACTCCCAGTTGGTGCCGCGCCAGCCCAGCGAGAGCGTGCTGTACAGCTTCTTGCGCCAGGGCACGATGGCCGAGTCCCGGGCCGCGGCCAGGTCCGGAATCATGCCGATGTAGAAGAAGGTGGCCGACACCGTGAAGTACGTCCCCACCGCGAACACGTCCCAGACCAGCGGCGAGCGGAAGTTGGGCCAGATCATCCGCTGGTTGGGATACGGCATCAGGTAGTACGCCAGCCAGGGCCGCCCCACGTGGATGACGGGGAAGAGCCCCGCGGTCATGACCGCGAAGACCGTCATCGCCTCAGCCGCGCGGTAGATCGACTGGCGCCAGCGCGCGCGGAACAGGTAGAGGATGGCCGAGATCAGCGTGCCCGAGTGCGCGATGCCGACCCAGAAGACGAACGTCGTGATGTAGACGCCCCAGCCGATCGGGTTGCGCAGCCCCGACATGCCGATCCCCAGGACGATCTGCAGCCCCCAGGCGGTGAAGAGGGCGATCACGCCCGCTATCGCCAGCGCCAGGAGGATCCGGTAGCCCCGCCCCGGCCGGCTCAGCAGCTTGAGGATGTCGCGATTGACGTCCTCGTACGAGCCAATGTCCGGGTGGGTCTCTGAGCGCACGACCGTCGCCATGCTCGCCTAGGCCTCCGAAGCGTCCACCACCCTCTTCAGGTAGGTGATGGCGGGTTGGGTGTTGAGCTCCTCCAGCACGCGGTAGCCGCGGCCGGATGCGGCGACCTGCGCCACCCGGGAGTTGGGGTCCTTCACGTTGCCGAACACGATCGCCTCGCCCGGACACGTCTGCGCGCACGCCGGCACGATCTCGCCGTCGTGCACGCCCCGCCCCTGCAGCCGCGCCTCGTTCTGCGCATCCCGGATCCGCTGCACGCAGAACGTGCACTTCTCCATCACGCCCTTCTCGCGCACCCCCACGTCCGGGTTCAGCTGCCAGTTGAGCGGCTCCGGCCACTGCCAGGTGAACCAGTTGAAGACGCGCACCTTGTACGGGCAGTTGTTCGCGCAGTACCGCGTGCCCACGCAGCGGTTGTAGATCTGGGCGTTCAGCCCGTCCGGCGTGTGATAGGCGGCGTACACCGGGCAGACCGGCTCGCAGGGCGCGTTGCCGCACTGCTGGCAGAGCATGGGCAGGAAGTTCACGTGCGTGGGCGCCGTCTCCGCCTCCGGCCCCTCGAAGTAGCGCTCGATCCGAATCCATTGCAGGTGCCGGCCCCGCGCCACCTGCTCCGGTCCCACGATGCCGATGTTGTTCTCCGCGTAACACGCCGTGGTGCAGGCGCTGCAGCCGATGCACCGCTCCATGTCGATGGCCATGGCCCAGCGAGGCTGCGCTTCCGAATACTCGCCGTAGTAGGTGTGGGGCGGCGGATAGTCCGCGGGGCCCGCGGTCACGGTCTCGGGCGCGAAGCCGCCCGCCGCCTGCAGCTCGCCCACGACCTTGCCCTTCGGGTTCCCCGTCACGTCCACGTGCTCGGGGTAGCGCTCCCTCGCGGACTCCCGCGCCGGGCTCCCGGCGCTGGCGCCCGCGACCACGGCGCCGGCCTCCAGCCGCCGCGCATCCGCCAGCGAGATGTCGCGCGTGATCTCCCGCCCGGACTCCGTCTTCACCTGGTTCTGCATGGACATGCGCGCCCACTCGCCCGTGGGCTTCACCCGCGCCGTCACCTGCTGCCAGACCATGGCGCCCGACTCCGGCTCCGCCACGGCACCCAGCAGCGACGCCACGTTCACGCCCCGGCCGTCGGCGTAGCGGCCGAAGCCGCGGTGCCCCAGCCCCATCTGCAGCGCCACCACGTCCGGGCGCATGCCCGGGTGCCGCCACACCGGCAGCGTCGCCTTGCCGTGCGACGTCGTGACCTCCACCACGTTGCCATCGTCCAGCCCCAGCCGCTTCGCGGTCACCGGGCTGATCTCCAGCACCGAGTCCCAGGTCACCTTGTGCACCGGGTCGGGCAGCTCCTGCAGCCAGGCACGGTCCGCCATGCGCCCGTCATAGAAGCGGTACGACGGGTACGCCAGCAGTATCAGGCTCTCGCCTGAGCCGGCCGGCGCCGCATCGAAGCTGGCCGCCTCGAAGCGAATGCGCGCCAGCCCCGCCGCCTGGAGCGCGGGCGCGGCGGCGCCGCCCGCCGGAGCCGCCGCGCCGGCCGTCAGCACGACACCCGCCTTGAGCGACTCCTCCCACCACGCCTCGAAAGCGCCGGCGCCGCCGGCCGCCGGCTGAACCTCCCGCTGCCAGCTGCCCCGCAGATAGTCGTAGAAGGTGGGCGCGGCGTTGGGTAGCGTCGCCTTCGCCCGCGTGGCCACCGAGAGCAGCACGTCGCCCTTCAGCTTGGTGTCGAACACCGGCATCATGACCGGCTGCACGATGGAGCGGACGCCCGTGCGGGGGACGTAGTCGCCCCAGCTCTCCAGGAAGTGGTGGTCCGGCAGCAGCAGGTGGGCGCGCTCGCTGGTCTCGTCCAGGTAGGACGAGAAGGAGGCGATGAACGGCACCTTCGCCAGCGCGCCCGCCACGTCATCCTGCGCCGGGAAGGCGTAGAGCGGGTTGGGCCCGTCCACCAGCAGCACCTGCACCTGCCCCGAGCGCAGCCGGCCGAGCAGCTGCTGCATCTGGGCGTAGGAGGCGCTCCGCCCGGCGTGCTCCTCCAGCCGCGCGAAGCTCAAGGTGTGGCCGTAGTTCCCCGCCACGGAGTTCAGGATCGCCACCGCCGCGGCCACGGCCGTGGCGTTGCGGTGCTGCGCCGCCGGGCCCGGGCCCACCGCCAGGGAGCGGCCGCCGTTGCCGAAGTCCTGCGCGATCTGCCGGATCTTCTCGGGGCTGATGCCCGCGGCCGCCGCCGCGGCGTCCACGTTCACCCCCGCCAGCAGCGGCGCCGCCGCCCCGGCGCCGGCGCCGCCCGCCCGCTCCGCCACCAGCCTGGCGATGGCCAGCGCCACCAGCGGCTCGGTCCCCGGCTTGACCGGCACCCACTCCTCGGCGTTCAGGTCCGTCAGCGTCTGGTGCGCCGAGAGCGCGTAGAGCTTGCCCCGCTTCCCGGCCCGGTAGGCATTGCCCTGGACGAAGCCGTGGGCGTAGTCCACGGGCGAGATCCAGGTCTCCAGGAAGTCCGCGCCGAAGTTGAGCACCACCTCCGCCTGCGCGAAGTCGTGGACCGGCACGCCGTCCACGCCGAAGAGCAGGCGGTTCGCCGTCCGCACCGGCTCCCAGGCGAAGGTGTCGTAGATCACCCGCTCCACGCCCAGCGCCGCGCACCAGTCCGTGACCAGCCGGTCCAGCGTGCCCGTGTAGTTCTGCGTCAGGAACACCGCCCGGCCACGGCCCCGCGCCAGCGCATCCGCCAGCTGCTGCTCCGCTTGGTCCCAGCTGAGCTTCTTCCAGGGATCCGCATCCTTCGGCCCGCCCTGGCGCACCAGCGCCTGCGGCACCCGGTCCGGGTTGTAGAGCCCGTGCAGCGATGCCTGCCCCCGCGCGCACAGCTTGCCATGCGAGATGGGCGAGAGCGGGTTCCCATCCGCCTTGAGCGCCCGGCCCTCCCGCGTGCGCACGTCCATGCCGCATCCCGCCGGGCACTCCCGGCAGGTCGTGCGGTAGTACGTCGAGATCCCCGGCACGATCTCGGGCTCGCCGATCACGTACGGCAGCATCCGCTCCGGCGGCACCCCGCCCGTGTTGCTGCAGGATGCCAGCGCCCCTGCCCCCGCCGCCGTGCCCACCACCTTCAGGAAATCGCGCCTCTCCATCCAGAACCTCCTAACGGCCGAGCCCGTGCACGGGACACGAGCGCCTTCACCTCACACCTGCACCTGCTCGTTCTCACGTATCACTGCAACCGTTCCACCTGCTCGCGTCCCCTGCTCCTGCTCCTGCACGTGTCCGTGCTCCTGCTCGTCAGTAGTGACACATGAAGCAGTCCGTGCGCGCGCCCCGCTTCCGGTGGCACTGGATGCACCAGCCCATCTGCAACGGCACCACCTTCTGGACCACCGGCATGGTCTCCACCGGGCCGTGGCATTCCTGGCACTGCATCCCGGCCTTCACGTGCCGCATGTGGGGGAAGTGCACGTAGTCCGGCAGGTTGTAGATCCGCACCCAAGGAATCGGCAGCTTCCGCTGCCAGTACTCCGCCAGCTGCTTCACCCCGGGCCGGTCCGCCCGCACCATGGGCACACCGCCCGGCAGATGGCAGCCCGCGCACGTCGCCACCGCCGGAATGCCTGCGTCCCACGAGCGATCCGCCGAGTAGTGGCAGTACATGCACGGAATCTTGCTCTTGCCGGCGTGAAGGTCGTGCGGAAATGCAATCGGCTGCTGCGGGCCCTTCCCCCCCAGCGGGCTCTGCCCCGCCGCCCCGATCCCCGTGCCTGCCAGCGCCAGGGTCGCGACCACCCCGAGGAGCACCCACCTCACTCTGCCCATGGGCTACCTGACTCTGAAGACCGTTCCTGGTCCGCCGCGGCCCCATGCCCCCCGCTTCGCGGGCGCGGAGCATACGACCCCCATACAGCCGGCGCAAGCCTTCTCCGCGGGGATAGCGCGGCGGGAACATGGTGCCGCTCCTTGGGCGCCGCAACCCCGCGCGCACGCACGGGAATCGCGCCGCCGCACGGACGCCCCGCGCGCCGGCGAACGGGGCCCGCGCGCACCCCGCGCCACGACCGCTCACGCACGCGTGATACGCGCGCCTGACACTTGACGATAAACCGTGCCGCGACTACATTGGCTCAGACTCCCGGGGACCGTTCCACGGAGGAGGCACTTGCCTCCTTTTTGTTACTGAATGGCCCCCTGCGGTGTGGCCGCATCCCCCACCGCGACGTGGAACGGCAGTCGGTCGGCGGGCCGGCGCGACCGGGAATGGTGTCGGAATTGCCCGCTCGGAGGCTCTGACGATGGCAGCGCTCGCCCTCCTCTCCCAAGAGGGCTCTGGTTTCGGACGAATCATCGCGGGGATTCCTCACGATGCACCCGCGATATTCATCTACATCTTCCTCGCGATCTCGATCTACCTCATCTGGCGAGGCAGCCGTACGCGGGCTTGATGAACCTTCCGGGCGCTCGGGCGTGTCCGGAGAGAGTGATCGTCAGAGACAACTCCAAGCGAGCACGACGTTTGCGGCCTTGCGGGGCCGACGCGCCGTGCGCCGCGCAGAGGATCGGCACGGTGATGAAGTTCACGCCGGCGTTGAACCGGGATCAGAAGGTGAAGGTCTGGATCCAGTTGCCGGTGGTGTTCAAGACGCAATGAGGCGGCTCGGCGCCGCTGCCCCCCGGGGTGGCGGCGCGTCGGAGCGACAAGGTTCCACATGGTTCTTTCCGCGAAGCAGCGGGAAGCCCGACCCCTACGCTGAAAGGGCAAATCACAATGGGAATGTCGCTCGTCGATCTCTGGCGCTCGATGGGCTGGTTCGCCAAGGGCATCGCGTTCATTCTGCTGTTCATGTCGATCTTCGTGGCGACCATCACCATCCGGAAGCTGATCCAGCTGCGTCGCTCGAAGACGGCGACGCTCAAGTTCTCGGGCCCCTTCTCGGAGGCACTCTCGAACGAGGACTTCGGTGAGGCGGAGCGGCTCGTCGAGGCCTACCCGCAGAGCCACCTGTCGACGGTGTTCCGTCGGGTGTTCCCGAACCTGACGTTCCACTCGCAGGACCTCGATCTGTCCGCGGCCGAGATCGCGTCGGTGCAGCGCATGATCGACCTGAACACGCTGGAGCAGCTGTCGAAGTTCCGGCGCGGCCTGGGGGTGATCGCCACGGTCGGCGCCACGGCGCCCTTCGTCGGGCTGCTGGGCACGACCATGGGCGTGGTGAACGCCTTCACGGGCATGGCGCAGTCGGGCTCCGGCGGTCTGGCCGCGATCTCGGCCGGTATCGCCGAGGCGCTGATCACGACCGCGTTCGGTCTGCTCGTCGCCATCCCGGCCGTGTGGCTGTACAACTACTTCATCAACCGCATCGACTACATCTCGATGGAGATCACGTACGCCACGAAGGAATTCGTGGACTTCCTCTTCCGCTACGAGGCGCGTCTGCACAAGACGGCCGGCAAGGCGAGCGAGGCGATCTCCACCCTGATGGACTCGTCGTCCACGCCCGATGCGGCTTCGCTGGCGCGCTCTCGGATGTCGTAAGGGAGGCAACTCATGGCCATGGTTAGCCATGACGTCACCGACACGAACGTGATGGGCGACATCAACGTGACGCCGATGGTGGACGTCATGCTGGTGCTGCTGATCATCTTCATGGTGGTGACGCCGGCGATTGCTGCGGGCTTCACGGCGAGGCTCCCGATGGGGGCACACCTCAAGTCGCACGAGTTCAAGGAAGACGAGCGGACCGTCGTGGGTATCGACATGACGGGCGCGTATTACGTGAACAAGAAGCTGGTGCAGGGTTGCATGGGCGAGCAGCGGGCCACCCCTGTGGGCAAGGCCAACTGCGACCAGATCCTGCTGGCCAAGCTGCAGGAGTCGTACGCCAGGCACCCGCAGGACCACGTGCTCTTCCTGCGGGCAGACCAGTCGCTGCCGTACCAGAACATCCTGGACGCGATGGCGCTGGCCAAGAAGTCGGGCGTGGCCATGATCGCTGCGGTCTCGGAGCAGCCGCCGGGCTCCCGGCCGGACTTGCTCGAGAAAGCCGAGAACTAGCGCCTACGACGCATCCCGCCCCGGCGACGGTCACGCCGCCGGGGCGATGCCGGGATAAATCGAAGAGGAGATGCCGTTATGGGCGTGTCAATGGGGAAGACCGGGCGGTCGGAGGTTTCCGACATCAACATCACGCCGATGATCGACGTGCTGCTGGTGCTGCTCGTGATCTTCATGCTCGCGCAGCAGGTGCTGATGAAGGCAGTGGACATTCAGCTGCCGAAAGACGCGGAGGCCAATCAGCCGCAGAACCAGGATCCCGACAACATCATCATGGAGATCGAGCCCGGCGGCGTGTTTCGCGTGAACACGCGGCCGTTGACCAAGGCCCAGCTTCCGTCGTTCCTGACGCAGACCTACACGGGACGGCCCAAGAAGGTGATCTTCGTCAAGGCGGATGGCCGGGTTAAGTACCAGGACGTGATCTGGGCGATCGACATGGCTCGCGGCGCCGGTGTGAAGGTGATCGGCGCGGTGCTGCCGCCGGCGGCCTGATCAGTAGAGAGTCGGAGTCTGGCAGGCGGCCCGGGACTTTCCCGGGCCGTTTTGCTGTGAGGCACACCCGGCGCGCGCGACGGGGCGGCCGCGCCGCGTTTCGGGCGGATGGCCGCGGGGGCGAAACCTGGGCCGCCGTTCGGCGGTACTATTCAGCATGAGCCAGCCGGTCGAAGCGACACCTCCCGCCGCGTGGGGGGAGCGCGTCCTTTCCCACCTGTTCTTCACCGCCGACTTCGAGGCGCACGATCGCTCGTCGGCGGCGAGCCTCGTTGTGGCCATCCTTCTGCACGCG
>JADGQX010000270.1 GCA_017881445.1 Gemmatimonadota bacterium | reverse complement strand
CGCCGCCCTGGCCCGCCTGGGCGCCGCCTCGCCCCAGAGTCACGGCGCCGGCCTCGCCGCCGCCCTGGCCATGGCCGCCGCTGCCGTCTACGTCGGCGCCGGCGTCGGGCTGCTGGCGCCCAGGACGGTCGCGGGCGGCGCTGCTCTCGCCTTCGCCCTGGACGTCCTGAGCCGCTGGCTGCTCGATCCCGCGGCCCAGGCCCACAGGGCGGTCCGGCTGGCGGTCGCGCCCGCCGAGACCCTGATCGTCATCGCCCTCGCCATTGCCGTGGCCCGCTCGGACATCGAGAGCGGGGAAGGCCCGGAGCGGCGCGCCGGCGGGCTGCGACTGCGCGGCGCGGCGGCGTTCGGCGCGATCCTCTTCCTGGAGACCAGCATCCTGGCCGCCCCCGCCGTCGCGGCCTCGCGCGCCGCCCTCGACCGCGCCTGGATCGCGCCGGCCCTGGTCGCGGTGGCGATCGGCGCCGCGGTATGGCTCATGGCGGGTGGGGGCAGCGAGCGGCTGTACCGGCCGCGGCTCGTGGTCATGGGCGCCCTCGCGGGCGGGGCGGCGATCCTGCTCGGCCCCGTGCGGGGCGCGCTGGCGGGCGTGCTGCTGGTCGCGGGTCACCTGTGCGCGCTGCTCATGCTCGGCCGCGCCCTGGCGCCGGCCAGCGGGCGGCGCGGCACCTGGACGGTCGCGGGGGCGCTGGCGGTCCTGGTCACCCTGGACGGCGCCCTGGCGCTGGCCCGCGCCGCGCCGCTCGACCTGGCC
The DNA here is from genome assembly GCA_017881445.1 of Gemmatimonadota bacterium. Taxonomy (GTDB): domain Bacteria; phylum Gemmatimonadota; class Gemmatimonadetes; order Longimicrobiales; family RSA9; genus JADGQX01. The sequence continues at coordinate 4,984 of JADGQX010000270.1, read as the reverse complement.
GCGCCGGGACTGCCCTGGGTCAGTGGCCTCGCCGCCGGCCTGCTGGTCGCGGCGCTGGTGCTGATTCCACGACCCGCGTCGGCGCCGCCGCTGCTGCCGCGCTCGGTGGCTCGGCTGGCGCTGGCGGCGGGAGTCCTGTTGGGGCTCGCGCTGGCGGTAGCGGCGGCGCGGAGCCCCGGCGCCGCCCTGCCGTCGCCTGGAAATCGCCCCAGGGCTGGCGTTTCAGCCACGCCCTACCGCCGAATCCCGGGCTTCGCCCGCGCCCCGTCGTCGGCGCCCCGGGGCTCGCCGGCAAGGAAGGAGGTTCCCGCCACGTCCCCCATTGCTTACAATACTCTGCACTGCGCAGGCGAGGATAGCGCTTTTGGCGACGGGCGGTTGCCGCAGAGGGTGGGCCCGGCCCGGGCGGAGCTTCCATTGCCGGGTCGTGCCGCCGGCGTCGCCGGCGTCGGTCACGGACCCCGGTCAGGGCGTGGGTGCGGAGGCCCTGGCGGGCCCACGTTTTCTTTCTAGCGTAAAGAATGACGAGATTCCGGCTGGGCGATCTGTTCGGCATACCGAAGTCCCCGGATCCGGACGCGGAGATGGAGGGGCAGCTGCGCGAGCTGGAGCACCAGGCGGCCGATGCCGTCCCGGGCTTCGGCGCGCAGTTCCTGAACCGCGCGGGGGACCTCTGCATTGATGCCGGCAAGCTCGACCGGGGGCTGAACTACCTCGGGCGCGCCATCGACATGTACCTGCTGGCCGGGCGATGGGATGCGGCGGGTGCGGTCTGCCGCAAGCTGCTGCGGGTCTCGCCGGGCGCGGTCCGTGCGCGCTGCACATTGGCCTGGCTGTCCATTGGCAAGGGGCTGGGCGGCGACGCTCAGGCGGAGATCCGGGACTACATCCACGCCGCCCGCGCCGCCGGGCCGGGCCATGTGGATCTGACGCGCAAGCAGCTGGCGCTCATGGCCGAGGCCGTCTTCGACCCGGACGTCCTCGAGGTCGTGGCCGAGCAGCTGTGGGAGCTGGGCGACCACACCGGCGCCAAGAAGGTCGGACTGCGCATGAAGGCGGTGGTGGGCGGCGCCGCCGAAGAGCTCAGCGACCACGACCAGGAGCGAACCTGGGCGGCGGTCCTGCGCGCCGCCCTCATGGGACCGCGCGAGCTCTCGAAGTAGCTGGGCGCATGGGCGAAGCGGGGGCGCCCGACCACCGGTCGGGCGCCCCCGTTCTCGTTCTCGTGCGCGGCGCGCTCAGCGCGGGCTGCGCTCCGAGCCGGGGTACGGCGTCAGCGGCTCCCGGGTCGCACGCAGCCGCTCGGCGCTTGCGCGGCCGTAGAAGAAGTAGACGAGCAGGCCGATGACCAGCCAGACCACGAGGCGCAGCTTGGTTTCGTTGGGCAGGCCCCACATCAGGTAGCCGCAGGCGAGCACGCCCAGGACGGGCACCACCGGCACCCAGGGCGTGCGGAAGGGCCGCTCCAGGTCCGGCATGCTGTAGCGCATGACCAGCACGCCCGCGGAGACCAGGGCGAAGGCTAGCAGCGTGCCGATCGACACCAGCTCACCCAGGATGTTGATCGGCAGCAGCCCCGCCGCGATGGCCACGACGATGCCGGTCATGATGGTGGTGATGTAGGGCGTCCTGAACTTCGGATGGATCTTGCTGAACACCTTGGGCAGCAGCCCGTCCCGGCTCATGGAGTAGAAGACGCGCGGCTGACCCAGGAGCATGACCAGGATCACGCTCGAGAGCCCGGCGATAGCACCCAGCTTGATGAAGGGCCGGAGCCAGGCCAGGCCGGGCCCCGCCGCGTCGATCCCTACCGCCATGGGATCGGGCACGTTCAGCTTCGAGTAGTGCACCACGCCCGTGAGCACCAGTGAAACCGCGATGTACAGCACGGTGCAAATGGCGAGGGAGACCAGGATCCCGATGGGCATGTCCCGCTGCGGGTTCTTCGCCTCCTGCGCCGCCGTGGACACCGCGTCGAAGCCGATGTAGGCGAAGAAGATCACGCCCGCGCCCCGCACGATGCCGCCCCAGCCGTAGTGACCGTAGTCGCCCTGCTGCGGCGGAACGAACGGGTGCCAGTTCTGGGTGCGGACGAAGTGCGCACCGAAAGCGATGAACAGCAGCACCACGGCGACCTTGACGATCACGATCCCCGCGTTCGCCCCGGCCGATTCCTTGATCCCGATCACCAGCAGCGCCGAGACGGCCAGCACGATGAGGATCGCCGGGACGTTGACGATGCCGTGCACGATCGTGCCGTCGGCGAGCTGGCTGCTTGTGCCGAACGCCGTCGCCCACTGCGGCGGCAGCACGACGCCCACATCCTTCAGGAAGCTCACCACGTAGCCCGACCAGCCCACCGCCACGGTGGCGGCGCCCAGCGCGTACTCCAGGATCAGGTCCCAGCCGATGATCCATGCCAGCAGCTCGCCCAGCGTGGCGTACGCATAGGTGTAGGCGCTCCCCGCCACCGGGATCATGCTGGCGAACTCCGCGTAGCACAGCCCCGCGAAAAGGCAGGCCGTTCCCGCCAGGACGAAGGAGATCACGATTGCGGGCCCCGCGTACTGCGCCGCCGCCTGCCCCGTAAGCACGAAGATCCCCGCGCCGATGATCGCGCCGATCCCCAGCGTGGTCAGGTTCAGCGGACCCAGCGCGCGCCGGAGCGTCCCCGAGTCCGCCTCCGCGTGCAGCTGGGCCATGCTTTTTCTGGCAAACAGGTTCATGTCTCCTCCGTACAAGAGGGCCGACGGCGCGCGGCAGCCACGGGTCACGAACGTTGCGTGTGCTAAACGAAAGGCGCCCGACAGGCGAGCGTGCCCCAGGGCGGGAATTCTAGCGGAATTGCTGCAACTTCGCGGGGCATCTGCGGCGGCGCAAGACCGGAAGGACCGTTCAGAGCTCGATGTGCGCGCCCAGCTCCACCACGCGATTCGGCGGAATCCGGAAGTAGGACGTGGCGCTGCGCGCGTTCTTGGACATGAACGCGAACAGCTTCTTCCGCCAGTACGCCATGCCGGGGCGCTTGGTGGTGAGGAGCGTCTCGCGACCGAGATAGAAGGTGGTGGCGCCCAGCTTGAACTGCAGCCCCTCGTGCTGGGCCTCCGTGAGCACGGCCAGGATGTTGGGGTCCTCCATGAAGCCGTAGCGGGCGACGACGCGGAACACCCCCTCCCCGGCGGCCGACACGCGCACCCGCTCCTCGCGGGGCACTACCGGGATCTCCTCCGTCAGCACCGAGAGCAGCACGACCTGCTGGTGCAGCACCTTGTTGTGCTTGAGGTGGTGGAGCAGGACGGGCGGGACGCCGTCGGTGTTGCGGGTCATGAAGACCGCCATCCCTGGGACCCGCACGGGATGGCTGCCCGCGATGTCGCGGATGAAGATGTCAACGGGCAGACCGCGCATGCCGAAGGTGTTGGCCAGCAGGCTCCGCCCCTTCTTCCAGGTGGACATGAGCGTGAACACCACGGCGGCGGCGGCCAGCGGGAACCAGCCGCCCTGCTCGACCTTCACCATGTTGGCGCCCCAGAACGACAGATCGATCAGCAGCAGGAACGCCGTGAGCAGCAGGGCCGACGGGCGCTTCCAGTGCCAGAGCTCGCGCTCCACGAAGTAGAGCAGCACGGTCGTGATCGCCATGGTGGTGGTCACGGCCACGCCGTAGGCGGCCGCCAGGTTGGTGGAGGAGCGGAATCCGAGCACCAGGGCGATGGTGGCCAGCATCAGCACCCAGTTGATCCCCGGGATGTAGATCTGGCCGATCTCACGCTCGGAGGTGTGGTCCACCTCGACGCGCGGGGAGTAGCCCAGCTGCACGGCCTGGCGCGTCAGGGAGAAGGCGCCGGAGATCACCGCCTGGGACGCGATGACGGCCGCCACCGTGGCCAGCCCCACCAGCGGGTAGAGCGCCCAGGGCGGTGCGAGCCGGAAGAATGGGTTCTCGGCGGCGGCGGGGTCGCGCAGCAGCAGGGCCCCCTGGCCAAAGTAGTTCAGCAGCAACGAGGGCAGCACGAGCACGAACCACGCGAGGCGAATTGGCCGGGGGCCGAAGTGGCCCATGTCCGCGTATAGCGCCTCGGCGCCGGTCAATGCCAACACGACCGCCCCCAGCACCAGGAAGCCGTGCACCCGGTTTACCAGGAAGAAGCGGACGGCCTGGTACGGGTTCAGCGCCGCCAGGATGGCCGGGTTGCCGACGATTTCCATCATGCCCAGAAGGCCGATGGTGGCGAACCAGAGCATCATGACAGGGCCGAACACCGCCCCGACGTCGGCGGTGCCCCGCTTCTGGAAGTAGAAGAGCAGGATGAGGATCACGATCGTGATCGGCACCACGTAGGCGTTGAACACGCTCGTGGCCACGTTCAGCCCTTCCACCGCCGAAAGCACCGAGATGGCCGGGGTGATGATGCCATCGCCATAGAGCAGGGCGGCGCCGAACAGCCCCAGCGACACCAGCACGAACTGCGTCCGCCGGCCCCGGTGCTCCGCTCCCTTCTCACCCCGTTTCCCCAGCAGCGCCATCAGGGCCAGGATCCCGCCCTCGCCCCGGTTGTCCGCCCGCATCACCAGCAGCAGGTACTTGAACGAAATGGTGATGATCAGCGCCCAGAAGATCAGCGAGAGGATGCCCAGCACGTTGGCGGGAGTGGCCGCCACGCGGTGTGCGCCATGGAAGCACTCGCGTACCGCGTAGAGCGGGCTGGTGCCGAGATCCCCGTAGACCACGCCCAGTGCGCCCAGGACGAGGAACGCGAGGTAGCGGCCGTGCGGTGCGCTGTGCTGGTGTGCGTCGCTCAAGCTTCCCCCACGGCCCCGGGCGAGCGGAGCGCTTTCCCTGAAAAACCTGCCGAAGCTTGGTGTGATAGGTGGGATTTGCGGCGATGTCAACGCCGCGGGCGGGATCAGAACACGAAGCTGACGTCGTACGTCACGGCGACGGCGCGGTTGGCGGCGTCCCGCGCGGGCCGGAAGTGCCAGC
>JADGQX010000269.1 GCA_017881445.1 Gemmatimonadota bacterium | reverse complement strand
GAGCCGGCGCGGCGCGGGCCGGCGGATTCGTCCCCGCGGCTGCGCAGCAGCGAGAAGGCGCTCACGCTCCCGGCCAGCGCCAGGGCCAGTCCGGCGGCGACGGCCATGGCCCGGCGCCACCCGCGCCGACGGGCGGGCACCGGCTCCTCCTGCACCTCCCCGGGATCGAGCGCCTCGCCCTCGGCCGGGCCCAGCGCCCACTCGAGCTGGGCAACGAGCGCCGCATCGCCCGTCTCGGCCGGGGGGGCCGATTCCGCCCTCTCGCCGGCCGCGGTTTCCGCCGGTATGGACTCGGGCGGCGGATCTGCGCGCAGATCCTCCACCCGGTAGGGGATCGTGAGCGCGTCGTCCCGCGCCGGGCCCGGCGGGGTGGCCATGGGCGGCGGCGGTGCATCGGCGATCGCCGCCGGCGCCACGCTCGCCGGGTAGGCCGGGGCCTTCCAGGCCGCGTCGCCCGATAGGCACTCCAGGAACGCATCCGCGCTCGGCCAGCGGCGCTCCGGGTCCTTTTCCAGCGCGCCCTCGATGGCCGAGCGCAGCGTCTCCGGCACATCCGGTCGCAGGCCGGCAAGGGGCGGCAGGGCCTCGTTTTTCTGGCGGTAGATGATCCCGTACAGGTTCTGCCCCGCCCACGGTCGCTCGCCCGACAGCATCTCGTAGCCGACCAGACCCAGGGAATAGAGGTCGCTCCGGCCGTCCGGCGGCGCACCATCGATCTGCTCCGGCGCCATGTACGCCGGCGTGCCGATGGCCAGCCCCGCCTGCGTCAGGGAGGCGTCCCGGTCCCAGGCGCGGGCGATGCCGAAATCGGAGAGCCGGGCCATGCCCAGCTCCTGGTCGAGGTAGATGTTCTCGGGCTTGATGTCGCGGTGCACCACGTGGTGCCGGTGCACGTACGCCAGCGCCCGAGCCACGTCCGCCAGCACGGCCCGGGTTTCCTCGATCCCCAGCGGACCGTGCGCCTGGATCCGGTCCTTCAAGCGCTCGCCCCGCACGTACTGCATGATCACGGCGAGGCCGCCACCGGCCAGATGGCGGACGCCGTAGAAGGTCACGATGTTCGGGTGTTGCAGCCGGGCCAGGGTGCGAGCCTCGCGCACCAGTCGGGCGACCGCGTCGGGATCGGAGGCGAACAGCGGGTGGATCGTCTTGATCGCCACCTCGCGCTCGAGCTCCCGCTCCACGGCGAGATAGACCACGGAGCTGCCGCCTCGCCCCAGCTCGCGCACGACGTCGAATTCGACCTCGAGGCTCCGTAGCGGGTGTGCTCCGGGTGGGGTGCCCTCGACCTTCATGCGAGCTCCGGTGAACGTGTCTCCGGGCGTGTTCCGCCCGGCCCGCCTCCCGCGCACCAGCCCCTCACGACATCGCCTTCAGCACGAGCAGGAAGACGATCAGCAGCAGGAGCCCCAGGACGACGATGGCCGCCTCCCGGATGCGCCAGCGCCAGATGGACGCCGCGGCGGCCGGCCGGTCGCGCTGCACCAGCGGCGGGGCGCCCGGACGCGCCATCCTGCCGTCTCGCGCTGAAAGTCGCATCACCGCCGCCGTCACGTTGTCGGACGCGCCCGCCGCCAGCGCCGTCCGCCCGAGGCGTTCGACCGCCGCGGCCGCCACGGGCTCGTTCAGGAAGTGGCGCCGCAGCGCCGGCTCGTCCAGGGCGTTGCTCAGGCCATCGCTGCACAGCAGCAGGTAGCCCGGCTCACGAACGCGGAACGGCCCGAATATGTCCACCTCCACGGCCGGCTCCAGCCCGATCGCCCGCGTCACCGCGTGCCGCCAGGGCGAGCTCGCGGCGGCATTCGCCTCCGCGCCCCCCCGCGCCTGCGCCTCCGCCATGAACGAGTGGTCCCGCGTGAGCTGCACGATGCCGCCCTCATCCACCCGGTAGGCACGGCTGTCTCCCACGTTCGCGATCTCGTAGCGGTTCCCCGAGCGCAGCGCCGCCACCAGCGTCGTGCCCATCCCATGCCATTCGGGATGCGACGCCGGCGCGGCGTGGACCGCGGCGTTCGCCGCGCAAACCGCCTCCTCCAGCGTGGCGCCGTCCTCCAGCCCCGAGACCAGCGCCTGCAACGCCAGCCGGCTCGCTACGGCGCCCCCCACGTGGCCGCCCATGCCGTCCGCCACCGCCACCAGCTCCCGCCCGTCCTCCAGCAGCACCGCGATCGTGGCGTCCTGGTTCGAGCGCCGGCCGCCACGATCGGTCCAGCAGGCGCCCTCCAACAACGGTTCCGGCATGCTATCGCTCCCGGAAAAGCAGGTCGACTTCCCCCACGGCCACGCGGTCGCCATCCATGAGCGTCCGAGGCGTCGATCCCGCCTGCAGCGACCAGCCGTTCACCCGCAGCGGGTTCGTCTGCGACAGGTTCGCGATCGTCCATTGTCCCCCGACCCAGCGCATGCGCGCGTGCAGCCGGCTGACCGTGGGAGCCCACAAGCGCACGTGCCGCTCCGGCGGGGCATCCAGCCGCCCGATCGTCACTTCGGTTACCGCCCCCGGCTGCCGCGCGAAGCGGAGCTCGCGGGTGGCCTTCCCCGTGTCGTCCAGCACCAGCAGGCGACCCGGAAGCAGCTGCAGCGTCGCATCCGTCGGCGCCGCGGCGGGCGACGGCGGCGCCAGCGCCAGCGTGCGGCCCACCAGAATCGCGTGCACGCCATCCTCCTCCGGCGAGCTCGGCGACTCTGCCGCCGGCGGCATCGCCCCCGCCTCCAGCGACATCCGCTCCTCGTCCGCCACCAGGCGCGGCCACCCGCCGACTGCACCCGCCGTTGCGCCGGACGCCGCGGGTGCGGCCGGGTCCGGCTCCGCCCCGGCGATGGCCAGCGGCCGGCCGCGCTTCCGGTCCACCAGCAGGAACGCCGCACTGCCCTTGTGACCCCGCACCTCCGCCCGCACCCAGCGCACCCAGGCCACGACGGCTACGGTCACCAGCACCGCCGCCAGCAAGGTCCACCAGGTCAGCGGTTGGGCCAGCACCGTCCCCAGGTCGGCCGCGCAACCCGGCGGCGGCAGCGCGGGCGAGACGCGCCCGGGACAGGGCACGCGACCCGGGTCGCCCCGCGTCTGCGCCGCCAGAGACACCCCGGCCAGGCCGCCCGCGACGACTGGCGCCAGCAACCGCGCCAGCACGCCCAAGCGCCCCCCCGCGCCGCGGGCGGCACCATTTTCTCGGGCGACGTCTTCGTCGCGCCTCGGGGATCGCGCGCCTCGATGCACGGCAAACGAATGTTTGGGGAGTCCTCGCCCGGAAGAGGCGCAACTATAGGCAGAGGCGAGGCTTCCGCGCAAGCGGCACGACGCGGTCACCCGGCGCGGCCGGGGAGCGCTAGAATGCGCCCGGATGCGGAGCGCCCGCCGGTCCCTCGGGAGGACGGCGGGCGCGGAGTGGGCCCGGCAGGCTTCGAACCTGCGACCTTGGGATTATGAGTCCCCTGCTCTGACCAGCTGAGCTACGGGCCCTGGCCGGCGAATTTACCCGCAGCGCGGGCCCGCTGGAAGAGGGACTCCCAGCGGCCCTCAGCGAGCAGCGCCCCTCCCTATCTCGTCCCGAAGAGCCGGTCGCCCGCGTCGCCCAGGCCGGGCAGGATGTAGCCGACCTCGTTGAGCTGGCGGTCCAGCGAAGCGGTCCAGATCTGGACGTCGGGGTGGGCGTCGAGCATGCGGCGCACGCCCTCGGGTGCGGCCACGATGCAGACGAAGCGAACGCGGGCGGCGCCATTCTCCTTGAGCAGCGACACCGCGCGCACCGCCGAGCCGCCCGTCGCCAGCATCGGGTCGAGCACCACGAAGTCCCGCGACGCCGGCTCGGGCGGGATCTTGAAGTAGTAGGAGACCGGGCGGAGCGTATCGTGCTCGCGGTAGAGCCCGATGTGGCCCACGCGCACGGAGGGCATGAGGCGGAGGAAGCCCTCCACCATGCCCAGCCCCGCGCGCAGCACCGGCACCAGCGTCAGCTTCTTGCCACTGACGATGTAGGCGGTGGTCCGCTCGAGGGGGGTCTCGATCTGGATGGGCTCCAGGGGGAGGCCCTTGGTGACCTCGTAGCCCATGAGCATGGAGATCTCGTCCACCAGCTCGCGGAACGTCTTCTTGGACGTGTGCTTGTCCCTGAGGACGGCGAGCTTGTGCTGGAGCAGCGGGTGCTGGAGCACCGTCAGGTTTGGAAAGCTCTCGGCCATGGTCGGGGCAGGAAAAGGGTGGTCCGGTCGGGACGGAAGTATACGGTCCCGGAGAGGGCGCGGGCCAGTCCAGCAAGCCCGCGGGCGACGTCGTCGTCACCCGGCCGCCCCGGTGCGCCGCCCGCCGCCGGATTGCATGAGCAGAGGCGGGATCGCGAAGAGAGTGTAATATGAAGGAAGTCTTTGCCGCCCCATGGACACGGAGGGCCGGGTTGCACGAGAGTGACGCCAGGTTGCGGATGGTGCAGGAGCAGCTCGCGGCGCGCGGCATCCGCAGCGGTCGTGTGCTGGAGGCGATGCGGTCGGTACCGCGGCACATGTTCGTGCCCCTGCAGGAACGCGGTTCCGCGTACACGGACCGCGCCCTTTCACTGGCTCACGGCCAGACCATCTCGCAGCCCTTCATGGTCGCCACCATGACCGAGTCGCTGGCCCTGCACCCGGATGACCGGGTGCTGGAGATCGGCACCGGCAGCGGCTACCAGACCGCCGTGCTCGCCGAGCTTGCGCACGAGGTCTATACCGTGGAGCGCGATCCCGAGCTGGCGCTGCAGGCGCGGGAGCTGCTGGAGGAGATGGGCTACGGCAACATCCGCTACCTGGTAGGCGATGGCACCCTCGGCTGGCCCAGCCAGGCGCCCTACGACGGCATCGTGGTGACGGCGGGAGCGCCGTCGCTGCCGAAGGAGCTGCAGGCGCAGCTGCGGGACGGCGGCCGGATCGTCATTCCCATCGGCACGCGCAGCGAGCAGGAGCTTTACCGCGTCCTGCGGCAGGGTGTTGAATACAGCAAGGAGTGGATCACCAGCTGTCGCTTCGTGCCGCTCGTCGGGGAGGAAGGCTGGAGCGAGGCCTGAACCGGCCGCGGCTCAGAGGGCGCCCACGCGCCCCCGCTCGACCCAGCCCTCCTGCGAATCCTGGCCCCCGGACGGTGGCGGCCCCGCCGCGTCCTCCCGCCGCACCCGCACCCAGCCGCCGCGCCGCTCCACCAACCGCACGGGCAGGCCTTCCGCGATCTGGCCCATGACGTCGGCGTGGGGCGTGGGTGCGCCCAGCAGCGGCGCGGCCCGCACCATGACTCCGCGCTCGGGGCCCAGCTGCGCCAGGCCCGCCATGGCGGCCAGCAGGGCGGCCATGCCAATGGCAGCGATTCCCCCCACGAGCAGAGTGTTGCGCCGCGCCAGGCGCAGCCCGAAGAGCGCCGCCGCGCCCGCCAGCCAGAGCAGCCCCGCCGCCAGCAGCAGCTCGTCCACGGAGAGCGCCACCGGCGGCGTGGCGGCGTCCACCATGGCGGGGTCCGCGCCCGCCAGTGCCAGGTTCTGCCGGGCATCGGCATCGCGCGGCGCCAGCTCCAGCGCCCGCAGCCACGCCCAGATCGCCAGCCCGTGACGGCCTGAGCGATAGGCGGAGTTCCCCAGGTCGTACCACGCCGTGGCCCGCCCCGGGTGCGCCCCGGCATAGCCCGAGAAGAGCTCGGTGGCGCGCGTATACTGCGAGGCCCGGTACGCGACCACTCCCGCGGCGAAGGCGCTGTCGTCGCCCGCCGATCGCGCCCCGGCGGCGGCGTCCGCCCCGGCCGCCCCGCTCGTGCCGGTCACCCCGTCCGCCCCGGCAGCCGGCGCC
>JADGQX010000268.1 GCA_017881445.1 Gemmatimonadota bacterium | reverse complement strand
CGGCGGCCTCGGCCGCGCGGCGTCGCCCGCGCGCCTCCAGGAAGCGCCCGGCGAGGAGGAGGGTGACCAGCATGCCGAGGGAGTCGAGGTAGGCGTCGCGCGCGGCCAGCGTCGCCCAGAGGCCGTGCAGGTAGAGCACGGCGATGGCCAGGGCGATGGGCAGGTCCATGTGCAGCACGCGGTGGCGCAGTCCGGTCCAGGCGCCGGTGAAGAAGGGCGAGGCGCACCAGAGTGCGACCGGCGTCATGAGCACCAACGAGGCCCAGCGGAAGAGGGCGGCGTACTCCGGGGCGATGCCGTACCACCAGCCGGCGTAGAGGCCCTCGTAGTAGGTCATGACGTTGGCGGAGGCGAAGGCCGCCAGCCCCAGCTTGACGATCAGCTCGCGGTCGGGCTTCGCTTCCTCGCCCAGTGCCCGGGGGTGGTAGCCGAGCGCCGAGATGCGGTGCGCCAGGCCATCGAGGCTGGTCGTGGCCGGGTCCCAGCGCAGCAGCGTCCGGCCCGTAGCGTAGCTGACGTGGGCCCCGAGCACGCCCGGGGTGCGCTCCAGCACCCGCTCCACCACCCAGACGCAGGAGGCGCAGCGCAGGCCATCCACCACCAGGCGGGCCTCGCAGCTGCCATCGGGCTGGCCGTCCACCGGCACCGCACTCCAGGCGCGGACAGCCTCGCCCCCCGCCCACGGGCGGGGCGCGTACTGCTCGCGCCGGACGTAGTACTCCTCCAGCCCGGCGCCGCGGATGATGGCGGCGGCCATCTCGCAGCCGGCACAGCAGAAGGCGTCGGTGTCGCCCTCGACCGGCAGGCCACAATGGGGGCAGCGGGCGGCGCCGCGCGCGGGAGGCGCGGGTGCCGCCAGGGCCGCCGAGCTTTCAGCGGGACTCGGTATTGTAGGATTCAACGATGGGGTCCTGGCCGCGCACGGCGATGTAGATGAAGAGGGCGTTCACGATCGCCACCAGGACGAGCGCGACGATGAGCGCGACGACCCAGGGGGAGCGGCGGCTAGTCCCGGGCATCCAGCCCTCCGGTCTCGAACGTGGTCGTCAGCACCCGCTGGCCGGTGAGCGCGGCCACGCGCACGCGCATGGGCAGCGTGCGGGGCGTGGACGCGCCGGCGCGGATGCGGACGATCAGCGGCAGCAGCTGGTCCTGCATGGGGGCCAGCGACACCTGCGGCGCCGTGACATCCGCGCCGGCCAGCCCTTCGACGCTCACGGCGAAGTGGAGCGAGTCGGGGCGCGCCGCGTTGTTGGCCAGCCGCAGGAAGTAGGTGTTCCGTACGTAGCCGTCGCCGTCCATGGTGAAGAGGGAGCCCGGCGCGCGGCTGACCGACGCCTCGAAGGGCACGCGCGAGTGCATCAGCGCCACCGCCGTCACCGCCAGGATGGTCAGCAACGCCGCATAGACGGCCGTGCGCGGGCGCAGCAGGCTGGCCTTCCGGCCCGCCAGCGACGCCAGCGAGCCGTAGTCCACCAGTGTCTCGTGCCCGAGCTTGCCCATGACGCCGGTGCAGGCGTCCACGCAGGCCGCGCAGCCGATGCACTCGAGCTGGAAGCCGTCGCGGATGTCGATCCCCTGCGGGCAGACGTTCACGCACTTGCTGCACTCGATGCAGCGCCCGGCCTCCTTCGCGTCCTTGCCGCCCCTGGGCTCGCCGCGGCGCGGGTCGTAGCCGATCAGCAGAGTCCGGTCGTCCGTGAGCGCGCTCTGGAAGCGGGCGTACGGGCACAGGTAGTTGCAGAACTGCTCCTTGAACCAGGCGAAGTCGGCGAAGAAGACCGCGCTGGAGATGGCCACCAGCGAGTACTCCACGGGCCCCGCCCGCCCCGTCCACAGCTCGGGCCCGCCCGCCCAGAAGCTCATGAAGCCCATGGACACCAGGAACGCGGCGGCGGCGAACAGCGTCCACTTGGCCGCCTTGCGCCAGGCCAGGGCGAAGGTGAGCGGCCCCGCGTCCCGGCGCCGCCGCGTGGTCCACTCCCCCTCGATCCAGCGCTCGATGGGCCGGACGAAGGTGTCCAGGAACACGGTCTGGGGACAGGCGTACCCGCACCAGAGCCGGCCGAAGAGCGCGGTGAAGAAGAAGAGCGAGAATGCCAGGAACAGCAGCAGCAGGAGCAGCAGAAGCGTATCGGAGGCCGTGTACATGGCGCCGAAGGCGAAGAGCCGGCGATCGGCCAGGTCGAAGCGCAGCGCCGGACTGCCCGCGATGCGCACCCAGGGCGTGGCGAACAGCAGCACGTTCAGCGCCAGGAAGGCCCAGCGCCTCAGCCGCTGGTACTTCCCGTCGATGTGCTGTGTGTACACCCACTTACGGGTGTCGTGAAACCCCAGCATCGCCGCCCCTTCGCTCGCTACTTGCCGTGCTCCGAGATCACGTAGGCCGCGACCTCCTTCACCCGCTCCGGCCCCAGGATCGGGCCCCACGTCGGCATCCCCTTGGCCTGCACACCGTTGGTGATCGTGCGCACGATGTCGTCCGGACGGCCGCCGTGGATCCAGACGTCGTCGGTCAGGTTCGGCCCGATCTTGCCGTGCAGGTCTTCGCCGTGGCAGGGCACGCAATTGGTCTTGAAGATCGCCTCGCCCTTCTCCGCCAGCTCGTGCGTGGGCACGAAGGCCGCGCCGGCGACGCCCTCCGGCCACTGCACCCGGGCGGCCGCGAGCTCGGCGGCCAGCTCCTTCTGCGGCGAGCGGTGCGCGATGAAGTGGTAGTGGAGCGTGTAGCCGATGGCGAAGATGATGGTGAACCAGAACAGCCCCAGCCACCAGTCGGGGAGCGGATTGTCGTACTCCTCGATGCCGTCGGCCTCGTCGGCGTGGCCCGTGACCTGGTCCCGCTGGATGCTCTTGCCCATGCCTAGTCCTCCATGAGCGGCAGCCGGGCCGCCTGGTTCATGCGCTCGCGGTTCCCCGCCGAGTAGGCCCACCACGTCCAGCCGAGGAAGCACAGGATGAACACCACCGTAGTCACGCCCAGGATCCAGCCGTGGCTCACGGACATGGCGCCCAGATGCAGGACGTGGTTCATGGGGCACCCCCGCCCTCGTGGACAGCGGGAGAGTGGGACAGCGGGAGACGGCCGCTGGTCCCACTGTCCAACTGTCCCACTGTCCCACTCGGCTTCGGCGCGCCGCCGGCCGTTGAGGTCGCGCCCGCCCGCGGGCTCGCCGCCGCCGCCGCCGCGATGGCCGCCTTGCCATCCCTGCCCAGCCGCTGCAGGTAGGCGATCAGGGCGACGATCTCGCGATCCGGCTCCGTGCGGATCCCCATGGCGGCCAGGTTCCGCACGATGGAGTCGCCCTGCTGTTTCATCTCGGCGGGTGCGGCCGCGATGTCCGCCGCGGTGTAGGGCACGCCCACCCGGGCCATGGCCCGCAGCGACGCCTGGACATCGGCCGGGTCCACGCGGTTGCGGTGCAGCCAGGCGTAGGCGGGCATGATGCTGCCGGGCGAGATGCTGCGCGGGTCGCGCATGTGCTCGAAGTGCCACGCGTCCGGGTACTTGCCGCCCACGCGCATCAGGTCGGGCCCGATGCGGCGCGAGCCCAGCAGGAACGGGTGCTCGTAGGCATACTCGCCCGCCCGCGACCACTCGCCGAAGCGCAGCAGCTCCGAGCGCATGGGCCGGATCATCTGCGAATGGCAGACGTAGCAGCCCTCCCGGATGTAGATGTCCCGCCCGGCCAGCTCCAGCGCCGTGACCGGCTTGACGCCGGCCAGCGGCTGCGGCCCCAGCTTGGCCGTGAACATGGGCGTGATCTCCACGATGCCGCCGATGGAGATCACCACCGTCGTCAGCAGCGCGAACGTGCCCAGGCGCGCCTCCACCACGCGCCGGTGCCAGCGCTCCTTCGGCTGCTCCTGCTTCTCGTTCGACATGTGCGCCCCCTTAGGCCAGCGCCGGTTCGGCGGCGGTTTTCGCGGGTGCCGCGCTCGCCCCGCCCCGCGCGCCGCGCACCGTCAGGATGAAGTTCACGGCCATCAGGATCGCGCCCAGCAGGTAGAGCGTGCCCCCGGCGAAGCGCAGCCAGTAGAAGGGCCGAAGCTGCGCCACGATCTCGACCCAGCTCGCGTACTTGAGCTGCCCCGCCCCGTCCAGGGCCCGCCAGGTGAGCCCCTCGGTCAGCCCCGCCGCCCACATGGACACGGTGTAGAGGACAATGCCGATGGTGGCCAGCCAGAAGTGCGTCGTGGCCCAGCCCGGGCGCGCCAGCGGCCGGTCCCAGAGCCGCGGCGCCAGCCAGTAGAGCACGGCGAAGGAGATCATGCCCACCCAGCCCAGCGCGCCGCTGTGCACGTGGCCGATCACCCAGTTGGTGAAGTGCGACAGCCCGTTCACCGCCCGGATCGACATCATCGGGCCCTCGAACGTGCTCATGCCGTAGAAGCTCACCGCCACCACCATGAACTTCAGCACCGGGTCGGTGCGCACGCGGTCCCAGGCGCCCCGCAGCGTCAGCAGCCCGTTCAGCATGCCGCCCCACGACGGCGCCAGCAGCATCAGGCTGAAGACCATGCCCAGCGTCTGCGCCCAGTCCGGCAGCGCCGAGTAGAGCAGGTGGTGCGGACCCACCCAGATGTAGAGGAAGACCAGACTCCAGAAGTGCACGATCGACAGCCGGTAGCTGTACACCGGCCGCTCCGCCGCCCGCGGCAGGAAGTAGTACATCAGCCCCAGGAACGGCGTCGTCAGGAAGAAGCCCACCGCGTTGTGGCCGTACCACCACTGCACCAGCGCGTCCGTCATCCCCGCGTACACCGGATAGGACCGCACCATCGTCGCCGGCACGGCCAGGTTGTTCACGATGTGCAGGATCGGAATGGCGATCACGAACGACATGTAGAACCAGATCGCCACGTACAGGTGGTCCACCTTCCTTATCGCGATGGTGCCGAAGAAGTTGGCCGCAAACGCCACCCACACCACGGCGATCGCCAGGTCGATGGGCCAGATCAGCTCCGCGTACTCCTTCGACTGCGTCAGACCCAGCGGCAAGGTGATCGCCGCCGCCACGATGATCCCCTGCCAACCCCAGAAGTGGAAGCGCGACAGCGTGTCGCTCCACATGCGCACCTTCAGCAGCCGCTGCAGCGAGTAGTAGATGCCCGTGAAGCACACGTTCCCGGCGAAGGCGAAGATCACCGCGTTCGTGTGCAGCGGCCGCAGACGGCCGAAGGTCAGGTAGGGGATCCCCAGGTTCGCCTTCCACCACGCCAGCTCCAGCGCGATCGTCGCGCCCGCCAGCATGCCCACCACCGCCCACAGCACGGTCGCCCCGAAGAACAGCCTCACGATGGCGTCGTCGTACACCGGCGGTGCGACCGGCGGCGGCGGAGGCAACGACTCCGCGTCACGAGCCGGTGCGAGGGTTTCCACCGTCTGCGGCACGAGCCCCTCCCTCTGGTGCTGGGAATAACCCCACGCCGCGCGTGCAGCGCGCGCCCCGGCGGCGGGGCGGCGGGGCGGTGGGGGAGTGGTGTGGACCGCCGGGAAAATGAGAATCTCTACTGCACTTCACCGCAGGGAGTTGCCGTACAAATCGTAGGTGGTTCCCGGACAGGCGACCGTTCGCGCCGGCCGGACGACCCTGCCGCAGGCGCAGGAGCGGCACTACCTTGCCCGCATGCTCGCCATCGTGCTCGCCGCTCTCGCGGCCGGATTCCTGGGCAGCCCGCATTGCGTGGGGATGTGCGGCGGCCTGGCCGCGGCCGGCGGGGGCCGGCCGGGGGCGGCGACGAGGGCGCCGGGGGGCGCGCGGCTGCGGGTCGTGGGCGCGCCTGGCGGGGCCGCGCTCTGGCATCTCGGGCGCCTGACCACCTACGCCGTGCTGGGCG
>JADGQX010000010.1 GCA_017881445.1 Gemmatimonadota bacterium | reverse complement strand
ACGGGTCGCCCCGCCAGATGAACGAGTTCCTCTGGGAGTCGGCCACGCCCACCCACTTCCTGGCCAGGCTGGCCCGGGACCACGCCTGCGACGTCATCCTCGGCACCCACACCGGCATCCACTGGCAGCGCCGCATCGCCGACCGCGCCTGGTACGTGAACGTCGGTGCCCTGGGCCGGCCCGCCAACGACGGTCGCACCGAGGTGTGGTACGCGCTGCTCTCGGCCGCCCGCGAGCCGGAGGGCGCTCTCGAGGTGGAGTTCGTCCCCGTCGCCTACGACCAGGAGGCGCTGGCCGACGAGATGCGGGAGGAGCGCCTGCCGCAGGAGTTCATCGAGACCATCCGCACCGGCTGGTGGACTACCTGCCTGGAGGTGCTGCCGGCCCGGGAGCGTGCGCGAGGCAAGTGGTGAGTTGGCTTCTACTTGCGCTCTATGGCGTGCTCCTGGTCGGACTGGCGCCCTCGGCCCGGGACCGCGCCGGCTTCTTCGAGGGCAAGAACCGTGAGGGGCGGCCTCCCTCGACGGCCTGGCTCTTCGCCTCGCTCTTCATCGCCTGGATCTTCGCCAAGTCGGTGACCAACGCCGCCAACCTCGGGGCCCAGCTGGGGGCACCGGGGGCGGTGGCGTATGCTGCGTACTGGTTGTCGATCCCGGTGGGCGGTCTGACCATCGTGGCGCTGCGCCGTCGCTTCGGAGCGACCTCGCTCGCCAGTTGGCTGGTAGGTCGGTACGGCCGCGCGGCCGCCACCACCTTCATGCTGGCGGTGCTGATCCGGCTCTACAACGAGGTCTGGAGCAACACGTCGGTGGTCGCGGCGTACTTCGGCGAGAGGGGCGGAGTGGCCTACTACGGCGCCGCCTTCGCCTTCACGGCGCTGACGCTGGCCTACACGCTGAAGGGTGGGCTACGCACGTCGATCTGGACCGACGCCATGCACGCCGCGGTCTTCGCGGCCTTCCTCTCCCTCATCGTGCTGGTGGCACTGCCCCGGGGCGGTGGGCGCTCGCTGGCGACGCTGGCGGGGGCGGGGTCCTGGACGTTGCGCGGGGGCGTGGACCTGCTGCTGGTCGCGCTGCTGCAATCGCTCTCCTACCCGTTCCACGATCCGGTGCTGACCGACCGGGGCTTCCTGAGCGACTACCGCACCACGCGGCGAGCGTTCCTGCTGGCGGGTGGCTTCGGAGCGCTGGCCATTGCCCTCTTCGGGGGTGTGGGCGTGACCGCGTTCCTTTCCGGCCTGCCCGTAAGCGACGACGCCCCCCGCGCGGTCGCGGTGTCGCTGGGTGCCGGCGTCCTCGTCATGGTCAACATCGTCATGCTCACCTCGGCGGGCTCCACCGTGGACTCGGCCTTCAGCGCCGTGGCCAAGGCGGTGAGCGTGGACGTGCCCGGGGTGCGCGCCGCGCCGCGGCGCGGCCTCGTGGCCGGGCGCGTGGCCATGGTCGCGGCGGCTGTTCTCGGCAACATCCCGCTCCTGTTCGGCGCGGCCATCCTGAAGGCGACGACTATCAGCGGCACCATGGTCCTCGGGCTGGCGCCGGTGTTCCTGCTGGGCCTGTTCCTGCGCGCCCCGGCGCTTTCCTTCCACCTGGCCTTCTGGACCGGGATCCTGGCCGGCGTGGTGGAGGTGGCCGGCCTGCTCCCGCCGGCACTGGCCATCGGCCACGGGCGATACGCCACCCTCCTTGGGGTCAACGTCTGGGGCACGGTGCTCGCGACGGGCCTCTTCCTGCTCCCGGTCCTGTTCGCCAGATTCGTCGGCGCGCGGCAGCCGCGCGCCCCCGACGCCCTGCCGACCGTCCACTGATCGCGGGAGTCCCGCCATGGATCCGTCCGAGCGGTCGCCGGACGATGGCCGGCGCGCCCTGCTGCGCCACACCGTTGCCACCCTCGCCTACCGTGCCGGCAAGGCGCTGCGGGACGCGCCCCCGGGGTTCGCGGACTTGCGCGTGGGGCCGGAGTCGCGCACGCCCGCGGAGATCCTGGCGCACATGGGCGACCTGCTCGACTGGGCGCTCGCCCTGGCCGGCGGCACCCACGTGTGGCGGGACTCCACCCCCCTCGACTGGCCTGACGAGGTCGAGCGTTTCTTCGGCGCCCTCGGCCGCTTCGAGGCCTTCCTCGCCTCCGGCGCGCCCCTGGGTCGATCGGCGGAGCAGCTTTTCCAGGGTCCTGTCGCCGACGCTCTCACCCACACCGGCCAGATCGCCATGCTGCGGCGGCTGGCCGGTGCGCCGGTGCGAGGGGAGAACTACGCCCGGGCGGAGATCGAAGCCGGTCGCGTGGGGGCGTCGCAACCCGGCCCGAGAGTGGAGTTCGACTGAGGCCCGTCCCCGTTGCTCCTGCGCGGGGACATCTGTAGATATGGAACCGTCCCTGGTGCCCCCCGCCGGGGCCCAACCCCATGGTCCCGGCTCACCTTCGACAGCTGGAAGGGCGCTACGCCGGCCCGCGCCCGCGTTCCCAAGTGGTCGGCTCGTGCGTCGTGCGCGAGGCGGTACCATGCCTGTCACGTCGCTGCACCTGCAAGGGTCCACGCGCGTTGAGCGCCACGCGCTCGTGGACATCGTCGAGGAAGCGATCCGCGTCACCGGCGGCTGGATCCTCGACTTCCATCAGTACTCCAACATCTCGCTCGTGCTGGAAGTCGAGATCCCGCCCGGGCGGCTGGCGGGGCTCGTGCGGCTGCTGGAGGCGGGCGGCGTCCGCTTCAGCCCCGCGCCGGCGCTGGCCGACAGGGAGGAGGTGGCGGCGGTGCTCGGCACGCTGCAGATCACCTTCATCCACGACGAGCCCGATCTGCACGTCGCCACGCCGCCGCTCGCCAGCCGCATGAGCGAGTTGAGGCCGCACCCGCACTGACGCGCGCCTGCTCCCCTCGGGGCGAGCATCGGGGCGAGCGTCGGGGCGAGCGTTGGGGAGGCCCATGACGGCGCCGCCCCCGGGCCGCGCCCGCACCACGGCCCGGGAGCGGCTCACGCCGGCGGATCGGCGCCGCCCGGTGAGCCGGGCGGCACGGTCCCGCCCCGCGCGGGTCGCGTCCCGGGCGCGTCCCGCACCCGCCCCCGCGCGCTCCCGCGCCACCAACTTCCCGCCACGATCGTCTGCCACAGCAGCCGCCCGGTCACGTACCCGCCCACCACCCCCGCGCCGGCCACGTTCAGGAGCAGGTGTGCCAGCGCGTGGCCCCAGCGGAACGGCTCGGTCAGGACGCGCAGGACGCTGGCGAGCAGCGCCGCGGGCAGCGCGAGCCGGGGGATGAACCAGCGCCAGATGAAGCCGCGTCGTCCCCGGATCCGCTGCCGCCGGAGCCAGAGCGCGGCGCGCCAGTTCGCCCGGTCGGGTAAGGAGCGCATGGACTGGGGCCGGGGCAAGCCAGGTGCCAGCATGTTCCTTTGACAGCGCCGCCGTGGAGGCACATTATCGCTCGGACCCCTCCGGAACCTCTCAGGGAGCCAGCATGCGCATCGTCGTCATCGGCGCGACCGGTCACATCGGCAGCTATCTCGTCCCCCGCCTGGTGGCGGCGGGTCACCAGGTCGTCGCCCTCAGCCGCGGTGCGCGCGAGCCCTACCACTACCGCCCGGAGTGGAGCGCCGTAGAGCGCGTGCACGTGGACCGCACTGCGGAGGAGGCCGCCGGCAGCTTCGGTTCGCGCGTCGCCGGTCTGCGGCCGGACGTGGTCGTGGACCTCATCTGCTTCCACCCCGAGAGCTGCCTGCAGCTGGTGGACGCGCTCCAGGGCCGCATCGCCCACTTCCTCCACTGCGGCACCATGTGGGTGCACGGCGCCACCGAGGTCGCGCCCACGGACGAGCTGCGGCCGCGCCACCCCTTCGGCGACTACGGCATCCGCAAGGCGGCCATCGAGGCGCTGCTGCTCGGCCGCGCCCGCCTGGGCGGCCTGCCGGCCACGATCCTGCACCCCGGTCACATCGTGGGCGCGGGCTGGCGACCCATCAACCCGCAGGGGAACCTCAATCTGTCCGTGTTCGAGGCCCTGGCCGCGGGGGCTCCTGTCGCGCTCCCCGACCGCGGCCTTTCCACGCTGCACCACGTCCACGCCGACGATGTCGCCCAGGCCTTCGAGCGCGCCATCGTCGCGCGCAACGAGGCCGTGGGCGAGGCCTTCCACGTGGTCTCCCCCGCGGCGGTGACGCTCTACGGCTATGCCCGCGAGGTTGCCGGCTGGTTCGGCCACGAGCCGCAGCTGCGCTTCCTCCCCTTCGAAGAGTGGCGCCGCGACGTGTCCGAGGAGGATGCTCGCCTCACCCTCGACCACCTGGCGCATTCGCCCTGTGGCAGCATCGAGAAGGCGCGGCGGCTCCTGGGATACGAGCCCCGCTACTCCAGCTTCGGCGCGGTGCGCGAGGCCCTGGCCTGGCTCATCGGTCACGAGCAGCTGCAGGCCCCCGCGATCTGAAGCCGCACCGCAGCACGCACCGCCACCACGCCCGCCGCTCCCGCAGCGGCAGGCGCACGCAACCGTTTCCGCCCTGGCCGTGTCTACTCAGACGCAGCGGACGAGGACCCTCGCCCAAAGGAATGGAGCCTGGTGGACGACCGCGAGTTGATCGCCCGGGCCAAGCTGGGAGATGAAGTCGCCGAGCGCGCGCTCTATGACGCGCACGTCGACCGCGTCTACCGCCTCGCCTACCGCATGAGCGGCAGGGAGGAGCTGGCCCAGGATTTCACCCAGGACACGTTCATCCGCGCGTTCAGCCGCCTGGCCGATTTCCGGGGCGACTCCGCTTTCGCCACGTGGCTTCACTCCATCGCGGTTTCGGTCGTGCTCAACGGGATGCGCAAGGTCAAGCGCTTCCGCGAGCGCGAGACGGATCTCGACGATGCCAGGGAGCTGGGCGTGGAGAGCAGGGAGGCCGAGCCGGACCTCAAGGTGCGGCTGCGGCGGGCGATCGATGGGCTGCCGGAGCACGGCCGGATCGTGTTCCTGATGCACGACCTCGAGGGCTTCACGCACGAGGAGATCGGCGTGGTGCTGGGAATACCCAGTGGGACTTCCAAGGCTCGCCTCTTCCGGGCGCGGGCTGCCCTGCGGGAGGAGCTGGCGGACTTCGCCGAGGAGTGGGCCGTATGAAGGAAGATCGCATGGACGAGCTGATTCGCGACCTCGCGCGGGACGGGTACAATCCTCCACCCGAGGCGTCGCGCGACGAGATGTGGCGGCGCATCCGCGCGGCCCGCAAGGCAGGTCGCCTCTCCTCGGGCGACGTCGCCCTCACGGAGGCCGGCGATCCGGGAGTCCCCGGCGATCTGCCGGCGGACGTGATCCCCTTCCGGCGCCGGGCCCAGCGCTGGGCCTGGCGGGCGCTGCCGGTGGCGGCCCTGCTTCTGCTCAGCTTCGGTCTCGGTCGCCTCTCCCTGGTGTACCAGCGGCCGGCCGCCACCGTGGCGACCCGGCAGGCGGAGACGAAGGCCCCCGCCGGCGGGCCCGCGAAGTTGCAGGCGCCCGGCGAGTCTCGGACGCCCGGGTCGCTCGCCGCGGCGTCGCCGTCGGAGCAGCGGACTCCGGACGCTGCCGCACCCGTGAACCGTACGTTCGCCCTGAACACCGTCCGGCCGGGATCGTCCCAGCCTCAGCCCCAGCCTCGCAGCTCGATGTACCGGCTGGCCGCCGCCCAGACCCTGGGCCAGGCGGAGCTGCTGCTGACCTCCTTTCGTGCCGACGCCCGCCAGCGGGGTGTCGTGGATCCACAGCTCGCGCAGTGGGCCGGGGACGTGCTCTCGAGCACCCGCCTGCTGATCGACTCTCCGGCCGGCCGCGACCCCAAGCTGCGGCCCCTGCTGGAAGACCTCGAGCTGGTTCTCGTCCAGATCGTTCAGCTGCGCGCCGCGCCCGATGCACGTCCGGGCGACGCGGAGCTCGTCGACCGTGCGCTCCAGGAGCGCGACATACTCCCGAGGCTGCGTACTGCCGTGCCGGCCGGCGCCTCGGCCCAAACCTGAGGAGGGCTCCATGCTACGCGTCACACTGTTCGCGCTCGTGACCTCGCTCGGCCTGGTCGCCGTGCCTGGCCCCGCGCCCTCCCGAGCGCCCGCCGCCGGGCCGGGCCTGGTGCAGCGGCCGTTCGCCACCGTGCCGCCCGCGCCCAGGCACCAGGGCGACCCCGCGGACTCGCTCTACAAGCTGGCCCGCGAGCACCTGAACCAGGGCGACTACAGGCAGGCTGCCGCCCTCTTCCGCAGCCTCGTCGATCGGTACCCGAACTCCAGCTACGCGCCCGATGCGCTCTACTGGCATGCCTTCGCGCTTTATCGCCAGGGCGGCTCCGAGGAGCTGCGCCGCGCCCAGGTCGCCCTGCAGGAGCAGAAGAAGCGCTTCCCCAACGCCAACACCCGCGGCGATGCCGAGGCCCTGGCCGCGCGCATCAACGGCGCCCTGGCCCGGACCGGCGACGCCGACGCCGCGGAAGCGGTCACCGCCGAGGCGCGCGCCGCCGCCTTCGAGGCCGAGCGCGCCGGCGCCGTCGCGGACCAGGTGGCCGTCCAAGCGGAGCGCACCGGCGCCGAGATGGAGGCTGCCAAGGCCGGTATGGAGGCCGCCAAGGCCGCACTCGAGGCGGCTCGTCCCGCGATGGAGGTCGTCGGTGCCATGGGCCCGGGCGGCTCGAGGCGCCAGGCGCTGCCGCCGGAATGCGCTGGTCAGGAGGAGAAGGCAGCCATGCGCGTCGCGGCGCTGAACGCGCTGCTGCAGATGGACGCGGACCAGGCACTGCCGGTGCTGCGCGATGTGCTCAAGCGCCGGGACGCGTGCTCCGCGCCGTTGCGCCGCCAGGCCGTGTTCCTCATCTCGCAGAAGCGCACGGACGAGACCGAGGACATCCTGCTGGACCTGGTCCGCAACGACCCCGATCCGGGCGTGCGGGAGCAGGCGGTGTTCTGGCTCTCCCAGGTGCCGGGGCCCAAGGCGCTCAAGGCGATCCAGGAGGTGCTCGCTTCCGCCACCGACCGGTCCTTGCAGGAGAAGGCCCTCTTCGCCCTCTCGCAGCACCGCTCGCCCGAGGCGGCGGCGGCGCTGCGGCGCTTCGCCGACAATGCCGCTGCGCCGGCGGACCTGCGCGAGAAGGCCATCTTCTGGATCGGCCAGGATGCCACGGCGGACAATGCCGAGTTCCTGCGCCAGCTCTTCAAGCGGGCGGACAACCCTCGGACCAAGGAGCGCATCCTCTTCTCGCTCTCGCAGATGCACGGCTCCGGGGACAGCCGCTTCCTGGTGGACGTCGCCACCGATGCCTCGCAGCCGCTGAACGTGCGCAAGCAGGCGCTCTTCTGGGCCAGCCAGGAGGGTGGCCTCAGCGTGGCCGAGCTTTCCAAGCTCTACGACGCCAGCGCGGACAAGTCCATGCGCGAGCAGATCCTCTTCGCCATGAGCCAGCGCAAGGATGCCGTGGACAAGCTGCTGGAAGTGGCCAGGACCGAGAAGGACCCTTCGCTCCGCTCGAAGGCCATCTTCTGGCTCGGACAGTCCCGCGATCCGCGCGCGGCCAAGGTCCTCCAGGAGATCATCAACCAATGACGACGCTGCGCTTCACCTCGTTCGCCGCCGCCACGCTCCTCGCGGCCGGCGCGCCGCCCCTGGCGGCTCCCCTGGCGCCGCTGGCCGCCCAGTCGCTGGCCCAGCGGATCGCGGCGGCGCCCGATGGCACCGTGCGCTTCAGTTTCGCTGTCCGGGCCGGGGTCTGCGGCGATGGCCAGAGCGTCAACATCCGCCGCCCCACATCGGAGTGGGAATCCGCCTGCGAGAGCGGCCCCGCCCGCGTGTCGCTCGACCTCGCCTCGCACCGGGTCACCGCGCTCCGCTTCTACGTCGGCGGCCGCTGGCGCGAAGGCGCCGGGCCGGCCACCGACCTGGGCACCATCGCCCCCGCCGAGGCCAGCGCCTGGCTCCTGGACGTGGCCGCCCACGGCGAAGCCAAGGTGGCCAGGCACGCGGTCTTCCCCGCGTCCCTCGCCGATGGCGTCGAGGTGTGGCCGAAGCTCCTCGCCCTCGCCCGCGACGAGAGCCGCCCCACCGAGGTGCGCCGCGACGCCACCTTCTGGCTGGCGCAGCAGGCGGCCACCGCCGCCACGAAGGGGCTCACCGACATCGTGGAGAACGACGGGGACCGCCAGGTGCGGCGGTCCGCCATCTTCGCGCTCTCCCAGCGCCCGGCGGAGGAAGGCGTGCCCGCCCTCATGGCCATCGCCCGCGGCAACAGGGATCCGGAGATGCGCCGCCAGGCCATCTTCTGGCTCGGCCAGAGCCATGACCCGCGCGCGCTGGAGTTCCTCCGGCAGATCCTGGCCGGTAGCTGAGGCGCGCACCCGGCCCGGGGCGGCGCGCGCTGCGGGTCTGTCTCCCCGCGCCGCGCGCCGCTATTCTGTTACCGATACTGCCGGAAATGTCCCCACCCGCATCGTCCCGGAGGCCCGTGGCCAGGGAGGACAGCGCCACGTCGGCAGCGGCCGGCGGAGCGTCCGCGCGGGCGCTCGCGCAGGATCCCGATTTCCTGGCCGCCGTTCTGGGGACGGCGGGCTCGCTCATCGTGGTCCTGGACCGCGCCGGCCGCATCGTCCTCTTCAACCGCGCCTGCGAGGAGATCACGGGCTACGCGGCCGGCGAGGTCCTCGGGCTGCCCTTCTGGGACGTGCTGCTGCTGGAGGAAGATGTCGGCGGCGTTCGCGCCGTCTTCGATCGACTCTGCGCCGGTGAGTTCCCCAGCTTCCACGAGAACATCTGGGTCGCCCGCTCCGGGGCACGCCGCCTCGTCTCCTGGTCCAACACCGTCCTGACGGATGCACGGGGAGAGGTCCGCTTCGTCATCGGGATCGGCGTGGATGTGACGGAGGCGCGGGCGAGCGAGAGCCAGGCCCGGGCGCTCCTGGTGGAGCAGGGAGCCCGGCACGCGGCCGAGGCGGCCGCCGCCCGTCTCGAGCACATCCTCGAGAGCATCGCCGACGGCTTCTTCGCTATCGATGCCGATTGGCGCATGACCTACATCAACCGCGAGGCGGAGCGCTCTCTCGCCATCCAGCGGGATGCCGCTCTCGGGCGCACCCTCTGGGATGTCGTCCCCGCGTTGCGCGCGACACTCTTCGAGGAGGAGTGCCGCCTGGCCATGCGCGAGCGCGTCGCCCGCGAGTTCGACGTCGACTTCGCCCCCGCCCAGCGCTGGATCGGCACCCGGCTCTATCCGACCGACGAGGGGCTCAGCGTCTTCTTCCAGGACATCACCCGCAGGAAACGAGGCGAGGTCTCCCGCCAGTTCCTGGCGGAAGCCGGCAGCATCCTCTCATCCTCCCTCGACTACCAGCTCACGCTGCAGGCGGTCGCGCAGCTCGCGGTCCGCGGCGTCGCCGAGATGTGCATCGTCGACGTCGTCGAGCCCGACGGCACCGTCCGCCGCCTCGAGGTCGCCCACACCGACCCGACCAAGGAAGCGCTGGTCGAGGAGCTGCGCCGCTACCCGCTCGACCGTTCCTCGCCTCACCTGGTGTTCCGCGCCCTCGAGACCGGCCACGCCCAGCTCGTCTCCGACGTCCCCGAGAGCTACCTGCGCGACATCAGCCAGGGCGATCGCCACTTCGAGCTGCTCCAGGCTCTCGACATCCGCTCCCACGTCATCGTCCCCATGATCGCCCACGGCCGGACCACGGGCGTCATCACCTTCATCCGGCGCACGGGCGGCCGCCCCTACGACGCCGAGGACCTCGGCCTGGTGGAGGAGCTCGCCCGCCGCGCCGCCATCGCCGTCGAGAACGCCCGCCTCTACGGTGAGGCAAAGCAGGCCATCCTCGCCCGCGACGACGTCCTCGCCGCAGTCTCGCACGAGCTCGGTAATCCGTTGCAGGCCATCATCATGGCCGAGAAGATGATGGTCTCCAGCGTCAGCGACGACTCCGCTCGCTACTATGGCGACGCCATCCGCCGCTCCGCCGAGCGCATGGAGCGGCTCATCCACGACCTGCTCGAGGTCCACCGCGTCCAGGCGCGCCAGCTCTCCCTCGAGCGCCGACCCTGCGCGGTCGAGCCCCTCGTGCGCGAGGCCTGCGACGGGCTCATCCCCCTCGCCGACGCCAAGCCGCTCCACCTCGAGATCGACCTCGGCACCGAGACCCTGCCCCGCATCCTCGCCGACGCCGGCCGCGTCGTGCAGGTCGTCTCCAACGTGGTGGGCAACGCCGTCAAGTTCACCCCCGGCGGCGGCCGCGTCTGGGTGCGCGCCGCGGCCGCAGGCAACGACGTCCGCATCGAAGTCGAGGATACCGGTCCCGGCATCCCCCCGGAGCAGCTGCCCCACGTCTTCGACCGCTTCTGGCAGGCGCGCCGCACCGGCCGCGCCGGCATCGGTCTGGGCCTCGCCATCGCCAAGGGCATCGTCGAGGCCCACGGTGGTCACATTGGTGTCGAGAGCGAGGAAGGGAAGGGCAGCCGCTTCTTCTTCACCTTCCCCCGCGCCGACACGCCCGAGCCCCGCCGCCCGCATCGGCGCAACAGCGCCGACGCCTAGCGCAGAAGCGCGGTCCGATGGCGGGATGGCCGGATGGCGGGACCTGCTCCTGCTCCCGCTCCTTCCACTGTCCGCAGGACCTACTCCCTTCTCCGCGCACGTGCAGGTGCACGTATGCCGTGCTCGTGCTCGCTGCCGCCCTTCAGATGTGCTCCCCCTTGAATACGCGGAACAGCAGATAGAGCGACGGCAATAGCAGACCGAGCCCCAGCGGCAGCGTGTAGAGGATGAAGCGCAAGGTGGCCGCGGGCGCCGCCGCGTCCATGACCCGCACGTCCGGGTAGATGATGTACGGGTACTGGGCCAGCGCCCAGCCGGCGAGTATGCACCCGGCCTGCCCCACCGTCGCCGCCCGGGCGATCCGGTAGCGGCGCCGCAACAGCGCCACGCCGGCCGCGGCGGCGCAGCCCGCCCCGGCCACCAGCACCGGCAGGGTGCGCGCGGCGAGCAGCCCCCGCCAGAGGTTGGGCGCCCGTGCCTGCAGCAGCGGCAGCATCACCGCCGCCAGCACCACCACCGCGGTGGATGCCAGCAGTGCCCGGCTGCGGAAATCCTCGCGCAGCTCGTCGGTCGTCTCGTTGGCCAGATAGATGGCCGCCAGCTGGGCGCAGAGCGCCAGCGCCAGCAGCCCGATCCCGATGGAGACCGGCGTCAGCCAGGGCGGCCCGCCGTCGATGCTGACCGTGCCTGCGCTCACGTGCACGCCACCGGTGGACACGGCGCCGAGACACATTCCCAGCAGCACCGGCGTGATCACGCTGGCCACGCCGAACACCGCTCCCCAGCGCAGCGCCCCGGCGCCATCCATCCCCCGGGAGTCCCCCGGGGAGTAGGTCCGGAATACGAACGCCGCTCCCCGCAGGATGATCCCCAGCAGCACCAGGTGGAACGGGACGAACAGCGCCTCGCTCAGCGCCGCGTAGGCGGACGGGAACGCCGCGAACATGATGACGATGACGAAGATCAGCCAGACGTGGTTGGCTTCCCAGACCGGCCCCATGGCCCGCGCGATCGCCCGGCGCTGCGCCGCCTTGCGCGGCCCCGTCGCCAGCGCGTCCCACACGCCGCCCCCGAAGTCCGCGCCTCCCAGCAGCCCGTAGGCCAGCACGCCCACCACTCCCAGACCGCCCAGCACGATCTCAAGCGACACTGCGCACCTCCTCCTCCGCCCCGCCCCCGGGCGCCGGTGCCCCTGTCGCCAGCCGCCTCAGCAGCAGCACCAGCGCCGTGCCCAGCGCCAGGTACACCACGCTGAAGCCGAAGAACGTCACCGGCACATCCGTCACCGGCGTCACCGCGTCCGCCGTCGGCATCACGTTGTAGATGACCCACGGCTGGCGCCCCACCTCGGTGACGAGCCAGCCCGCCTCCAGCGCCAGGAATCCCAGCGGCGACGACGCCAGCAGCGCCCGCAGCAGCCACGGCCGGGCGACGTCGCCCTTCCGCCGCCGCCGCACCACCCAGTACGCCACGCCCGCCGCGATCAGGAGCATGGCCGAGCCGATCATGGTGTCGAACGCCAGGTGCGTCACCAGCACGTTCGGCCGCTGCTCCGGCGGCACCGAGTCCAGACCCTTCACTTCCGTGTCCAGGTCGTGGCCCACGAGCAGGCTCAGCCCGCCCGGCAGCTCCAGCCCGAAGCGCGTGCGTCCCGCCGCCGCATCGGGGATCCCGCCCAGCAGCAGCGGCGCCCGCCGCTGCGTCCGGAAGAGCGCCTCCGCGGCCGCCAGCTTGGCCGGTTGCGTGCGGGCCACCCGCCGCGCGCTGATGTCGCCCGACAGCGGCTGCAGCAGCGCGGTCACGGTCCCGATCGCCAGCGCGATCCCCAGCGCCGAGCGGTGGTAGGCATCCCGCCGGCCCCGCAGCATCCCCGCCGCGTATACCCCCGCCACCGCGAAGGACGTGGCGATGTAGCTCGAGAGCGTGGAGTGCAGCGCCATGTCCAGCCACGCCGTCGCCTTGAACGGCGCCAACGGGTCCACCGCCACCAGCCGTCCGCCGGCCACCTGGAAGCCCCCGGGAGTCTGCATCCAGGCGTTCGCCGCCAGCACCAGCACCCCGGATGCCGCGCCGCTCACCGCCACCGGGACGCCCGTCAGCCAATGCGCCCTCGGCGAGAGCCGGTCCCAGCCGTACAGGTACAGCCCGATGAAGATCGCCTCGATGAAGAACGCGTACCCCTCCAGCGCGAACGTCGGCCCCACCACGCCGCCCGCCAGCGCCATGAAGCGCGGCCACAGCAGCCCCAGCTCGAACGACAGCGCCGTCCCCGACACCGCGCCCACCACGAACGTCAGCGCCGTCGCCTTCGCCCATTTCTGCGCCAGCGCCCGATAATGCTCCCGCCCCGTCCGCAGCCAGAGCCCCTCCGCGATCACCATCAGCAGCGGCAGCCCGATCCCCACCGCCGCGAAGATGATGTGGAACGCGAGCGACACCTCCATCTGCCCCCGCGCCGCCGTCAGCGTATCCAAAGTGCTTTCCCCCTCTCCCTTTCCTTCACCCTTTCCCTTGCCCCTGCCCCTGCCCTCGCCCTAGCCTACCCCCATGCCGCCCATGCCGCCACACCCGCCGCCTATGCTGCGCGAGCCCCACCTGGGCATGCAGCGGTTCAACCTGGTCGTGCTCGGCATCTGTGCCGGCCTCGCCGGCGCCGGCCTCGCCTATGTTGTGTTCCACTCCGTCCTCGTCGCGCTGCTCGTGGCCGTTCCCGCCGGCATCGGCGGCGCCCGGATGCCGGAGCTGATCGGAAGGACCGTGGCCGCCGTCTTCCTCCCCTCCGGCCGGACGACGCCGCCTCCGGCCGGGCACTCGCAGGCCCGGGCGCTGGTGGCGCAGGGTCACCTGGACGCCGCCCTGGCCGCCTACGAGAGCACCGTCGCGGAGGACCCCGGCGATCCCCAGCCCTACATCGATGTCGCCCGCCTGTACCGGGATCGGCTCGACCGCCCCGCCGAGGCGCTGGCCTGGTTCCGGCGCGCAGCCGCGGCCACGCGTCTCACTCCCGCACACGATGCCCTCGTCGTGCGCGAGCTGACCGAGCTCTGCGTGGATCGCCTGCACCAGCCCCTGCGGGCCGCGCCCGAGCTGGCGCGCCTGGCCCGCTCTCGGCCGGACGCGCTCGAGGGCCAGTGGGCGCGCCGGGAGCTGGACCGTATCCGGGCCGAGGCGCTCTCCGCCGAGGACCCGGACGCACCCGCGGGACCGGCGCTCCCCTGAGAGCCCTTCTCCACCCCGCCTTTCGCCCTGACGTCCGACTTTGCCGCGCGGCGGTAGCCTCCGGCGGGTGCCGCGAGCACGACTGTGCGCGGTCTGTGAGTCGAAGACGTGGACCGGGACCCGAAAGGGAGTGCCGGCAGGGAGGATGATGGCAGTCTTCTGGAACGATCCCGCGGCGATGCAGCGCGCCGCCTTGGACCGCGCTCGAGCCTGGAGAGGCTACTGCGCGTTGCGCAGCCGCCAGACCACGCGCGCCATGGAGTCTGGCGACGCCGCTCGCACCAGCTGCGCGCTGCGCTCGCCGACCCGGATGATGAAGGTCGGCGTCGCCGTCACTCCCTGCTGGCGGGCCCGCTCCAGATTGGCGGCAATCGTCGCGCTCGCCGCCGCGCTGTCGTGCACCAGGCAGCCGTTGAAGCGCGCGCTGTCCCGTACCGCGGCCCGGCCGATTTCCGCCACGCGGCGCGCAGGATCGGCGGACTCCGCCCATTCCGGCTGCGCCGCGAAGAGCGCGTGTCGCACCGCCCCGAAGCTCCCCTGCGCGCCGGCGCAGCGCGCCACACGCGCCGCTACCGTGCCGAAGGGATGCTGCGGCAGCGCCAGGTCGTAGAATTCGAAGCGGACGTCGCCCGATTGCTCCCGCACCCACCGGTCCACCGCCGCGCCGAACTGCATCTCGTGCGCGGCGCAGTAGGGGCATTGGAAGTCGCCGTATTCCTCCACCACGACCGCCGCCTGGCGGCCGCCCAGCACGTTGGCCGGCGCCGCCCGGGCGGACTGTGCCGCCGCCTGCCGGCCCGCCAGCACGGTCAGGAGCGCCAGCGTCACTCCGACGCGCCTCATTGTCCTCCGATCGCGCGAGTCTGCGCCAGGGTATCGCCGGCGGCCGCGGCGCCGCCACACCCCTGGGACGAGCGTTGTCGCACCGCACGGGTGCGCGGGTATATTCGGGGCGGCCGCCGGCGCTGAATCCGGGCGAACGGGGCCCACGTAGGGACGGCGGCCCGTTCGGCCCCGCTCTCCATTGTCACACCTGAGGATCACATGGCTTCGACCACCACGCTTCCCATCGAGGAAGTCCCCCGGCGTGCCGCGCCGCCGCGCACGTCGCTGGAAACGGGTTTCCTGGTCGGCTTCGCCCTGGCCGTGCTGGCGGGGCACGCCCTGGTCAACTTCTTCGGGCCCTATGGTTTACAGCGCGACGAGCTCCTCTACCTCGCCATGGGGCGGCACCTGCATTTCTGGGGTATGGACTTCCCGCCCTTGATCGCGCTGGCCGCACGCGCGGGCGGCCGCCTGCTCGGCGATTCCATTCTCGCCATCCGGGTGGTGCCGGCGCTCGCTCACGCGCTTCTGGTCGTCCTGGCCGGCGTGGCGGCCCGCGAGTTCGGCGGGCGCCGCTTCGCCCAGGGGCTGGCCGCGCTCTCCGTGGCCCTGGCTCCTCTCTACGTCCGCGCGGGGAACCTCTTCCAGCCCACGATCCTCGACCAGCTCTGGTGGACCCTGGCGCTGCTCGCCCTGGCCCGGATCGGCCGTACCGCGGAGGAGGACGGCGGCGCCGGCGATCCTGTCGCCTGGGTCGGCCTCGGGCTCTTCGGCGGTCTCGGGCTGCTGACCAAGTTCAGCATTGGCTTCCTCGGCGTCGCCATGCTCGTGGGCCTGGTCCTCTCGCCCACCCGGCGGGCGCTGCTCACGCGCTGGCCCTGGGAGGCCGCGTTGCTGGCACTGCTCATCGGCTCCCCCAGCATTGGCGGCCAGATCCAGCTCGGCTTCCCCGTTCTCCAGCAGATGCGCGACCTCACCGCCGTCCAGCTCCAGCACGTTGGCTATCTCGACTTCGTCTTGGGTCAGCTGATGATGCTCGGGCCGATCCTGCTGCTGCCGGTGCTGGGCATCATAGGTCTGCTCACGGTACCGGCCGCCCGGGGGCACCGCGTCGTGGCCTGGACCTGCCTGGCCGCGTTCGCGCTGCTGCTCGTGCTACACGGGAAGGCGTACTACATCGGGCCGATCTATCCAGTCCTCATCGGCGCCGGCGCCGCCGGGCTCGAGCTCGGCACCGGCGTTCTCGCCGGCCATGCCGTCGGCCGCGTAACCGGCAATGTCCTGCGCGGGCTCGTGGTCGCCATCATCCTCATTTTCGGTCTGGCCGCGCTGCCGTTCGGCGCCCCCATGCTCGGTCCCGGCAACATGGCGGCCTACGTGACCCGCCTGCAGATGACCGCGGCCACGCGCACCAACACGGGGGCGCAGCTGCGGCTGCCACAGGACTATGCCGACATGATCGGCTGGCCCGAGGAGGCCGCCGCCGTCGCCCGCGCCTTCAAGTCGCTCACCCCCGAGCAGCGCGCGCAGGCTGTCGTCTTCGCCTCCAACTACGGCCAGGCGGGCGCCATCGACTTCTACGGCCCCCGCGTCGGGCTGCCGCCCGCCGTCTGCAATTCCGGCTCGTACTGGTTCTGGGGACCCGGGACCAAGCCCGGCAACGTCATGGTGCTGATCGGCACCGATTCCGCCGACGCCGCGCGCTACTTCCGCTCGGTGCGCGTCTCGGGGCGCATGCGCAACCCCTGGGGCGTGCCCGAGGAGCAGCACGCGCCCATTCTCATTGCCGAGGGCCCGTTGAAGACGCTGCAGCAGGCCTGGCCGGCATGGGCGGGGCACAACTGACGTGGACCTCGGGCTGAAGGACCGCATTGCCATCGTTACCGGCGCCAGTCGGGGCCTCGGCCGCGCCATCGCCGCCGCCCTGGCCGCCGAGGGTTGCCGTCTCGTCCTCTGCGCCCGGGGCGCACCCGCGCTGGAGGCGGCCGCTCAGGAGATGGCAGGCGACGAACCCGACCGCGTGCTCGCGCTTCCCCTCGACATCACCGATCCCGACGCCGCCGGGCGGCTCGTGAACGCCGCCATCCAGCGCTTCGGCCGGCTCGACATCGTCGTCGGCAACGCCGGCGGTAATCGCAGGAAGGCGTTCGTGGACGCCACGGACGAGGACTGGCGCGAGCTGCTCGAGCTGAACCTCCTCGCCGGCCTCCGCCTCGCCCGGGAGGCCATCCCCCACCTCGCCGGTCACGACGATGCCGCCATCGTTTTCGTGGCTTCTCTCTTCGGCAGGGAAGTGGGCGGTCCTGAGCTCTCCCTCTACAATGCGACGAAGGCCGCGCTCATCAGCGCGGCCGACGTCATGGCCATCGAGCTCGCCCCTCGCCGCGTGCGCGTCAACACCGTCGCGCCCGGCTCCATCTTCTTCCCCGGCGGAAGCTGGGACAGGCGCTTCCGTGACGATCCGCAGGGGAAGGCGCGCTTCATCGCCGACAACCTGCCGCTCGGCCGATTCGGCACGCCCGCGGAGGTCGCCGCCGCCGTTGCCTGGCTCGCCTCACCCCGGGCCAGCCTCGTGACCGGCGCCTGCATCGCCCTGGACGGCGCCCAGGGCCGCTCGCTGATCTAGTCCCTCAGGGCGCGCGCACCGCCCGCGCCAGCACGCGGTCGAGCGCGCCGGCGAAGGCCTGCTTATCCCTCGGGCCGAACGCCGCTGACCCGCCCGTCTCCATTCCCGCGCCCCGCAGGCCATCCATGAAGTTTCGGACGGCCAGTCGCTCCCCCACGTTCTCCGTCGTGTACTCCGCGCCCCGCGGATCGATCACTCGCACCGCCTTCGCCACCAGGATCGCCGCCAGCGGAATGTCCGCCGTCACCGCCACATCCCCCGCCTCGGCCGTCTCCGCGATGTACTGGTCGGCCGCGTCCGGACCGCCCGCCACCTGCACCGCACTCACCCAGGCGAGGTCCGCGGGTGAGGACAGCCGGCGGTTGGCCACCAGCACCGTCGTCAGCTTCAGCCGCCTCGCCGCCCGAAAGCAGATCTCCTTGACGTCCCGCGGCGCCGCATCGGCATCGATCCAGAGCGTCATCACCGTTCTACCGGCGCACATCGGCCACGAGCGGATGCACCAGTCGCTCGAAATCCCGGTAGCTCACCTGCACCGTCTCGGCGTGCGTACCCGCCTGCGTCACGATGTCCTCGTTTTCCGCTACCCGCTCATCCACCACGACCGGCACGCCGTACAGGTTGCCGAACACCGGCATGGCCCCCGTCTCGCAGTCGTCGAACGCGCGCCGGAACTCGTCCTCCGACGCCAGCCTCACCGCGCCCGCATGCAGTGCGGCAGTCACTTTTCCCAGGTCCGCCTGCTCCGTCGCCGGAAGCACCACCATCGTCAGTCGGCCGTCCGCGTCCACCATGACCGGCTTGGCCACCATTCGCCCCGGTATGTGCTCCGACTGCGCCACCTCCTGTGCCGTGAACGCGCTCCGGTGTCTCTGGAACTCGTGCGGGATGGCTGCATCGTCCAGGCACCTCTCCAGCCGCTCCTTGCACGTCGTCATGGCGCCCTCCCCGCCTGCGGCCGGGCCGGCCGGCGGGTACCGCCCCGATCGGCCGCTTCCGGCCCGTGGCTCGGCATGGCTGTTGTATGGTTAGGGCGGCCCATCGGCAACCCCGACTCGCTGCCTGACGGCCCCCTGCCGCCCCGCGCCGGACCCGCGCCGGCCGGCTCCTCGCCGACCGGCATTGCCCGTGCCACCCTTCCCCCATTCCCCCATTCCCCTTGCCCCTCCCCTTGCCCTTGCCCCTGCCCCTTTCCGTTTTACATGAATCCGGCCAGCTGGAAGCGGCCGTTCCCCACGTACTGTCCCTGGACCCGCACGTACGAGCCGTTGCGCAGCTGGTTGAATCGCTGCACGTCCGTCTGCCGCGGATTGTACGGCATCGTCACCAGAGTGGACGCGCCGTTGCGCGGGCTCAGCAGGAAGGTGCCATCCTGGAAGCTGATCTGGCCGACGGTACCTTCGATCGTCTGGTAGTTGACGCCGTTGCCGCTGGCGGGGCCCTGGCTCTGCGCCGACTGCGTGACCTGGATCGCGTCCGTGTAATAGCCGCCGTTCGTCGTCCCCTGGATCCGCGCCGTCACGTAGTCACCCCGCTCCAGGTTACCCACCGGGTAGTTCTGGCCCTGGAAGGCCACCTGCGTGCGGCTGTCGTACTGCAGCGCGATCTGCTGGCCATTGTCCGTGTTGATGTAGATCTGCTGCGACCGCGTGTCGACACTGCTCACCGTGCCCGCCACCTCGTTGCTCGGCGCCGGGTTCAGGATCCCTCCCAGCACCCCGCCCAGTCCGCCGCCCTGCGCGCACCCAGCCGCCAGCGCCGCCACCAGCGCCGTCGGCCCCAGAATCCTCCCGATCCTCCACATCTTCCCCTCCGGGTCAAATTAGCCCAAATACAATTGTCACAATCTTTTGCGGTGATATTACGGGCAAGGTGAGTGCCAGGAGATTTGCAGAAGGGCAGTTCGGAAGGGCATTGCCACGCGCGGGCGCGCCGCGTCCCTGCAGCCGCAGCACGCAGTGGGCTGTCTCTGGTGGATGTCGCTGCCTGGAATGGCACGGCGGGAAAGGCGGCCGGGCCGGAGGAGCCAACACTGGGGGGCCGCCGCGCGGCCCCCGTTCAACCGGGCGGGAGCCGCCTGAACTCGCGGTTGATGTCCTTCGCTCCGGCGGCGAAGCCGCTGCCGACGCCCAGCCCGAAGAGGAGAGCGGTGCCGGCGCCGACGAATGGCAGCACCAAGACGACAGGCGCCGCGACGAGCACGGCCGCCGTGCCCGCGATCCAGGGCGCGCCCAGGGAGTGGACGGAGTCCACGTAGCGCAGGCGGCGCCGGACGAAGTGGCGCGTTTGCCGGAACCCGAAGAACGTGGCAGCGCCCGCCACCAGCAAAACGATGAGCCCGATCATGGAGAACCTCCTGCTCGCTGCGTCGTGTGGGAGCCCCTACGGCGGCGGGCGGGCCGCGGTTTCGCCCGTGACGTCCCGCGCCCTTGCATGTTGGACGCTACCCGGGCCGAACGAAGGCCCTCTGGGCGTGCCCCGGCCGACCCCGTTCGCCGCGGTCCGTCACCAGCCAGTGGGCCGGCCGAGCAACTCTGTCGCGTGGTCCGCATCCAGCGCCGAGGCGAAGAGGTGTCCCTGTCCGAGGCGCGCCCCCATCTCGCGCACGATCCGTCGCTGGGCGGCCGTTTCGACGCCTTCCGCGATGGCGGTGAGCTCCAGCGACTGGGCGAGGGCGATGATGGCGCGCACCAGCTTCAGGTTGCCGCCCTCCGCGTCCAGTCCGCTGACGAACGAGCGGTCGATCTTGAGGGAATCCACGGGAAAACGGCGCAGGTACCCCAACGACGAGTATCCCGTGCCGAAATCGTCGATGCACACCCGCACGCCGCGGTCCCGCAGCTGCCTCAGTACGCGCCCGGACGCCTCGGCGTTCTCCAGGAACACGGACTCGGTGATCTCCACCGCCAGCGAGCGCGGGTCGACGTTCGTTTCCGCCAGGACCACGTCCATGTCCTCGATCAGGTCGGCCTGCAGGAACTGGCGGGCGGAGAGGTTCACGTTCATCGTGAGATTCGCCTCGGGCGCGTCGTCCTGCCAGCGCCGGAGCTGGCTGCAGGCCTCCCGCAGGACCCAGGAGCCGATCGGCACGATCAGCCCCGTCTCCTCGGCCAACCCGATGAACTCCGCGGGCGCCAATAGCCCCCGGACGGGGTGCGCCCAGCGCACCAGCGCCTCGAATCCCGACAGCTGACCGCTGTCCAGGCCAACGATGGGCTGGTAGTGCAGCACCATCTGGCCCCGCTCCACGGCGTGCCGGAGCTGCGTTTCCAGCCGCAGCCGCGCCACCACGTCGGCGTGCATCTCTTCCGCGAACATCTCGTGCCGGGCTCGCCCGCCGACCTTGGCGCGATTCATCGCCGTGTCCGCGTCCCGCAGCATCTCCTCGGCGCGGGCATAGCCGGGTGCCCACGGCACGATGCCGATGCTTGCCGTGGCGAACACCTCTTGCTCGCCCATGACGATGGGCCGGGCTAGCTCGTCCTGGATCCGCTCGGCCACGCGCACCGCGTCCGCGGGGTCGCCGATCGACTCCAGCAGCACCGCGAACTCGTCACCGCCGAACCGAGCCACCGTGTCCTCCTGGCGCAGGCACGACTCGACCCGGCGTGCCACCGCCATCAGCAGCTGGTCGCCCGTCGGGTGTCCAAGCGACTCGTTCACGTAGCGGAAGCGGTCTACATCCAGGAACAGCAGCGCGAAGGACTCCGAGGGCCGCCGCGTCGCCCGTTTCACCAGGTGGTCCGCCCGGTCGAGGAAGAGCGCCCGGTTGGGGAGCGCCGTCAGTGCGTCGTGCAGCCCCGCGTGCAGCAGCTGCTCCTCGGCCGCCTTACGCAGCGTGACGTCGTGCAGTATCGACTGGTAGCTCGCGATCTCGCCCGCCGCATCCCGCAGCGCGATCGAGCTCAGCAGGCAGGTCACCGCCTGCCCATCGCTGCGCCGCAGGACGATCTCGCGCTCCCGGATCGACCCGCCCCGGTCGAGATCCGTCGTCAGCCGGACCAGGTCCGCGCCGTCCCCCCAGAGCTCCACGGTGCCCGTGACCAGCAGCTCCCGCCGGCTCCGGCCCAGCAACTCCACGGCGGCCGCGTTCGCGTCCAGCACCCGCCCGTCCGGCGTCGTCACGAGGATGGCGTCGCGCGACTCCTCGAACAATCGCCGGTACCGTGCCTCGCTCCGGCGCAGCGCCGCCTCGGCCCGGCGTCGGGCCGTCACCTCGCTCACCATGGCGATGGCGCCCACGATCTCGCCGTCCGGGCCCACGTGCGGAGAGCAGACGCCCGAGATCCAGCCGCCGGTGCCGCCGGTCCGGTGCTGGTACCGCAGGTCCGGCGACCGGACGATTTGCCCTGAAAGGGCCCGCCGCACGATGCCGGCGGCCCGGTGCATCGCGGGGAACAGCTCCGGCAGCTTCCGCCCCAGCACATCCGCCGCGAAGTAGCCGGTCAGGTCCTCCATGAAGGGATTCCAGATCCGGAAGCGCAGCTCTGCGTCCCAGACCACGATCCCTTCACCGACGCTCGCCAACAGGCTCCGGAAGAGGTGCTCGGCCTGCGCCCCCTCCACGACTGCGCCGCCGAACGCGTCCCGGCCCGTCGTGCCCCGCTCCATTCGACCTGGCATCGTCTCAGCGCTCTGCGTCGAGGGCACGGGCCCGTAGCTCGTCGGCGAGCCGAGCCTCCGCCATAGCTCCCGGCACCGGTACCGAGAACAGGAACCCCTGCGCCATCCGCGAGCCCAGCGACAGCAGGCGGTCACGCTGCTGCGTCGTCTCCACGCCTTCCGCGATGGCGTCGATGCCCAGGTTCCCCGCCAGGGTGACGATGGCCCGCACGATCTCCAGGTTGTAGTCGTCTTGCCCCAGCCGCTGCACGAAGGAGCGGTCGATCTTGAGCAGGCTGACCGGGAAACGGTGCAGGTGCGACAGCGACGAGTAGCCGGTTCCGAAGTCGTCGATGCAGAGCTCGATGCCGATGGCGCGCAGCTGGTGGAACACGTCGGCCGCGGCCTCCGGGTGCGCCATGATCGCGCTTTCGGTGATTTCCAGCCGCAGCCCGCCCGCCAGCCCCGTATCCCGCACCACACCCGCCACCATGTCCACCAGATCCGGCTGCATCAACTGACGGGCCGAGAGGTTCACGCTCAGCATCGGGATCGTTGGGGGCCGCAGTCGCGACTGCCAGCAGGCCATGGAGCGGCAGGCCTCCCGCAACACCCAGGAGCCGATCGGCACGATCAGGCCCGTCTCCTCGGCCAGCGGGATGAACTCGGCCGGGAGCAGAAGCCCGCGCTGCGGGTGACGCCAGCGTGCCAGTGCCTCGAAGCCGATCGTCTCCCCCGATTCCAGCGACACGATCGGCTGGTAGTGCACCTCGAACTCCTGCCGCTCCACTGCGCGCCGCAAGTCCGTCTCCAGGTGCAGCAGCGCCATCGCTTCCGCGTGCATGGTGTGGTCGAAGAGCTGGTGGCGGACTCCCCCCAGCTCCTTGGCCCGGTACATGGCCGTGTCCGCGTCGCGCAGGATCTCCTCGGGACGATCGTAGCCCGCCGTGCTCAGGGCGATGCCTACGCTGGCCGTGGTGAACACCTCGTGACGGTTCACCACGTGTGGCTCCCGCAGGCGCTGGTGGATCCGCTCCGCCACCGCCGCTGCGTCATCCCGCTCCGATATCTCGTAGAGCAGCACCGCGAATTCGTCTCCCCCCAGCCTCGCCACGGTGTCGCCCGGCCGCACCGCCCCCTCCAACCGCCTCGCCACCTGCACCAGCAGCTCGTCCCCGGCCATGTGCCCCAGCGAGTCGTTCACCACCTTGAACCGGTCCAGGTCCAGGAACAGCACCGCGAAGTGGTAGGCCGGGTCCACCGCCGCCCGCTCCACCGACCGCGTCAGCCGGTCCATGAAGTGCGCCCGGTTCGGCAGCTGCGTCAGCGGGTCCTGCAGCGCCCGACGCCGCAGCTGCTTCTCCGCGATCTTTCGCTCCGTGATGTCCCGGATCGTGCCGTGGTAGCCGATCACATCCCCCATCACGCCCTTCCACACATTGGCTGTGATCAGGCACTCCAGCTCGGTCCCGTCCTTGCGACGCAGGCGCACCTCGAAGCTCCGCACCTCGCCGCTGGCTTCGATTTCCGTCTGGAATCGCTCCCGGTCCTCCGGTGCCACGTACAGGTCCGCCGCGTTCAACGTCTGCAGCTCCGCCCGCGTATAGCCCATCAGCTCCAGCCAGAACCCGTTGGCGTCCACGAACCGGCCATCCCGCGTCGTGATGTAGATCGCGTCCCGTGACTCCTCGAACAGCGAACGGTAGCGGCGCTCGCTCTCCCGCAGCGCCCGCTCCGTGTTCTTCCGTTCCGTGATGTCCTGGAAGTAGACCGACAGGCCCGCCTCGCCCGGGTAGGCGTGCACGGAGAACCAGCGGTCGACCACTGTCGAGCCGGCGTCGAAATGAACGCTGACGTTTTCCCGCACCGCTCTCTGGTACTCCCGCCCGAACACGGAATCCCGCGAGCCCGGGAACATCTCCCACATCTGCTTCCCGACCAGGCTGCCGATCCGTTGCCCCAGCAGCTCCTCGGCCCGCGGGTTCGCGTAGGTGAAATGCCAGCTCCGGTCCAGCGCCAGGAACCCGTCCGTGATCCGCTCCAGGATCCCCGCCACCTCCACCCGCGCGCTCTCCGCTTCCTCCCGGGCGGCTGCCGCCGCCACCGCCTGCTGAGCCCGCTCCTCCACGGCCCGCCGTGCCGTGATGTCCTCCACGACTCCCACGATCCGCCGGACAACCCCCGCTTCGTCCATGATCGGCACCATGCGGGCCGAGACCCAGCACACCGAGCCGTCCGCCCGGACGACCCGCGCCTCCTCGGCGGGCCCGCCGGCCTCGTTCCGGGTCAGCGCCGCCTCTACCCGTGCCCTGTCCTCGGGGTGCACCCCCTCGAGGACCGAGAGTGGGCGGGCGTACACGGTCTCCACCGCACGGCCCCAGAGCGCCTCGTAGCTCGGGCTCACGTAGATGACCCGGCTTCGGTCCGGAGTCGTCATCCAGAACACGTCTCCGAGGTGCTCCGCCAGCTGGCGCAGACACTCGTCGGCCGGAGACGGCACAGACGACGCCGGGCTCCGCACGTGACCTTCCGACGGATGCTCACGCCCCCGCTCCGGATTCCGCTCTTCGGATTCGTGCATTCTTTCTCGAATAGTGATCGCGGGACGGCGCGCGACCGGCGCTCGGTCCGCCCGCAGGGAATGGCAGCTCTGCACGACGGTAGGATCTTCCGGGGAGAGAAGATACGCCGAATCTACGCCCGGAGTGCCCCACCTTCAAGAGCGAGCACAGCCGGCGGAGCCACGCCGCCGACGGCCTCCCGCGCCCCGGCGGAACGGGAGGGGCGCGACACCGCCCGCGACGCTCGGCGGACCCGCCAGCCCGCAACCGCACCTGGCAGCGCCGCCACGGAAGGGACC
The DNA here is from genome assembly GCA_017881445.1 of Gemmatimonadota bacterium. Classification (GTDB taxonomy): domain Bacteria; phylum Gemmatimonadota; class Gemmatimonadetes; order Longimicrobiales; family RSA9; genus JADGQX01. Next base: position 16,302 of record JADGQX010000010.1, on the reverse strand, counting down.
GCAGACGTCGAAAAAAGGTCGCGTGTCGCCGAGCAGGCCCGTCCGCGCCCCACCCGCTCGGCGGCCTGCGGCGGGCTAGACCTGGGCTAGACCCGGCCCGTCTGCTTCTGGATCTCCCGCGCCAGCGCCAGCAGCCGCCGACCCCGCGCCTCCAGCCCTTCCGCCAGCCGGCGCGCGCTCATCGCCGTCGCCCGCCGCCGGCCGCTCCGCCACGATCTCAGCACGTCGTAGCTCAGCCCCGACTCTTCCGCCAGCTCGCGCGTCGTGAACGGCGCGCCGGTCAACGCCGCCTGCACCACGTCCGAAAGGTTGTCGGCCAACTTCCACCTCGCTGCGGCCCCTGCCGCCGCTCATGCGCCGCGCCCGGTCTGCCGCGCATTTCCCACGGTCCGCGGACTTCACTGCCTCGGCTCCGCGTCGAGACGAATAATGTTGTGGGCAATACCGCTGCCGAAAACGGCTTCGCGGGGCCAGTTCGTCGGGGGGTGCCGGGCGTGTCCGGCGCCGCGACCGCGACCACGGGCCCTTGGAGGCCCAGGCGGTCCGGTCCAGTCCGTCGTTCCAGGGTGTGCCGCAGGTTGCGGAGGCGACGCCCGTCGGTCAGGGAATCGTTGGAATCTCGGCGAGGATCGCCGGCCGGTGTCCCCGGCCAATGAGCGTGGCCACGTTGGTCAGGATCCGGGGCAGGGCCAGCCCGCCCGGAGAGGCGAGATACTTGGGTGTCCAGACCGGGTCGAACTTCTCCTTGTACTGCCGCAGACCCTGGAAGGAGTAGAAGTTCTCGCCATAGCGGAAGACGAGCGCCCCCAGTCGGTTCCAGAGTGGCGCCAGCGCCCGGTTCTCCAGCCCCGAGAGCGGTGCCATCCCGAGGTTGAACCATTCGTAGGCTTCCGCCTTCCCCCAGAGCATGAGCTCCAGGAACAACGCCTCCATGGCGTCCTCGGGCGCGTCCGCGCCATAGCGCATCAGGTCCACGGAGAGCTCTTCCCGTCCGCCGGTCTCCCAGATGTTCGCGAATGCGACGATGCGGCCTTTGCACCAGAGCAGGGCCACGGGGCACTGGGACAGGTAGGCACCGTCGAAGAACCCCAGGGAGAAGCCCTTCTCCCGTGCTCGCTTTTCCTCGAGCCACGCGTCCGACACGGCCCGCAGCTCCGGCAGCAGGGCGGGGACCGCCGACGGACGCACCACCTCGAAGGTGCAGCCTTCCCGCTCCATCCGATTGCGCACCCGCCGCATGCCCTTGCGGGCTGCGCCTTCCAGGGTGAACCGCTCCAGCGGCACCCGCGCCTCTTCCCCCAACTTCAGCAGCGTCAGGCCGAGGTCCAGGTAGAGGTGTAGCGCATCCGCGCGCACCTGGTAGAAGACCGTCCAGCCGCCGTGTCGGTCCACCAGCTCGCGATAGTCCCAGAGCAGGTCCGGCCACTCCGAGGTTAGGCCGACCGGGTCTCCCATCGCTACCCAGCTCCGTCCCTCGATCGCATACATGACGAACGCCTCGCCCGAGTCGCCGAAAAGCAGGTCCTTGTCGCCCAGCAATGCGAGCTTCGCCGCCGCATCCGGAGACTGATCGGCGATGCCGCTCGCGTGCTGCAGCTCGCCCCGCACGGGCAGCGCGGGCTCTGGCGGTGCCGGGCGCAGCAGCCGGGACATGCCCACGACCACCACGGCCCCCATGGCGCCGACCATGGCCCGCAGGAACCTGGGCGCGTCCGCCCTGAGCGCGAACCTCCACCAGAGGTCGCCCGAGTATTCCACGTGCTTGTACGAGAACAGCCCCAGCCACGCCGTGCCGGCCAGCACCAGAGCGATGGCCACGATCCACGCCGTCGTGAAGGGCTCCCGCGTCAGCGATGCTTTGCGATAGAAGTAGGCGTGCGACGGCAGGAGCGCGGCCAGCATCAGCGAGATCGTGATGGCCTCTTCGTAGTCGCCGCCCTTCAGCAGCGACAGCACGATGCCCGCCGCCAGCAGTGCCACCGTCATCATGTAGGCGGCGTCGAGTCGTCGCTGGAGTCCCCGCGCCAGCAGGAGCAGCCCGATGCCGGCCATGCTCGCCAGGAAATGCGACGCTTCGATTACCGGCAGCGGCAGGAAGTCGTTTACGATCCGCAGTCGCGAATGCACGGCTGGCGTCGCCCCCGAGACCAGCAGGACGGTGCCGCCCACGAAGGTGGTGAACGCCAGCACCTGCGGCGCCAGCAGCGGCGCCCAGCGCCCGAACACGCGCGCCACCCGGCGCACGTCCTCGTGCCGCTGCTTCACCTCGTGCGCGCCGAACAGCAGCGCCGCCGTCACCAGCGGTAGCAGGTAGTAGGTCGCGCGGTACGCCACCAGTGAGCCCAGCACGGCACCGGGCGCCGCCTGCGGCTCCAGCAGCACGATCACCACCGCCTCGAACACGCCCAGCCCGCCCGGGATGTTCGTCACCAGCCCTGCCGCCTGGGCCAGCACGTAGATCCCCAGCGCCGTCGGCCAGCTGATGTGGGCGGCCCCCGGCAGCAATGCCCAGAAGACACTCCCGGCCAGCAGCCAGTCGGTCGAGGAGATGCCCACCTGCATGAGCGACAGCGGCGTTTCGGGGAATCGGAACTCGAACCCCCGGATCCGCAGCGGCTCCTTCCGAACCGTGCTCCAGCCCAGGTAGCTCAGCGACACCGCCAGGAAGATCGCGCCCACGGGGCGCACCGAGCCGAAAGGCACGTGCAGCAGCGCGGGGATCTGCAGCGGCTCCGCCAGGAAGACCACCCCGCCCACCGTGAACAGCCCCAGGAAGAACGTGAGCGAGTTGAACGCGATCACGTTCGTCACTTCCACGGCCGACAGCCCCCACGACGAATACAGCCGGAAGCGGATCGGTGCGCCCGTCAGCAGTGGAAAGCCCAGGTTGTGGCTGAAGGCGTACGCCACGAACGAGGCGAACGCGATGCGGAAGTACTTCAAGGGACGGCGAATGTAGCGCAGCCCGAGCCAATCGTATCCGGTCAGCGTCAGGTAGTCGGCCGCCGTGAGCAGCAGCGCCAGCAGCACCCGCCCCCGGGGCAGCGTGTGCAGCTCGTTACGGATGTCGTGATAATGGTAGCGCCGCAGCACCGTGTGCAGGACCACCAGCGCAGCGACGAAGATGGCCACGCCGAGGGCGGGGCCGATGAACTTGCGCAGCTTTCTCATGGGAATCGGCTCGACGGACGCATCGGCCTACGATGCGCCCCCGGACTCTCGCTCGCAACCGCCCCGGCGAAGTGCCCGGGCTTCCGCTCGGCGGAGTCTAGCCCGCGGACACCCCCTGCAGCGGCCGGTACAGCAGCACCGGCGCCGTCGTTCCCCGCAGCACCTTGTCCGCTACGCTGCCGAGCACCAGCCGGCTGAATCCCGTCCGGCCGTGCGTGGCCATGGCGATCAGATCCACCGCTTTCTCGCGCGCGAAGTCCAGGATTCCCACCGCCGTCTGCAGCTCCACCACCACCTGCGTCTCCACGCTCAGGCCTCGCGACCGCAGCATGGCCGCCACGCCTTCCAGGTACGCCTCCGCGTCGGCGACGAGCATCTCCAGCTCTGCACCGTGCGCCGAGTCCGTCAGCATTCCCTCCGGCGTGGGCGCGTACCCCGTCACGACCATGGGCGAGACCACCCGCGCCAGCGTGTAACGCGCCCCCGACAGCGCGCCTAGCCCGGTCACGTGCTCCAGGATCTGCTCTGCCAGCGGCGAGCCGTCAAGCGTCACCAGGATGTTGCGGAAGAGGTGCTCCCCTATCGGCTCGGCGTCCGCAGTCGGCCGAAGCAGCAGCACCGGCACCGCGCTCCGCCGCGCCACGCCGTCCGCTACGCTTCCCAGCCATGCCCTTGCCAGCGGACCACGCCCGTGCGTCGTCATGACGATAAGGTCGCCCGACAGCTCGGACGCGCAGCGCACCAGCGTATCTACCACCGACCCCTCCTCCAGCCGGTGGTCCACGCTCACCTGCGGCAATCCTGAGAGCCGCTGCTGCAGACCGCTGAGGTAATCCTCCTCCTGGCTCTTCGCCTCCACCTCCCAGTCCCGGTAGAACGGGACCGTCGCCGAGCGCAGCGCGCCGGCCACCGACAGAGGCACGTGCACGTGCACCAGGTGCACTCCGCCGTCCGTCCGACGCGCGATCCCCCGCGCCACCGGAACGGCGAACTCCGCCGACGGCGAGCCATCGAGGGGAACGACTATCGACCGGTACATCGACGCTCCTTTTGCGCGCGTGCGAGGCTTCATCCCGGTCCCAGGATGGGCGTCGCCCTTCCGCGAGTCTGTCAGGCATTTCTGAACAGTTCGGTCAGGCCGCTCCCGGACGATTGGCCAACGACCCCGCCCCGGCCGCGCCGCTGCTGGCCTTTTCCCGTGCGGGGACCTAAAATGCACCGTTCAAGTGACGCGCGGAATCCCCGCGCTCCGGCCGGATCAACCCGAACGCGCAGCGGAATGGCCGCGGACCGCCACGGCGCCCTCTGCATCGGCCTCGACCTCGGCGGCACCAAGCTCGCCGGTGCCCTCGTCGCCGCCGATGGGACGGTGCTTCATACTACGAAACTGCCCAGTCGCCCCGAGGAAGGGGCCGACCAGGTCGTCGAGGTCGTCGTTTCGGCCGTCGAGGAGCTCACCGGCCTCGCCGGCGGGCGCGAGGTTCTCGGCGTCGGCATTGGCGTCGCCGGCCAGATCGATCCCGAGACGGGCGCCGTCCACACCGCCCCCAACCTCAAGTTCCGCGAGTTCCCGCTCCGGGCCCGCGTCGAGGAGCGCCTCCGCCTCCCCGTCGCCGTCCTCAACGACGTCCAGGCCGTTACCTACGGCGAATGGACCCACGGAGCAGGGAAGGGCGTCGACGACTTCGTCTGCATCTTCGTCGGTACCGGGGTCGGTGGCGGGGTCGTTGCCGATGGCCACCTCGTGCGCGGCGCCACCGGGAGCGCCGGCGAGGTCGGCCACATGACCGTCGACCTGCACGGCCCCCTTTGCCGCTGCGGCAACCACGGCTGCGTCGAGGCCTACGCCGGCGGCTGGGCCATTGCCGAACGCGCCCGCGCCGCCATCGCCCACGATCCCGTCCTCGGTGCCGCCCTCCTCGCCCTCGAGGACGGCGACCTCTCCCGCGTCGCCGGCGAGACGGTCGCCCGCGCGGCCGCCGACGGCGATCCCCTCGCGCTCAGAATCGTCGAGGAAACCGGTATCGCCCTGGGCGCCGGCGCCGCCTCCATCGTCAATGGCTTCAATCCCGCCGTCATCGTTCTCGGCGGCGGCGTCGTGGACGGCATTCCCGGTCTTCTCGCCATCGTCGAGCGCGAGATGCGCGTGCGCGCTCTCAGCGCCGCCGTCGACCACGCCCGCCTGGTGCCCCCGGTCCTCGGCGGCCTCGCCGGCGCCATTGGTGCCGCCACCTGGCTGCGCCGCGAGCTGGGCCACACCGGCGAGATCTAGGAGCCGCGGCGCCCCGCGCCGCGGGCCCCTTCCCCTTCTCCTATCCCTCTCCTTCTCCTCCGCCTTCACCTTCACCTTCACCTCTTCCCCAGCACCGCCGTCACCGTCACCGGCTGCCCGTCCCTCAGCGCCGTGATGCGCACGGAGTCTCCCGGCTTGCGCGCTCTCAGCCCGTCCGTCATCCCCTGCAGGTCCTTGATCTCGACGTCGTCGAACGCGATCAGGACATCGCCCGGCTTGAGCCCCGCCTTCTCCGCCGGCGAACCCGCGCGCACCCCGCTCAGTTTCACCCCCTTCTCCACCGGTGAGAAGTCCGGGATCGTGCCGAGATAGGCGCCGTAACCTGGCGTCGCCGCCGCGCCCTCCTTCTCCGGCTTCCCCGCGCCGCGCCGCAGCGTCAGCGGCTGCGACAGCGTCGCCGCGGACCTCACGACCCGTCCGACCATGGCCGCCACCCGGTCGAGCCCCGCGTAATCGATCTTGTCCCAGGTGTCGCTCGGCTTGTGGTAGTCGGCGTGGACGTTCGTGAAGAAGTGGAGCACTGGCACGTCCTTCTCGTAGAACGACGTGTGGTCGCTGGCGCCGTACCCGTCGCCAATCTCCTTCAGCTGGAGCGAGTCGGGGTTGTCCACGGCCAGGATCGCCTTCCACTCGTCGGCCGTGTCCGTGCCATACACCAGCAGCGCACCCGCGCCCAGTCGGCCCACCATGTCCATGTTGACCATGGCCCGGGTCTGCTGCAGCGAGGTGGCCGGGTGGGCCGCGTAGTACCTCGAGCCCAGCAGCCCCTCCTCCTCGCCCGTGAAAGCGACGAACACGACGGACGCCCCCGGCCGTGGCCCCTTCGACAGCCGCGCCGCCACGTCCAGCAGCGCCGCCACGCCCGATGCGTTGTCGTCGGCGCCGTGATGCACCACGCCCACGTCGTCCGGCACCAGGGAGCCGAATGGCCCGAGACCCAGGTGGTCGTAATGCGCGCCCACCACCACCACCACGCCGTTTTCCGAGCTGCCCGGCAGGATTCCCACGACGTTCCGCCCCGTGCCCCCGGGACCATGTGGGTTCACCACCGAGGCCAGCGGCAGCTTCTGGAAGTAGCTGCCCGAGTCGCCCGCCGGCTTCAGCCCCAGCCGCCTGAACTCCGCCGCCAGGTAGTCGCCCGCGCAGCGCTCGCCGGGGCTCCCCGCCAGCCGGCCTTGCAGCGACTCGTCCGCCAGGTACCGCACCGCCGCCTTCGGCTGCGCCAGGCCGCCCACGATCGACTTCGGGGACGGGCAGCTCTGCTGCGCCGCCAGCGTCAACGGCGCTGCCAGCAGTACGGCCGCGCCGAGTAAAGCTCTCACTCGTGTCATGCCATGTTCCCGGCTTCGGGTTCTTGCGCGGCGCCGGGGAGTCTGAGCCCGCCCGCCCCCTCGACACTTTTCGCCGGCATGCCTATTCTATCAGAATGCGCTCCATTATCGTAGTCGTCGCGATCGTGCTTCTTGGCGCGTGCGCCCGGCCCGCTCGGGTGCCCAGTCCCGTCGATCCCCGGGGCCGCACGGGCGCCGTCGCCTATCCTGCGAATCCGGCGGAGCCGCACCTCGCCAATCTGCGCATGCTCACGCGCGGCGGCGAGAACGCGGAGGCGTATTACTCGCCCGATGGGAAGCACCTGATCTTCCAGGCCACGTGGCCGGGCCTCAGCGAGTGCGACCAGATCTACATCATGGACGTGGCCGGACGGAACCCGCACCGTGTCTCGGATGGGAAGGGCCGTACGACCTGCGGGTACTTCTTCCACGATGGACAGCGGGTCCTCTACGCCTCCACCGAGGCCGCCTCCCCTGCCTGTCCGCCGCGGCCCGACTACTCGCAGGGCTACGTCTGGGCACTCTACGACTATGATATCTATACGGCCCGCCCCGATGGGAGCGACACCCGCGTCCTCTTCCGCTCGCCGGCCTACGATGCCGAGGCTACCCTCTCCACCGATGGGCGGAAGATCGTCTTCACGTCCATGCGCGATGGCGACCTCGACATCTACACCATGGACGCCGACGGCTCCAACGTGAGGAAGCTGACCGACGAGCTCGGCTATGATGGCGGGCCGTTCTTCTCGCCCGATGGCACGAAGATCATCTACCGGGCGTACCACCCGAAGACCGTCGATCAGATCGCCGACTACCAGCGCCTGCTGGGACAGGGTCTCGTCCGGCCCACCACCATGGAGCTCTGGGTGATGGACGCCGACGGCTCCAACAAGCACCAGGTCACCCACAACGGCGCCGCCAACTTTGCGCCCTACTTCCACCCCGACGGCAAGCGCGTCCTCTTCGCCTCCAACATGGCGGATCCGACCGGCCGCGATTTCGACATCTACATGATCGGGCTCGATGGCTCCGGCCTCGAGCGCATTACGAATTCTCCGGAGTTCGACGGCTTTCCCATGTTCTCGCCCGATGGGCGTCATCTGGTCTTCGCCTCCAACCGGGGCGACGCCTCTCGCGGCGACACCAACGTGTTCATTGCGGATTGGATCGAGCACCCCGTTTCCGCAGGCAACAACCTGCATTGAGCCGCCGCCTGGCCCGCCACGGACCGCGTTCCGGCGCGGGCGCCGTGAGGTCGGGCTGCGCCCGCGCAGCTTTCAGCCTCGCCCCGACTTCTACGTTCCCATTTCCCCTACAGACGGCGGTTTTTGCCCCCGTTACCTTCGGGCACGACGCGCGGCAGGTTCCGCCGCGCAACCGGAAGGGAGACCATGATAGTTGCCGTTCCTAGAGAAATCGTGCCCGGCGAGTGCCGCGTGGCCCTTGTGCCGGAGACCGTTGGCCGCCTGGTGAAGTCCGGATACGAGGTCGTGGTGGAGGCGGGGGCCGGCGAGGCCGCCGGGTTTACCGATGCCGCCTATGCCGACGCCGGCGCGTCCATCGAGGACGATGCCCGGGCGCTGTTCGGCAAGGCGGACCTCGTGGCCAAGGTGCAGCGGCCGTCCCGCCGCGAGTCCCTCGGACTCAGCGAAACCGAGCTGATGCGCTCGGGGGCGGGCGTGATCTCGTACCTCCACCCGTACGCCGCACTGGACGCGGTCGCGCTGCTGGCGGAGCACGGCGTCGCCTCCTTCGCCATGGAGCTCGTCCCGCGCATCACCCGCGCGCAGAAGATGGACGCGCTCTCCTCCCAGAGCACGGTTGCCGGCTACAAGGCCGTCCTCATGGGCGCGAACGCCACGGGCAAGTTCTTCCCCATGCTCATGACTGCGGCCGGCACCATCCCGCCCGCCCGTGTGCTCGTTATCGGCGCGGGCGTTGCCGGGCTCATGGCCATTGCCACTGCCCGACGCCTCGGTGCCGTCGTCGAGGCCTTCGACACCCGCCCGGCGACCAAGGAGCAGGTGCAGAGCCTCGGTGCCGCCTTCGTCGACCTCGACATCCCCAACGAGGATGCGCAGGACGCCGGCGGCTATGCCAAGGAGCTGGCGGAAGACCACATCCGCCGTGAGAAGGAGCTCCTCCACGAGCGCTGCGTGAAGTCCGACATCGTCATCACTACCGCGCTCGTGCCCGGGAAGCGCGCGCCGGTGCTGATCCCGGAGGCTACGGTCGCCGCCATGCGCGTCGGCTCGGTCATCGTCGACCTCGCCGGTGAGATGGGGGGCAACTGCGAGCTGTCGGTGCCGGGGGAGACCGTGGTCTCCAACGGCGTGACCATTCTGGCTCCGCTCAACCTGGCCAGCCAGATGGCCTTCCACGCCAGCACCATGTACTCCAAGAACGTCCAGGCGCTCCTCGAGCACCTGTCGCCGGAGCGCACTCTCAAGGTCGATCTCGACGACGAGATCACTCGCGGGTGCTGCGTCACCTTCGACGGCCAGATCGTTCACGAGCCTACCCGGGCCCTCCTCAACCACGAGGTGTCGGTGTGAGCCAGGAAGTGCTTCTCGGTGCGTATGTCTTCATCCTCGCGATCTTCGTGGGGTTTGAGGTCATCGCGCGTGTGCCGTCCATCCTGCACACGCCGCTGATGTCGGCGACCAATGCGATTCACGGCATCGTGCTCCTCGGTGCCATGTTGATCGCGGGGGCCGCGAAGACTCCCTTCATGCAGGCGATCGCCTTCGTCGCCGTGATCCTCGGCGCCGCCAACGTGTTCGGCGGCTTCGTCGTCACCGATCGCATGCTCGAGATGTTCAAGAAAAAGGCGGCCCCGCCGGTGGAGAAGCCGGAATGACGAACTTCGAGACCATCATCGGACCGGCCTACCTGGTCGCAGCCGTCCTGTTCATCCTGGGCCTCAAGCGCCTGTCCAGTCCCGCGACGGCACGCAGCGGCAACCGCCTGGCCGGAATCGCCATGACGATCGCCCTGGCCGTCACGCTGCTGAACCCCGATATCCTCGGCGCCATCACGGGCGCGCGCCTCATCCCCATCGGCACCATCGTCATCGGCACGCTCATCGGCGGCGGCATCGGCGTCTACTTCGCCCGTACCGTCAAGATGACCGCCATGCCGCAGATGGTGGCGCTCTTCAACGGCATGGGCGGCGCCACCGCGGCACTGGTTTCCATCGCGGAGTTCACCCGGGCGATCGGCGAGACCGGCGATGCCGGCGGTGCCGGCCAGGTCGTCTCCATCGTGCTGGGCACGATCATTGGCGCGATCTCCTTCAGCGGCAGCATCGTCGCCTTCCTCAAGCTGCAGGAGCTCATCACCGACCGGCCGCTGCGCTTCGGCGGCCAGAGCTGGTTCAACGCGGCCCTGCTGCTGGGCTCGCTTGCCGTCGGGGGTATCGTCCTCGTCGGTGGCTCCGTCCCGGCGCTCTGGGCAGTTCTCGGGATCGCGCTGCTCCTCGGCGTCACGGGCGTCCTGCCCATCGGCGGCGCCGACATGCCGGTGGTCATCTCGATCCTCAACTCCTGCACCGGTGTCGCCGCAGCACTCACGGGCTTCGTCGTCCACAACCAGATCCTGGTGGTCGCGGGTGCCCTGGTCGGCGCCAGCGGGACGCTGCTGACGCTGCTCATGAGCAAGGCCATGAACCGGCCCATCAGCAACGTGCTCTTCAGCGGTTTCGGAGCCCTGCAGACCGGTGGCAACGGCAAGGGCGCGGGTGTCGTCAGGATCGTGAAGGAGGCTTCGGCCGAGGACGTCGGCGTCGCGCTGGCGTTCGCCCGCAACGTCGTCATCGTTCCGGGGTACGGTCTGGCCGTCGCACAGGCCCAGCACACCGTTCGCGAGTTGGCCGACGAGCTGGAGAAGCACGGCGTCAGCGTCAAGTACGCGATTCATCCTGTCGCCGGCCGCATGCCCGGCCACATGAACGTGCTACTGGCCGAGGCCAATGTGCCCTATGACCAGCTGGCCGAGATGGAGCAGATCAACGGCGAGTTCGACAACACGGACGTTGCCCTCGTCATCGGCGCCAACGACGTGGTCAATCCGGCCGCGCGCAGCGATACGAGCAGCCCGATCTACGGGATGCCGATCCTCGACGTCGATCATTCGCGCAACGTGGTCGTCCTGAAGCGCAGCATGAACCCGGGCTTTGCCGGTATCGACAACGAGCTGTTCTACCGCGACAACACCCGCATGCTCTTCGGCGACGCCAAGGCATCGCTCACCAAGCTGGTGGCCGCCGTCAAGACGGTCTAGCAGGGAAGGAGCCGGCGGCGGCCGTCGCCGCCGCCGGCCTGATGGTGTCACCGTGTCGGTTCATCCTAGTGGAGCTCCGGTGGTCGATCTCTCCCTCGCGCGTGGTCTGGACCAGGCGCCCGCCGTGCCGGCGGTCGAGCTGCAGGGCATCGCCCGCCGCTTCGCCCGCCGTTGGGTGCTGCGGGGCATCTCGATCCGCGTCCAGCCGGGAGAGGCCGTCGGCCTCATGGGCCGCAACGGCAGCGGCAAGACCACCCTGCTGCGCATCATCTCCACCGCCCTTTCGGCCACCCGCGGCACCGGCCGCATCTACGGTCACGATCTCCTGAACGACGGCGCCGGCGTCCGCGAGCTCGTCGGCGTCCTCGGCCACGCCGCGGGGCTCTACGAGGACCTGACCGCCATGGAGAACCTCCGCTTCGCGCTGCGCATGGCCGGCCGCGTCGCGGATCGCGACCAGATTCGCCAGGCCCTCGTCACCGTTCGCCTCGGCCACGAGGAAAACGAGCGAGTTCGCAACTTCTCCGCGGGCATGCGGCGCCGGCTCGGCCTCGCCCGCCTCCTTATGCGGCCGCCCCAGCTCCTTCTGCTGGACGAGCCTTATGCCGCCTTCGACGCCGATGGCGTCGATCTGGTCAACGATTTCGTGCGCGAGACCGTCCGCGCCGGCGGTGCCGCTCTCATCTCCACTCATGACCTCGCCCGCGCCCTGCCCGTCGTCACCCGCGTGATTCGCATCGTGGATGGCGTCGCCGTGGATGGCCCCCCGCCCGTGGCTGACGGCGAGGACGACGAGGCCTCGCCGCTCCGGGACCTGCGCACCGTGGAAGGTGGGCTCCGATGAGTCTCTCCTCGGAGTTCGCCCGCGCCCGCGCCATCGCGTGGAAGGACCTGACCGCCGAGCGTCGCACCAAGGCCAACTTCAACGCGGTCCTCTTCTTCACCGCTCTGATCCTTCTCCTGTTCGGCTTCGCCCTGGGCCCCGACCAGCAGGCGCTGCGCGAAGCCGCCGCCGGCGTCCTCTGGCTCACGGTTCTCTTCGGCGGCGTGCTCTCGTTCAATCGGTCCTACGAGATGGAGCTCGAGGGCGGCGCCCTGGAGGCGCTCCTCCTCTACCCCGGCGACCGCCGCGCCCTCTTCGTCGGCAAGCTCATCGCCAACCTGGCGTTCCTCGTTCTCATCGAGGTGATCCTGGTTCCGGTGGCTGCCATCCTGTATGACCTCCCCCTGCTCTCCGGCGGCGGCTTCTTCGGCGTGCTGCTCCTCGGCACCATTGGATTCGTCACCCTGGGGACGTTCTATGCGGCCATGGCCAGCCGCGTCCGCGCACGGGAGGTCCTGCTCCCTCTCCTCCTGTTCCCCATGCTCGTGCCGCTTCTCCTCTCCGCCGTCGAGGCAACCAAGTCGCTCCTCGTCGGCAATTTGATGGGGGACGCCTCGTCGTGGGTCCGGCTCCTGGTCGTCTTCGACGTGATATTCCTTGTGGCTACGTTCTTCGCCTTCGAGTACGTGATCGAGGAGTAACCGAACCATGAACGCGAGTATCGAGCGGGATTACCCGCTCACTCCGCGCTGGCTCACCCTCTTTGGCTGGGGCGCGCTGGCCTTTCTCCTCCTCAGCCAGGTCCTCGGTGTGCTCACTTCGCCGCCGGACCGCGACATGGGCGATCTGCAGAAGATCATGTATGTCCACGTGCCCTCGGCCTTCATGAGCCTCATCGGCTATGCCGTGATCTTCGTGTTCGGCATCCTCTATCTGGTCAAGCGCGACCTGAGGTACGACCTCCTGGCCGCTTCCGCTGCCCAGGTCGGCGCCGTCTTCGCTGCCGCAACCCTGGTCACCGGCAGCATCTGGGCGCGGCCCACCTGGAACGTCTGGTGGACCTGGGACGCGCGCCTCACCAGCATGGCCGTCCTCTTCCTCATGTACGTCGGATACCTCGTGCTCCGTGCCTTCACGGAGGACGAGATTCGCCGCGCCCGCTGGAGCGCCGCCATCGCCGGCCTGGGGTTCATCAACTCCGGCATCGTTTACATGTCCGTCAAGTGGTGGCGCACAATCCACCAGATGCAGTCAACGCCGGGCACCATCGATCCGGCGTACGTCCGCGGCTTTCGCATGAACATCATCGCCTTCCTCTTCGTCTTCGCCTATTTCGTGATCTCACGCTACCGCGTTGCCCGCGTCGTTCGTGACGTCGAGGCCCGCATCGAGGAACGGGCACTCGCGCCCAATGCGGAGAATGTCCATGCCTGAGAACTGGCTCTATATTGCCGCCGCCTACGGCGTCGTCTGGTCCGCGATCATCGGCTACCGGCTTTTCCTCGGCGCCCGCCGCCGCGAAGCCCGCGAGCTCGTCCGCAAGGAGGTGGAGCTGTGAAGGGCAGCAAGAAGCTCGGCCTCCTGGCCGGCCTGATCATCCTGCTCGGTGGCTTCGGCTACCTCGTCTACGGCGGGATCGGTAACAACCTCGTCTACTTCCTCACGCCCACGGAGCTGGAGGCCAAGGGTGCCAGTGCCATCGGCGCCCCGGTTCGCCTCGGCGGACAGGTCGTCCCCGGCAGCGTTACCTGGAATGCCGCCGCCCTCGACCTCCGCTTTCGCATGACCGATGGCAAGAACGTCGTCGAAGTCCACGCCCAGAAGGCCCCTCCTCAGATGTTCCGCGAGGGAATGGGCGTCGTCGTCGAGGGCAAGATGCAGAAGAACGGCGTCTTCGACGCCAGCAGCCTCATGGTCAAGCACTCCAACGAGTACCGACCCCCCACCAAGGGTCACCGCCCCGAAGAGATGTACCGCTCCCTCGTCAGGGACCAGAAGTAGCCTTCGGGCGTCTCCCGTCCCTTCTCGGGCCCCCGTCCACTCGGCGGGGGCCCGCTTCGTATCCGTCCTCGCCCAAGCCGTTGCCCTCTGCCCTCGCCCTCGCCTGATCTGCCACTCCTCTCTCGCGCGTGCCATTTTGTCGCCACATCGTCCCATGCCCCCAACACCCGCCCGCACCCACTTTGCCCTTCTCCCGCCTTCCCGCGGCCAGGCAGGCAGATCAGCTATGCGCGCCAATACGTTACCCCTCATTCTCTCCCGCACGCGCCAACTCGCCCAGAACTTTCGGCCGCCGGTGCAAACCGGCCCAACCAGCCCAGGCGCTGTCGCAAAAACGCCGGGCGGCTGCTCGCCGCGTCCCATCTTGCCCCGGCCATCGTTGGCCCCCTTTTCCGCGATTTCGGGCGACCCTCGCGTAACTCCCTTCGCCACAAAGAGAAAGAACGATTGTTCAAATAAGCGCATGTCAATGATAAATGTGGCGCACCCATTGCCCCGTATACGCCGCACGAAAGGGGCAGAAGCGCCCCAAGCGAGTCAGGAAGGCGTGCCGGCACACCGGCTTTGTTGCAAACGGTCGTCAGGCCGGTCCCGCGGACCCGGCAATCCCGAGACAGATGGTCCGGGCCTGACCCCAGGACGAGGGACAATACGCCCTCCCGGCGATGGGGCCGGCGGCGCAGAATGCCACTACGAGCACGGAGGAGAGTAGCGGCGATGGTGCATTCAGATGGCGAACGACAGCCGGGCGTGGCCTACGCGGCCATCCTGATCTTCGCATTGCTGATGGCGGCAATGTTGATTCCCGGCTACACCCTTGGCTTCTAACGGACGATCAAAATGAGACCGATCACCAGAAGCGTATTCGGTGCGTCCGCCGCCGCCGTGCTGCTGTTCGCAGTGGCCGGGTGTGTGGACGAGAAGAAGGTGTTTGTGGAGCGGCCGTTCTTCGAGCAGCCTGCGGCGGCCGCGGCCGGCTTCATCGGCTACACGGACACGACCACGGCGAACAAGCAGACGGCGTGCGGCAACTGCCACGTCGCGCACCAGGCCGGCTGGAAGCAGACCGCGCACTCGCACGCGTGGGCCGACCTGAAGGCGAACGCCCATGCGGCAGCCACCTGCGAGGCCTGTCACACGACCGGCCAGCTGGGCAACGCGGCCACCACCGCCAACGTGGGCTATGGCGGCACGCAGGACCTGCGCTACATGGATGTGCAGTGCGAGGCCTGTCATGGCGCGGGGCTGGACCATGCGCAGAAGCCCGACGGCTCCACCGCTCCGCTGGCGTCGATCGCCGCGGATACGGGCAAGCTGGGGACTGCCGGCTGCAGCGGCTGCCACAGCGGCACGCACGATGGCTTCGCCGAGGAATGGCGCGCCTCGCTGCACGGGACCGTGCAGTCGCATGCCATCGGCAGCACGGCCACCTGCATCAACTGCCACACCGGTCAGGGCGCCCTGGCGGCCTGGGGCGTGACGGCGAACTACAAGGGGAAGACCGACGCCCCCGCGCAGCACGTGGCCATCACGTGCGCCGTCTGCCACGATGCGCACTCGGACAAGTTCGCGGCGCAGACGCGCTACGCGGTGACGACGTCGGACACGCTCACGAACCTGTGCATGAAGTGCCACATGCGGCGCTCGGTTCCGGACATGACCAGCTCCAGTGGGCCGCATGCGCCCGAGGGCCCGACCCTTCTGGGTCAGGCCGGCTGGATTCCGCCGAACGCCACCTTCAAGTACGGTGACCTCAAGGGGACGCACGCCACGGGGGACATGTGCGTCACCTGCCACATGTCCAAGACCAACTTCGCCCAGGACACCAAGGGCTACCTGAACGTCGGCCACACCTTCCAGGCTACGCCGTGTGTCGACTCGAAGGGCCAGTTCGTGGGCGGCGCCTGCACCGACGACCTGCGCTCCTTCAAGTCGTGCACGGTCAGCGGCTGCCACGGCAGCGAGGCCGCGGCCCGCAGTGCCTACGCCACCGCCGAGCTGCGCCTCAACACGCTCGTTGCCGAGGCGAACCGGCTGATCGCCCTGGTCCCCAAGACCGAGTTCAAGACGAACGACAACCTTATCACCGCGGGCGAAGGCGCGACCTTCAACGTGGGCATCGCCACCAAGCCCGGCGCCGCCGCACACAACCCGTTCCTGACCGAGGCGTTGCTCACCACGAGCATCCAGGCGCTCAAGACGCAGTACAAGCTGACGTCGACGCCCGGAGTGGTGCTCACCAACGTTCTGCAGGGCCACGGCAAGTAGTTCGAGTTCGTAGAGCCACCGCGGGACCCCAGGGTCCCGCGGTCGGGAGGGGCGGGGCCGCGCAGCGGCCTCGCCCCTTTCATTCGCGTTGCCCTGGGACCGGTGCCCGGTGTGGACGCCGTAGCGCCACGATG
>JADGQX010000267.1 GCA_017881445.1 Gemmatimonadota bacterium | reverse complement strand
CGGGCGCGGGCGCTCGGTCCGGTCGGCCCGCCGCCGTGCGCCCGCCCGGCTGGGCGGCGCCTTGCCCGGACCGCCGGCCCGCCGGACCGCCGGGCCGCCGTCCTGGCGTCACAGCGTCCCGAGCGCCGCGGAGGCGCACACCTCCGCGGCGCTTTCTGCGCCCGCCGCCCGCCGCCCGCCGCCCGCCACCCGCCGCCCGCCGCCCCGTCGTCGGGGCGACCGGGCTCAGGGCAGGATCAGGCGCAGCCCCGTGAACAGCTCCCGCTCGGGGCCCGGCTGGTAGGAGTTGCCGTCGGGGTCCGGCTCCGTGAAGGCGATGTAGCGCACCCCCGTGAGGTTGCGTCCCTGTACGGACAGCTCGCAATCGAGGCCGGGGAGCGGGATGCGCCAGGTGGCGCGGGCGTTCCAGAGCGTGTAGCCGTTGACCGAGGTGAGGTTGCTCGCGTCTACGTACCAGCGGCTGTAGCTGTCGCTCCCCGCCCCCAGGCTCAGCCCCGGCCGCACATCCAGCGTCAGGTTGGTCATGAGCTGGTGCGCCGGGCTGTTGGGCAGCCACTTCCCCGTGATGTCGCCGTAGGCGCTGGTGGACGAGCGGTAGAGGAAGCGCGACCCGGTGTAGGCGCCCTCCACCGTCACGGGCGCCAGGGGTTGCCAGCGCGCGAACAGCTCCGCTCCCAGGCGGCGGCTGTTGCCGCCGTTGCGGTAGAACGTCTCCAGCGGCCGGGCCGCGATTCGATAGCGGTCGAAGTCCCCGCGCGTCTCCAGGTGGAAGAGCGCCAGGTCGAACGCCAGGCTGCGACCGATCGCCGCGCGTGCCCCCAGCTCCTCGCCCCGCGAAAGCGCCGCCGTCAGTGCCCCGTTGAAGCCGCCCGGCGCCGCCGGGTTGTTGCCCAGCTCCTCGGTGGCCGGCGGCAGGAATCCCTGTCCCCAGTTGGCGTAGAGGCTGAGCCGGGGGCTGCGGCTGTACGTCAGCCCCAGGCGCGCCGTCGCCCGGTCGAAGTCGGCGGCGCCCGACAGGTCCACGCCGCCGCTGCGCAGGTGGTCCGTGAGCCGGTTGGTGATGCGATCGTAGCGCACGTTGACCATGCCGCCCCAGCCGCCGCCCAGGTCCAGGCGGTCGAGCAGGAAGACGCCCAGCCCGGCCTGCCGGATCGTCTCGTCCGACAGGCGCGCGGCTCCCTCCCTGGCCAGGCCCAGGTTCGCGCGCCGGTATTCGTCGATCGCCTGCCATTGCACGTCCGTGCCCGCGCCCAGCGTGTGGGCGACGCCGCCCGTCCCCAGGCGATGCGTCAGCTGCAACGTGGCGCCCGGGCCCACCAGCGACCGGTGCTGCACCGACGACGGTACGGGCTCGAGGTAGCGGGTGTCGTGGAGGTAGGCGTTGAAGTCCACGGCGGTGGCGTCGCCCGCCGCGTAGCGACCGCTCAGCCCAGCCGTGAACCGCTTCGTGCGCTGGAATTCGTTGTAGACGACGGCGTCCGGGTTGGCCTGCCGGCGATCCTCGGCTAGCCAGGCCAGGTTCAGCCCTTCGGCGTTCTCGTTGAAGAACCCGGTCCAGGCGACGACGGGCGTCAGCTGCAGCCGCTCCGAGGGTCGCACGTCGCCCTTGGCGTACAGGTTCGTGGCGGTGAAGGCCGTGTGCTCCCGGTAGCCGTCGCCCAGCGCGCGGCCGAAGGACAGCTGGTAGCCGGCGCCGCCCACGCGCCCGGAGCTGCGCAGGCCGTACTTCTGGAATCCGTGCGAGCCCGTACGAGCCTCCGCCGCCATGGACGGGCCAGCGCCCGCGGGCGTGGTCATGAGGTTCAGCACGCCCGCCGTCGAGCCGCCGCCGTAGAGCGCGGCGCCCGGCCCGCGCAGCACCTCGATGCGGTCGATGTTGCTCCAGTCCACGTCGTAGAGGTCGGGGGCGAAGCCCGTGGGGTCGTTCAGCGGGATCCCGTCCTGCAGCACCTTGATCCCGCGCAGCCCCCGCTCGGACAGGATCCCCTGTCCCCGGATGGACATGTGGACCCGCTCGCCGTCCGCCTGGTTGTCCACCTTCACGCCCGGGACCAGCCGCACCGCCTCGTCCACGGCCAGCGCCCGCGGCATCGTCCGCAGGTCGGCCCCGCCCACCACGGTCGTCGCCGCCGGGTTCTCCCGCAGCGGGATGCCCGTGCGGGCCACCGTCACGACGATGCCCATGAGGTCGAAGCGCGGGAGTGTGTCCGATCGCGCTCTGGCCGGCACCGCCTTCTGCGCGGGCGTTGCCGGTGTGTCGGCCTGGATCGTGGGCTGGGAAGTTCCCGGACAGCTGAGGCAGCAGCATAGCAGCAGTGTGTACATGATGCCGTCGCTCTGGGGCCGTGGCTCGTCTCCCCGGAACCCGGCGGCGCACGACCGAGCACCTCCGCCGGGGGGGCGGCGCCGCACGACGCGGCGTCGCGTCTTCGCCGGCCGCGGCTGCGCCGCCGGCGCACCAGAAATAACACGGCCCGCCGGCGGAAGCCATTGCATCAGGGCCTCCCGGGACCGTCTGCGGCGCGGCGGGGTCGGCCTTGGAAACCTCTGCGGGGCCCGTGACGTACGGATCGAGGCAACCGCCACCCTGCGCCCAGGACCTCGCGTATGCAGCGAATCCACGCCCTCGTTCCCCTCCTCCTCGCCTCGGCCGCCGGGCCCGCGCTGGCGCAGGCGGGCGCGGCGGCAGCCGGCGCGGCGCAGTCAGCCAGGGTTGCGGTCGCAGCGCGGCTCACCGGCCCGATCCAGCTCGATGGCCGACTGGATGAGGTGGCCTGGTCCGCCGCCCCGGTGGCCGGCGGCTTCATCCAGCAGCAGCCGGATGAGGGGAAACCGCCGGCGCTGGGGACGGAGGTGCGCTTCCTCTACGACGACGACGCGCTCTACGTCGGCGCGCGCATGTACGACTCGCGTCGGGTCACCAGCCGGTTAGCGCGGCGTGACCAGGACGCGAGCAGCGATCTGCTGACCGTCGACCTGGACACTTTCCACGACCGGCTGCACCGCGTCACGTTCACGGTCAACCCGGCCGGCGTGCGCGGCGATGCGCTGGACGGGGACGCGTCGTGGGACCCGGTGTGGGCGGCGGCGGCGCGGGTGGATTCGCTGGGCTGGACGGCGGAACTGCGGATCCCCTTCTCGCAGCTCCACTTCTCGCGGGATGCGCACCAGGTCTGGGGGCTGGAGCTGACGCGCCTGACGCAGCGGACGCACGAGACCGACCTCTGGTCGTTCTTCTCCAGGAGCGCGTATGGCGGCCCCGCGTTTTTCGGGGTGCTGGAGGGGCTGCGGCTGGCCCATCGCCCGGCGCACGGCGAGCTGATGCCGTACGCCGTGGGGCAATCGCGGCCGGTGGGTTCGGGCGTCCCGGGCGATCCGCTGTCCAGGCCGCATCAGCTGGGCGTGCGGGCCGGCCTCGACGCGCGCTACGACGTCAGCTCGAGCCTGGCGTTGACCGCCACGGTGAACCCCGACTTCGGCCAGGTCGAGGTGGATCCGGCGGTGGTGAATCTCACGGCGTACGAGACCTACTTCCAGGAGAAGCGCCCGTTCTTCGTCGAGGGCTCGAACCTGTTCAGCTTCGGGACGCCTGGCTGCAACATCAATTGCGGGCTCGGGATGGACCTGTTCTACTCGCGCCGGATCGGGCGGGCGCCGCAAGGAGCGGAGCTGGCGTACGCGGCGGGCGAGTTCGCGCAGGTCCCCGACAACGGCACGATCCTGGGCGCGGCCAAGCTGACGGGGCGGACGGAGCACGGCACTTCGATCGGCATCCTGGACGCGGTCACGGGTCGGCAGACCGCGGAGATCGTGACCACCGCCGGACGTCGCCTGGGGCAGCCGGTGGAGCCCCTCGCGAACGCGTTCGTGGCGCGGGTCAACAAGGAGTACCGCGGTGGCGACATGGTGATCGGGGGGATCGCCACCTCGAGCTGGCGCGACCTGACCGATCCGGGGCTGGCCCGGCTTCTGGACCGCGATGCGGAGACGGCGGGCGTCGACGCCCAGTTCTGGTGGGGGAAGCGGACGTACTCGCTCTACCTGGCGCTGTCCGGCTCGCACGCGGGAGGGGACACGGCGGCCATCGGGCTGCTCCAGCGCTCCAGCGCCCGCTACCTCCAGCGTCCCGATCGCGCCCCGGCCTCCAACGGCCTCTTCACGAACGCGTACGACCCGGCGGCCACGGCGTTGGCCGGCTACGGCTTCATCAGCCGGCTGGCGAAGCCCGCCGGCGACTGGCTCTGGGACCTGAACGCCGCCTCGTTCAGTCCCGGCTTCGAGGCCGGCGACCTGGGCTTCATCCGGCAGGTGGACTGGCGCTGGCTGAACGGGACCTTCGGGCGGCAATGGACGCGGCCGACGGCGTGGTACCGCGCGCTCACGGTCATAGCCGGCGCGGAGCAGAAGTGGAACTACGACGGCGACCGCAACCAGGGTGACGTCACCGGCTTCGCCCAGGCGCAGCTCCCCAACTACTGGCAGGCGACTGTGGTCGTCGAAGACGCCCCGTCGTACCTCGACGATCGGCTCACCCGCGGCGGCCCGGTCGTGCGGCGGCCCGGCGTGCGCGTCATCGGGCCGCAGCTCTCCACGGACTCCCGCGAGCCGGTGGTGGCCGAGGCGAGCGTCACCTACGTCCGGGACGACGAGGGCGGCTACGACGTCTCCTTCAGTCCGACGCTCACCTTCAAGCCCGCGCCGAACGTCTCGCTGACCGCCGGCCCGGGCTGGGAGCGCAGCCGGACCACGGACCAGTACGTGACGACGGTCACGGACCCGACCGACGTCGCCTTCTTCGGCCGCCGCTACGTCTTCTCGCACATCGACCAGACCACGGTGTCGATGACGACGCGCGCCGACGTGACCTTCACGCCGTCGCTCTCGCTCCAGCTCTACGCGCAGCCGCTCCTGGCCAGCGGCCACTACTACGATTTCCAGGAGTTCGCCCGGCCGCGCGTGGAGCAGAAGCTCGTGTACGGCCGCGACGTCGGCACCATCGCGCCGGCGCCCGGCGGCTACCGCATCGACCCCGATGGCGCGGGTCCGGCGGTGCCGTTCACGATCGGCAACCCCGACTTCAACTTTCGCTCGCTACGCGGGACGGGGGTGCTGCGCTGGGAGTGGCGGCCGGGCTCCACGGCCTACCTGGTCTGGACGCAGACGCGCACCGACGTCGCGGCGCTCGGTGACTTCGACTTCGGCCGCGACCGCGCGGCACTCTTCGCGACGCACCCCCAGAATGTGTTCCTCCTCAAGATCAGCTACTGGCTGGGGCGCTGAGGTGGCCTGGTCGGCCGGGAGGCCGGAGGCTCGCGACGACCCATTGACCCGGCTCCAGCCGCACGACACACTCCAGGCGGCGGGCAGGCGCGGCATGGTCCGGGGTGCGCCCGCGACTCCGCCCCGCCGCCCCGCCGCCCCGCCGCCCCGCCGCCCCGCCGCCATCGCAGAGGTGCCTACGCTTCGCCGCTCCCGTCGCTGGCTGGAACTCACCCTGGGCGCCCTGCTGGCGGGCTCCTGTGCCGGCCAGGCGCAGAAGAAGGACAGTGGCCAGGTCGGCGTGGTGCCCGTCGCCGCGGGCATCTGGATGCTGACGGGCGAGGGCGGCAACATGGCCCTGGCCGTGGGCGACAGTGGCGCGCTCCTCGTGGACGCCGGCTACGCCCGCACCGCGCCTCGCCTGGCCGCGGCCATCCGGACGCTGACGCCGCGCCCCGTGCGCTTCGTGCTGGACACACACTGGCACGAGGACCACGCCGGCGGCAACGCGGCCCTGGCCGCGACCGGCGCCGTGATCGTGGCCCAGGACGACGTCCTGGCCCGGCTCTCCACCGACCAGGTGGTCCGGGGGACGAGATTCCCGGCGGTGCCTGCCGCCGCTCGCCCGACC
>JADGQX010000266.1 GCA_017881445.1 Gemmatimonadota bacterium | reverse complement strand
GGGGTGGCGCCCTACATCACGGTGAACGCCGGCCTGGGCGACGCCTGGTCCGCCGCGCAGGAGGTGGAATACGCCAACGGCGCCACCGCGACGCCCATGGGCCGTCTGCGCGCCGCCAACGGGCACCCGCAACCGTACGGCGTGAAGTTCTGGGGGGTCGGCAACGAGATGTGGGGCGAGTGGCAGTTCGGCTACATGCCGCTCGACCAGTTCATCGTCAAGCACAGGCTGTTCGCCCGCGCCATGAGGCGGGTGGACCCCTCGATCGAGCTGATCGCGGCGGGCGCCATGCCCGATGCCATGACGGGGTCGAAGCAGGCCAGGAAGCTCACGGGCAAGGTGGTGGCGGAATACGGCGGGCCCGCCGACTGGAGCGGGGCGCTGCTGGCGCGGGACCTGGACGACATCGACCTGCTCAGCGAGCACTACTACGTCTACGCCGCCACCCACTTCGACCTGCAGAAGGGCGATCAGGTCCCGAACGACCCGGGCGAGCCGCTGGCGGACTGGGCGCGGCGCGCCGCGAACATGGTGCGCGCCAAGTACGAGCACTACCAGGCCTACCTGGAGCGCATCCCGGCGCTGCGCCGGAAGCCCGTGCCGGTCAGCCTGGACGAGTGGGCCTACTCCGGCGTGAGCCCGGCCTCGTACAAGCCGGTGCTGGCCTACGCCTGGGCGCTGAACGAGATGTTCCGCCACACCGACGTCTACGCCATGGGCGGGTTCACCTTCGCCGGCTCGACCCTCAGCGCCAGCCGCACCGAGGCCACCCTGAACCCGACCGGCCTCATGTTCCAGCTCTACCGCGACCACTTCGGCACGGTGCCGCTGGCCGTTTCCGGCGCTTCGCCACAGCCGGCGCCGAAGTACCCGCCCGGTGCCGACCAGCCCCGGGTCAACGCCGGCAGCGACACCTACCCCCTGGACGTCGCCGCCGCCCTGAGCGCGGATGGGAGGACGCTGACCGTCGCCGTGGTCAATCCGACGGAAGCCGCGCAGCAGCTCCGGTTGGACGTCCGTGGAGTCGCGCTCGCGGGCGCGGGCAGCGTCTGGCGCATGGCCCCGGCCAGCCTCGATGCCACGATCCTGGTGGGACGCCCGCCCCAGGTGCAGGTGGAGCAGCATCCGGCCGAGGGTTCCGCTCCCTTGAGCATCCCCCCGATCAGCGTGGGGATCTATGCATTCCCGGTGAAGTGAGGAAAGGTGCCACGATGACGAAGGCCGACGAGGGACAGCACCGCGCCATCCTGCAGCGAATCGCCCACCGGGTCATGCTGGAGAGAGGACTGGCTCCGGATTTCCCGCCCCCGGCGCTGGCCGAGCTCGATGCCGTCCAGGGGGCGGCGACGCGAGCGGACGCGGCGACGCGCGACCTGCGCGACCTCCTCTGGTGCTCCATCGACAACGATGATTCCCGCGACCTGGATCAGCTCACGGTTGCCGAGGCCCTTCCCGGCGGAGCGGTGAAGGCGCTGGTCGCCGTTGCCGACGTGGACGCGCTGGTGAAGAAGGGGTCGGCGCTCGACGATCATGCGCGCCAGAACACCACCTCGGTCTACACCGCCGCCGAGATCTTCTCCATGCTGCCCGAGCGGCTCTCCACGGACCTCACTTCGCTCAACGACGACGCCGACCGCCTGGCCGTGGTGGTCGAGATGGTGATCGCCGCCGATGGATCGCTGCAGGGGTCGGACGTCTACCGGGCGACGGTGCGCAACCGCGCCAAACTGGCCTACAACAGCGTCGCCCGCTGGCTGGAGGGCGCTGGGCCCATGCCGCCGGCGATCGGCGCCGTCGCCGGGCTGGAGGACAACCTGCGGCTGCAGGACCGCGTCGCGCAGGCGCTCAAAGGCCTCCGACACACGCACGGTGCGCTCGACCTGGAGACCATCGAGGCGCGACCGGTGTTCGAGGGCGACGAGCTGAAGGACCTGGAAGTCGATCAGTCGAACCGGGCCAAGGACCTGATCGCGGACTTCATGATCGCGGCCAATGGCGTGGCCGCACGATACCTGGCCGCGCGCAACGCGCCCTCGCTGCGGCGCGTGGTGCGCACGCCCAAGCGCTGGGAGCGCATCGTCGAGCTGGCCGCCGAGCATGGCTCCAAGCTGCCCGCCGAGCCCGACTCCAAGGCCCTGGCGCAGTTCCTGACCGCGGCCCGGGCCGCCGATCCGGACCACTTCCCGGACCTGTCGCTCAGCATCATCAAGCTGCTGGGCCCCGGGGAATACGTGGTCCAGCGTCCGGGCGGGGCCGCCCCCGGTCACTTCGGTCTGGCGGTAAAGGACTATGCTCACTCCACCGCCCCCAACCGCCGCTTCCCCGACCTGATCACGCAGCGTTTGCTGAAAGCGGCGCTGGCGGCGGCTCCTTCGCCCTATGCCGATGCCGAGCTGGAGGACCTGGCCAAGCATTGCACCGAGGCGGAGGACGCCGCCAAGAAGGTCGAACGGCAGGTCGAAAAGTCCGCCGCCGCCATGCTGCTGGAATCGCGGATCGGCGAGCAGTTCGATGCCCTCGTCACCGGCGCCTCCGAGAAGGGGACGTGGGTGCGCATCCTCCGGCCGCCGGTCGAAGGCAGGCTGTCGAGCGGACTTGCGGGCGTGGACGTCGGCCAGCGGCTGCGCGTGCAGCTGGTTCACACCGACGTGGAGCGCGGCTTCATCGACTTCAAGCGGGTGAGCTGACATGGATCTCGAGCGGGCGCAGCCGGTCGGCGGAACGCGGTGGTCGCGGCTCATACCGATCGCGATCATCGTTTACATCATCTCGTTCATGGACCGGACCAACATCGGGTTCGCGTTCAGCGGGATGGGCCACGACCTCGGCATGACGAAGACGCAGCAGGGGCTCGCCGGCGGCATCTTCTTCATCGGCTACATGACGCTGCAGATCCCGGGCGGCCACCTGGCGGAGCACTGGAGCGCGAAGAAGTTCGTCGGCATCATGATCGTCGTCTGGGGCACGCTCGCCACCCTCTCGGGGTTCGTGCGCACGTACGAGCAGCTGCTCGTCGTGAGGTTCCTGCTCGGCGTCGCTGAAGCGGGCATCTGGCCGGCCATACTGGTCCTGATCAGCCACTGGTTC
The DNA here is from genome assembly GCA_017881445.1 of Gemmatimonadota bacterium. Classification (GTDB taxonomy): domain Bacteria; phylum Gemmatimonadota; class Gemmatimonadetes; order Longimicrobiales; family RSA9; genus JADGQX01. The sequence continues at coordinate 2,827 of JADGQX010000266.1, read as the reverse complement.
CCCGCGCGCGAGCGGGCCCGGGCTTACGGCTACTGGATCATGAACCTGCCCATAGCCTCGATCATCACGGCACCGCTGTCGGGGTGGATCCTCACCTTCGGGTCGTGGCGGACGCTTTTCATCATCGAGGGCATCTTCCCCTTCGTCATCGCGGCGCCGCTCTGGTGGCTGATGGTCGCCGACCGCCCGCGCGAGGCATCGTGGTGCTCGCCCGAGGAGCGCGATTACATCGAGCAGTCGCTGGCGGCGGAGCGGGCGACGTACCCGCCCGCGGGTGGCTTCGGCGACATCCTCCGCAACGCGCTCGTCTGGCGACTGACCGCCGTGTTCTTCCTCGTCAACGTCGGCTTCTACGGCCTTAACCTCTGGCTGCCGCACGTGGTCGAGACCATCACGCACGGGCGTAGCTGGCAGGTCGGGCTGGTCACGGCCATCCCTTACCTCTTCGCCATGGCGGGCCTGTGGCTCAACGGCAGGGCCGCCGACCGCAGCGGGCGCTACGGTCGCCAGGTGTTCATCGCCGTGACCGCCGCGGCCATCGCCCTCGTCGCCTCCGTCTCCATCGGCACGGGCGTGCCGGCGCTCGCCATCGTGCTCGTCAGCATCGGCGTGGCCGGAGCGCTCGCGCTCGACGGCCCCTTCTGGGCATCGGCCAGCCGGGCGATGCCGGTCGCTCTCGCCGGTGGCGCCATGGGGCTGATCAACGCCCTCGGCAACCTCGGGGGCTTCGCGGGACCGTACATCGCCGGCTACCTGCAGGACCGGAGCGGAGGCAGGTTCATCACGACGTCGCTCTTCCTTGCGGCCTGCCTCTTCGCGGCCGGCCTGGTCATGCTCACTTTGCGCGGCCGCGGCGACCGCCTGGTGCAGCCCGAGCCCGAGGGGGCGCCGGCCGGGACCTGAGCTGGCGGAGGTCCCGGCCCGCGCTCCTCATGCCACCTACGTCTCCCGGCCTGTTCCCCTGCCGATCTCCACCTCCACCGCGACGGGGACGGGATTCTTGAAGATGTCCAGGACCGGGCAGTGGCGGTCCACGTCCGCGTGCAGCGCCCGGTAGACCACGACGCTTTCGGGCCCCTCCAGTCGAACCCGCACCCGTACATCGCCGAAACCGGGGCGGACCGACTCCTCGACCCCGAAGAACCCACGCAGGTCGAGATCCCCGTCCACCTCCACGGTGACCTTGTCGAGCTGGACCCCGCGCAGATGGGCCCAGACCCGATAGGCGATCGCCTGGCACGAGCCCAGCGACGCCAGCGCCAGCTCCACCGGGTTGGGACCCGCGCCCGCGCCCTCCAGGATGGGCGGCGCATCCACCGTGATCCGGTGGTTGCCGATGCGGACCTCCACCTCCGTGTCCTGCTGCAGGTCGTTGGTGGTGCGGAACACCTGGTCGATGGCTGTTGCGAATGACATCCGCCCACCCTGGTTGCGCTGCTCCCGCCGCGTGTATACAAAAAAGCCCCGGCCTGGAAAGGCCGGGGCGGAACGTCGGGCGTGGATGGCCGATCAGTATCGGCGCCAACCGCGCACACGATCCTCGCACCCGCCTCTCCCTGCAGGGAGGGCGCGCATCGGACAACAACACATCTGGGCGCGGCTCGTGTGAAGCACGGTCGTCTCATCTCCTTTGCACGACGTTACCTGCGACGGTAGCCCCCCGCCCGGTCCGGGGCAAGCGGCCGGGTGCGCGCGCCCCGGCCGGCGGCGGAGTGTGCGCGCGCCGGGCCGGTTCGTGCGGCCGTTCAGGGCACGAGCGGGGAGAGCTGCGGCGGTCAGGCCCGCTGCACCATCGCCCGCGTCGCGCCGGTCGAGATGCCGCCATCGACCAGCAGCGTCTGCCCGGTGATGTAGGCGCTCGCGTCCGAGGCGAGGAAGACGACGGCGCCCTCCAGGTCGGTCGGCTGGCCCGGGCGTTTGAGCGGAATGCGGTCCACGAGGTAGTCCAGCCACTCCTTGTTCTCGTACAGCACCTTGTTCTGCTCGGTCCGGAACCATCCCGGCGCCAGGCAATTGACGGTGATGCCGTGCACGCCCCAGTCGTCGGCCAGGCTCATGGTCAGCTGCTTCACGCCGCCTCGGCTGGCGCAGTAGGGCGCCAGCCCCGCAAAGCCGAAGACCGACGTCACCGAGCCGATGTTGACGATCCGGCCGTAATGCCGTTCGACCATCCCGCGGGCGACCGCCTGCGCCACGAAGAAGGTCCCGCGCAGGTTCGTGTCCAGCACCAGGTTCCAGTCATCCCACGTGATGTCCAGCGCGGGCTTGCGGACGTTGCAGCCGGCATTGTTCACCAGGATGTCGATCCTGCCGCAAGCCTCCTCCGCCGCATCGGCCATGCGGCGGATGCTCGCCTCGTCGCGCACGTCCAGCTCCAGCGGAACGGCTCGGCGGCCCAGCCCCTCGATCTCCGCACGAAAGGCATCCAGCGCCCCGATGGAACGGCTGGTGATGACCAGGTCCGCCCCGGCGCGTGCCAGCGCGCGCCCGAAGTACTGGCCCAGGCCGCGGCTCGCGCCCGTGACGATGGCCATCCGGCCCGTCAGGTCGAACGGATTCTGGCTCATGACCCTGCTCCCACGGTCGCGGGCGTTTCCGGCGTCAGCACGACCTTCATCAGGCCGGTTTCGCCGCGATGCAGCCGCGCGAACCACTCCGGCCCCTCGTCCAGCGGCGCCACGCGGCTGATCAGCGGTGCGACGTCGACCGCGCCGCTGGCCATCAGCTCGATGCATTCGGGATACTCTCCCCTCGATACGCAGGAGCCGTAGAGCGTCAGCTCGCGGGTCACCACCGCCTGCAGCGGCAGCTCGACGTTGGGGGCGAG
>JADGQX010000265.1 GCA_017881445.1 Gemmatimonadota bacterium | reverse complement strand
CGCTAGCCGCAGCAGCCCCGACGAGCCGCTGCCGCCGGCTGAGCCGCCCGCCCCGCGCGCCCCGCGCCGCGCCGCCATCAGGCCGCCTTCCGCCACGCCCGCAGCTTCGCGCTGCGTGCCCGGGGGTTGTTCGAGATCTCCTGCAGGCTGGCCGAGACCGGCTTGCGCGTCAGGGTGGTGCCCAGCGGCACGCCCCGGCAGATGCAGATGGGCAGCTCCGGCGGGCAGATGCAGGCGCGGCTCCATTCCCGGAACGCGTCCTTCACCAGCCGGTCCTCCAGCGAGTGGTAGGAGAGAACGACCAGCACGCCCGCGGGACGGAGCGCCTCGCGCAGCGCCGGCAGCGCCCGCTCCAGCGCGTCCAGCTCCCCGTTCACCGCGATCCGCAGCGCCTGGAAGATCCTGGCCTTGTCCTGCACTTCCAGGCGCTTGCCCAGCGAAGCATTCATGGCGTCCAGGAGGTCGTCGCTGGTCGCCAGCGGCCGCTCCGAACGACGGCGCACCACCTCCGCCGCCAGCCGCCGGGAGCGACGCTCCTCGCCGTAACGCCAGAAGATCTCCGCCAGCTCCGCCTCGGAGAGCGTGTTCAGCAGCTCCGCCGCCGTCGCCTGCGACGACGTCGGGCCGCCCATTCGCATGTCCAGGGATGCACCGGACCGGAAGGAAAAGCCCCGCTCCGTCGAATCGATGTGCCGGGAGGAAATGCCCAGGTCCAGCAGCGCCCCCGCCAGCGGCTCGGACCCGCTCGCCGCCGCCTCCGCCTCGTCGGCGAAGTTCGCCCGCAGCAGCTTCACGCGATCCCCGAACACCGCCAGCCGTCGCTGCGCCACGTCGAGGGCCTCCGGATCCTGGTCCACCCCGATCAGGCGCGCCGAAGGGCCCGCCTCGAGGATCGCCGCGCTGTGCCCCCCACCTCCCACCGTCCCGTCGAAGTACAGACCGCCCTCCGAGGGCTGCAGATACTCCAGCACCTCCCCCAGCATCACCGCGATGTGATAGTCCGCCCCGGCGATCTCCTCGTCGCTCATCAGCGGAAGATCTGCGGCGCGAAGCGCTCGAAGCCCTCGGACTTCGCCGTCACCGCAATCTCGAACTTCGCCGGGTTCCAGATCTCGACCTTGTCGATCGCTCCCACCAGCAGCACCGGGCCGGCCAGCTCCGCCGCTTCCTTCAGCCGCGCCGGGATCAGGATCCGGCCCTGCGAGTCCGGCGCCAGCTCCACCGCGTTGGACATCACCGAAAGCACGTACATCCGGGCGTCCGGCTGGTGCTGCACCAGCTCCCGCAACCGCTCCTCCACACCCGCCCACTCCGACTCCGGGTAGAGCGCCAGCGCCGGCGGGTATGCCTGGATCAGCACGAAACGCTGATCCGAGCCTTCCTTCGCGCCAGCCCCTCCGCTCGCCCCACCCCCATTCCCCGATCCCCGCCGGAACGCCGCCGGAAGCGCAACGCGCCCCTTCTCATCCATCTGGAAGAGGTATCTTCCGAGAAACTTGAGCCCCCTCGTCGGGGTCGGGGCTCCCTGCATCTGGCGGTGCTCCGGCTCGGGAATCGTCCTGCATCCGTCTCGGTGGGCCAGGCGTGCGCCCCCACAGCTCCCCACTCCTCCCCACCATTCGCCACCAAGGTACCCCGGGCCCCACATGGCGTCAAGAGTTTCTGCGCGGATTTCCCATGTTGCTGCGGGCCAAAAATTTGCACGGCTGGACGCGGGGATTTTGGCCCGATGCGGAACGGGCGGGGACCCATCCGCGCAACTGAAAGCCAGGACGGAGGATGGCGCTCAAGATCGCGCTGATCGTGCGACCACGCGGCACGGACCCGCGGCTGGATGAGCTACGGGCGGCCGTGACGCAGCTGCGGCGCGCGGGGCACCGCGTGCGGCCGCGCCTGACCTACGAGACCGGGGACGCGCGCCGGCTGGCGCGGGCGGCCGCGACGCGACACTACGACCTGGTGATCGCTGCGGGCGGCGATGGCACCGTCAACGAGGTCGTGAACGGGATCGCGCGCTGCCGCTGGCAGCCGCGGCTGGGGGTGGTGCCGGTGGGGACGGCCAACGATTTCGCCCGGGGGCTGGGCATCCCCACGTCGGTGGAGGAGGCGGTGGAGGTCGCTCTGCGGGGCCGGCCGGTGGTGGTGGACGCGGCGCGAGTGAATGGTCGCTTCTTCGTGAACGTCTCGACGGGGGGCTTCGGGGCCGAGGCCACGGGCGAGGCCTCCCAGGACGCCAAGCGCAGGCTCGGTCCACTGGCCTACCTGCTCACGGGGGCCAGGCAGTTCCTGGGGTTCAAGCGGCGGCGGGCGCGCTTTACCGCGGACGGGAAGGTGCTGCACGAGGGTGAGTTCGTGATGTTCGCGGTGGGGAACGCCCGCCGGACGGGGGGCGGCACGCTGCTGACTCCCCTCGCCCGCCACGGGAACGGCCGTCTGGAGGTGATCGTGGTGCCGGGGTTGTCGCGGCTGGACTTCCTGGCGCTGATGCCCGACTTGCGGGCGGGGACGCACCTGGAGAGCCCGGACGTGCTGTACCTGCGGGCCTCGGAGCTGGTGGTGGAGAGCGAGCGACCGGTCCGGGTCAACGCCGATGGCGAGCCGCTGCGCGCCCGCCGCTTCGCTTACGCCATTGCCACCCGCCCCCTCTCCGTGATGGCCCCTGTCTGATCCCGGCGAGCGTGCCGGCCGGAGCCCTTCTCCCGAACGGGCCCGAGCACGTGAACGGTTGCGGTTGCGGTTGCGGCCGTTCGCCTCTCGCGCACCCGTGAACGTGAACGCTCACGCTCACGGCCGTTGATGTGAACCGGGGCGCTCCCAGTTGGGGGCGCCCCGGTTCACATCAACGGCCCGCCGCTCAGCTCTTCTTCTTCTTCGCGGCTGCCGGACTCTTCGTGGCGTCCGGCTTCTCCCCGCTCGCCGCCTTCTCCGTGCCGCCGCCGGCCTTGACGGCCTTGGTGTACTCCTTGATGTAGGCGGTCCACTTCTCGACGGTCGCGCGGGCCTGGCCGTGCGAGGCCAGGTAGGCATCGGCGTTGTCGAAGTAGCCCTGGGCCTCGTGGAAGATCCCGACGGCGCCGGCGCGCGCCTCCGGCGTCTTGGCCTTGCTGGCCGCGGCGCTGCCGCGCTGGAAGACGATGTAGCCGGTCCAGTAGGCAGCCATGGCGCGGGTCTCGGCGCTGGTGGCGAACTCGCGTCCGGCGGCGAGGTACTCGAGGGCGCCGGCGGGGTCCTTGCTCAGGTGGTCGCGAAGTCCCACGCCGATCAGCAGGCCGGCCGCATCCTCGCCCGTGATCTTTCCGCGCTTGATCGCCTCCTGCAGCGACGCCCTGGCCGCGCCGAGCTGGCCGCGCTCGGCCAGCCACTGCCCGCGCTTGGCGTAAGTCGAGAAATCGCCCTTGGTGTCATACGCGGTGGCGGAGTCCAGCGCCGCCAGCGCCCGGGGGACCTGCCCCTCGGCCTCGAGAGCATCGGCGTAGGCCGACCAGAGGCCGGCGTCCGTGTGCCGGATCGCCGTGTACTTGGCGCCGAGCGCCACGCCCTGCGCCGCCTGCTTGTGGGCGGTCATGATCAGGATCATGTTGCGCACGACCACCGGGTCCGCGGCCGTGTCCTTGAGTGTGGTCAGCTTGGCGTAGTAGCCGAGCGCGACCAGGGCCAGGGAGTCGGCCTTCGCCGGCTTGTCCTTCCCCGCCTTCTGCGCCGCCGCCTCCAGCTTCTGCGACGCCGCCAGCGCCCAGTGGCCCGCGAAGAGCAGCAGGTCCGTGTTGGCCGCATCCGCCTTGAATCCCTCCTCCACCATCTTGAGCGCGCCCTCGGGGTTGCCCGCCTTGGTCGCGTCCGCCGCCAGGTTGATGCGCACGTTCGCCGCGCCCGGGTTCAGCTCCAGGAACTGGCGGAAGAACTCCGTGGAGAGCGCCGAGCTGTCCATCTTGGCCGCCACCACGCCCGCCGTCCGCAGCGCCTCGGAGTGCATCGGGTTGATCTTGACCACCCCGCGCAGCGCGTCCAGCGCCGCCCCCAGCGAGTCCATCTCCATCAGGGCGCGCGCCCGGCCATAGAGCGCGGTCGCCGACTGCGAGTTCACGGCCAGCGCAGCGTTGCAGTTGTCCAGCGCGCTCTTCCACTGCTGGCTGCCCAGGTACTGCTGGCAGATCGCCAGCGCGCGCAGCTGGGTCACGTATTTCTCGAAGGCGCCGAAGATCTGGCTCGCGGCGTCCTCGGGCTTCGCGGCCGTGACGGCGGGCACGTCGAAGGTTTCGCCCGTCTTGGCGCCGATGAAGCTGGAGGTCACCTTGAACGAGCCGGCGGTCGCGGGCTCGTACGAGCCGCACATGACCAGCTCCACGCTGATCTGGACCGCGAGCTGGCGGCTCTTGATGCAGTCCAGGTCCTTCTCGTCGATCTTGAACTTGCGGAGACTTTCCTTCAGCTCGTCCTTGGGGACCGACACGTGCGTCGGAAGCTTGTCGATCTGCCTGCGCAGGGCTTCCGCGACGTTCTTGCCGAACGCGTCGTCGACGCCTTTCGCGTGCTCGAGGCTCGGGACCAGGATGCGCATGCGGCTGCCCGTCTGCGCCGCTGGCTCTTGCGCCTGCGCCGGGGTGCCCAGCGTGAGCCCGGCGGCGCCAAGGCCGAACATGACGACAAGGGCGAGCCGCCGTTCGATTCGCCTGAGCTGCATGTGATCGGTCTCCCAGGTATCGGTGGAAAGTCGGCCGCATCGCGACCGCCGGATTACTCGTAAACCGTAGCCAGCAAAAAGGTTCGCCAGACCCAGCCCGGCGCGGTCAGCCGCCATCGCGCCGGCCGCGGGATCCGCCCGGCGCCAGGAGCGGCGAAATGGCACCCGATGCAACCGAGAATTGTAGGGACTACCGCCCCTCTCAGCAACCCTCCCGAGCCCCCAATCGTTCCCTCCGGCCCTGCCTTCCCGCGGCCTACTCGGCGGAGACCGCGGCCCGCAGGGTGGCGCCCAGCTTGTGGCGCCCGACCTGGCTGAGCGTGCCGCGCTCGGCGGCGTCGTCCCCTGCGCTGGTGCGGAACCGGCCGGTCAGCGTGTCCAGGCGGGCCGCCAGGTCGGCCAGGTGCTCGCTGGCGCCGGCCAGCTCCTGGGTGGAGGCGATCTGCTCGGAGCCGGCGGCGGCGATCCGCTGAGCGTGCTCCCGGCCCTCCACGGCGGACCGCTGCAGCGACTGGGCACTGGTGGCCAGGGTCTCGAGGCTGGCGGAGTGGGCCTCCACCTCCCGGGCGACTTCGGCGAAGCTCTCGTTCAGCTCCTCGATGCCACGTACGAGCGACGCCAGCGCTTCCCGGCTTTCGGCGGTGACCTCGCCGACGCCGCCCAGGCTCGCCTCGAGAGTGCTCGCGCTGGTGTGCACCTGCTCGATGCCCTCCCGGGCGGCGCCGATGACCCGCTCCACCTCGACCGCCGCCTCCCCCGACTGGCTGGCCAGGCTGCGCACCTCGTCGGCCACCACCGCGAAACCGCGCCCCTCTTCCCCCGCGCGGGCGGCCTAGATGGCCGCGTTCAGCGCGAGGAAATTGGTGCGGCGCGCCAGGTCCTGGATGTGGCGCACGGACAGGCCGATGCGGTCGCCCGTTTCGGTGAGCCCCCGCGCCGATTCCGCAGAGCGGCGCGCGCCCTCGCCCAGCTCGGTCAGCGTGTCGCCGGCGCGGCCGGCGCGGGCGGCCTGGCCGGCGAGGTCCGCGCCCAGCCGCTCGGCGGCGCTGGCCGCGCCGCCCGCCTGCCCGCTCAGATCCAGGGCGCGCGCGGCCAGCGACTGCGCCATGTCGCTCTCGCGCTGCGCCTCCTGCAGCTGCGTGTCCGAATGACGCACCAGCGCCAGGCTTTCCTCCCCGGAGCGCTCGGCTTGGCGATCGCCTCCATGTTCCGGGCGCCGAGCACCAGCTCATGCTCCTGCGCAATCACTGCATCGAAGATACTCCGGCCGTCGTTCTCGGACATTC
>JADGQX010000264.1 GCA_017881445.1 Gemmatimonadota bacterium | reverse complement strand
CGGCTGCACCTGCTCCCGGCGCGTGATGTTCACGCTCACCACGGCGGGCGCGACCCGCCGCGCCGCCTGCACGATGGCCGTGTTGCGGCCGGCCACGATCGGCCCCTGCAGCCGCTCCACGGTGCCGAAGTCCGCGATGGCTCCCGGCGCCACCGGTCCCGCGCCCGCCGGCTGCTGCCGCACTCCCGCCGGCGCCCGACCGCCCCGCAGCACCGCCGCGGCGCCCAGCGCCGTCACGATCAGCGCCGGCATGACCCAGCTCCTGTACGCCACGCTACAACCCCCGCCGCTCCTGCGGCAGCTTGGCCCAATCGGCCAGGAACCCCTCGATACCCTTGTCGGTCAACGGGTGCTTCAGCAGCTGCCAGAGCACCTTCGGCGGGATCGTCGCCGCGTCCGCCCCCATCATCGCCGCCTGCACCACGTGCACCGGGTGCCGCACCGACGCCACCAGCACTTCCGTGGCGAAATCGTAGTTCTCGTAGATCTGCACGATCTGGCCGATCAGCTCCATGCCGTCCGTGGCCACGTCGTCCAGCCGGCCCACGAAGGGCGAGATGAAGCTCGCCCCCGCCTTGGCCGCCAGCAGCGCCTGCGTGGCCGAGAAGCAGAGGGTGACGTTCACCCGGATGTCCTCCGCCCGGAACTTCCGGCAGGCGACCAGGCCATCCTCCGTCAGCGGCACCTTGATCACGATGTTGTCGGCGATCTTCGCCAGCTCCCGCCCCGAGCGCAGCATCTCCTGCGCATCCAGCGCCACCACCTCGGCGCTGATCGGACCCGGCACCGTGCGCGCGATCTCCGCCAGGATCTCCCGCGGGTCGCCACCGCTGCCCGCCGCCTTCGCCAGCAGCGACGGGTTCGTCGTGATCCCGTCGATCAGCCCCGCGTCCGCCGCACGCCGGATCTCGGCCAGCTCCGCCGAGTCGAGGAATATCTTCATGACTGCCTGCCCTCCATCCATTGGTTGCACCGCCGCCGAGCGGTTGTCCATGTGATTCAGGCGACGTTGTCGTCGTCCAAGTTCGCCGGTGTTCCGAGACGCCCCGTCGTCGCGTCGTCGTGTCGCCGCGTCGTCGTGTCCGGATAGTATACCCGCGTGAGGAACAGACCTTCCGCCGGGGCGGGCGCGCTCGTCTCCAGCCCCGGCTCGCCCGCCAGCAGCCCCGCCACGTCTTCCAGCGGCCGCCGGCCCCGCGCCACCTCCACCAGCGTGCCCACCAGGTAGCGCACCATGTGGTGCAGGAAGCGGTTGGCCCGGATCCGGAACAGCGGGCCCGCCTCCCACGCCTCCCACCACGCCAGGTCCACCGTGCACTCCTCGCCGCGCCCCGGCTGCCCCGCCTTGGCGAAGGCGCGGAACGAGTGCCGCCCCTCCAGCAGCGCCGCGCCCGCGGAGAGCAGGCCGCCGTCCAGCTCCAGCCCCCCCTCGCCCCCCGACCCGGCTCCCCGGCCGCCCAGCGCCCAGCAGTACGGCCGCAGGAAGGGCGAGCGCGACTCCGCCGCCGTCCCCACCCGGTACTCGTACTCCCGAGCCTGCGCATCGTAGCGGGCGTGGAACTCCAGCGGCACGCTCTCCGCCGCCGCCACCCACAGGTCCCCCGGCAGGATCGCGTTCAACGCCCGCCGCACCTCCGCCGCCGACCACTTCCCCGGCATGAGCGCCGACGCCACCTGCCCGGTGGCGTGCACCCCCCGGTCGGTCCGACCCGCGCCCAGCACGCCCACCGGCCGCGCCGCCAGCCGCGAGAGGGCGGCCTCCAGCTCCCCCTGCACCGTGCGGGCGCCCGGCTGCACCTGCCAGCCGAAAAACGCCCCGCCATCGTAGTGCAGCGTGAGCTTGAAGCGGCGGTTCACGGGAGGGAGGTCCACGGGCCGAAAAGCTATGCGCGCGCCGCGCGCGAGGCCAGAGGGGGCCGACCGACGGTGTGTAACGTTGCAGTAGAAATGCCCTACCCCTGGAGGACCGTTGTGATGGTCAAGCGCCTGGCGGAAGGTCGGCTAGCGCACTCAAGCCGCCAACCGCGGGCGCCACCCTCTCGCGTGGCGGATTGAGGTCGGCCAGCGCACTCAAGCCGCCAACCGCGGGGCGCCGCCCGCTTGCCTGGCGGATTAGGGTCGGCCAGCGCACTCAAGCCGCCAACCGCGGGGCGCCGCCCGCTCGCCTGGCGGATTGAGCTCGGCGGGCGCAGTCAGTCGCCGGCCCGAGCTGCTCCCGCTACCCCCCTTGCGCCAACCCACCAGCCGGTGTGAAATTAACTGACCGGTAGGTTAGTAACGGGGGAACCGGTAGGGTGCATGAGCAGGAACGCGGCGGAGCGCGGCGGCCCGGGGGCCGCCGCTCGTGTTTTGGAGGACGGGAGCGACACGGTCGCGGCCGGGGGACCGGCGGTTGGGCCGGCGCTGCGGTCCGCGGCGGCGACGGGTGCCGCGGACGCGGATGGCCACGGCCGCTGGCGACGTCGCCGCGAGGCGCGTCCGGGCGAGATCCTGCACGCGGCGCTGGAGCAGTTCGTGGAGCACGGCTTCGCGGCGACGAAGATGGAGGATATCGCGCGGCGGGCGGGGGTGACGAAGGGGACGGTGTACCTCTACTACCGCAGCAAGGAAGAGCTTTTCCGGGCGGCGGTGGAGGAGACGATCCTGCCGTCGATCTCGCTGGGGGAGCAGCTGCTGGAGGAGGAGTCGACGAGCGCGGTGGCGCTCTTCCGCACGCTGATCGCCACCTGGTGGGACTTCATGAGCGTGCCGCCACTGTCCGGGATCCCCAAGCTGATCGTGGCTGAGGCGGTGAACTTCCCGTCGGTAGCGGCCTTCTTCTCGGAGCAGGTGCAGCAGCGAGGGCGGCGGCTTTTCCAGCGGGTGCTGGAGCGGGGCGTGGCGTCGGGGGAGTTCCGGGCGGAGCTGGACACGGCGATGGCCGCGCGCGTGGCACTGGCTCCCGTGGTCTGGGCGCTCATCCACCTGCACTCGCTGCAGAGCTGCGACGCCGTGGGTGTCGATCTGGACGCTCTCCTGGAGCAACACGTGGATATCTTCCTCCGCGGGATCGCCGCGGAGCCGGCTCGATAGAGGCGAACTGATGCGAACGAGTGTCGTGGCGGTGCTGGTGGGGGGGGGGATGGTGGCGGGCCTGGTGCCCGCGCTGCTGCCGGCGCAGACGCCGGGCGAGACGCCCGGTGCCGTGGTGTCGCTGTCGCTGGGGGAGGCGGTCCGGTGGGCGGCGGGCACGGCTCCGGCGGTAGAGCTGTCGCGGCTGCAGGTGACGCAGGCGCGGGGTCAGCGGCGGGAGGCGTTCTCGGCGCTGCTGCCGTCGCTGACGGGCAGCGCGGGCTGGCTGAACCGCTCCTTCAACAAGAACTCGCTGGGGATCAACCTGGACTTCCCGGGCGTGACCATCCCGGACCTGATTGGCCCGTTCGACACCTACGACACGCGCTTCCAGGTGCACCAGGCGCTGCTGGACCTGCCCGCCCTGCTGCGGGTGCGGGCGGCGGGGTCGGCGCTGACGGCGACCGGCGCCCAGCAGGAGGTGACGGCGGAGGGCTCGGCCCAGCGCGCGGCGGCGGCGTACCTGCAGGCGACGCGGGTACAGGCGCAGGTGGCGGCGCGGCGCTCGGACGTGGCGCTGGCGCGGGAGCTGGTGGACCTGGCAGAGACTCAGGTGAAGGCGGGGGTGGGAACGGGCATCGACGTGACGCGGGCGCGGACGCAGCTGGTGACGGCGGTGGGACTGCAGCAGGTGGCGGAGAACCAGGCGGAGCAGGCCGAGATCACGCTGGCGCGGTCGCTGGGACTGGACCCGGCCACGCGCTTCGCGCTGACCGACTCGCTGGGCGCGCTGGAAGCGTTGGCGCTGCCCACGGCCCGGGCCGAAGCGCTGGCCGGGGCTTTGCGCTCGCGCCCCGAGCTGGTGGCGGCGGACGCGGCGCTCGCGGCGGCGCGCCAGGCGCGCCAGTCGATCGCGTCGGAGCGGCTGCCGCGCCTGGACCTGGAGGCCGACTACGGCCTGAACGGCCCGACCATCGGCAATACCATCCGCACGGGCCAGATCGGTGTGGCGGTCACTCTGCCGCTGCTGGACGGCTTCCGCCGGGAGGCGCGGCTGACGGAGCAGGAGGCGACGATCCGCCAGGCGGAGATCCGGGAGAGTGAGGCGCGCCAGCAGGTGCAGGCGGAAGTCGAGGGGGCGCTGCTGGATGTGCGCTCGGGCACGCAGCAGCTGGACATCGCGCGCCAGAGGCTGGAGCTGGCGGCGCAGGAGCTGGATCAGGCGCGGGAGCGCTTCGCCAACGGCGTGACGGGCAACATCGAGGTGATCAACGCGCAATCGTCGCTGGTCCGGGCCCGCGACGCCGATATCGACGCCCGCTTCGCCACGGCGCTGGCGCGCGTCAACCTGGCCCACGCGCTGGGCCTGACCCGGAGTGTTCGCTGATGCGCTCGAACCCCATGGAGGAAGAGGAGATGTCGACGGTTCTCAGGGAGGAGTCGGGGCCGGGCGCGGCGGGCGTGGACCGCGATGAGCCGGAGCTGAAGACCGGGCGCAAGCGCAGGCTGGCGCCCATCATCCTGGGCGTGCTGGCGCTGATCGGCGCCGGCTTCGCGGTGAAGCATTACCTCTTCTCGCTGCACCACGTGACCACGGACGACGCGCAGGTGGACGGGCACATCACGCCCGTGCTGGCGCGCGTGGGCGGCTACGTGGCCGAGGTCCGGGTCAACGACAACCAGGGCGTGAAGGCCGGCGACGTGCTGGTGACGCTCGACGACCGGGACCTGCGCTCGCGCATGGTGCAGTCGGAAGCCGAGCTGCGGGCGCTGGTCGCCACCGTGGGCGGCGATGGCAAGGTGGGCCAGGCCCAGGCGCAGATCAGCGCCGCGCAGGCCGGCGCCGCCGCCGCCGACGCGACCGTGGCCCAGGCCCGCGCCAACGCGGAGAAGACCCAGAGCGACCTGCAGCGCTTCCGGGCGCTGGTGGCCAAGAACATCATCAGCGCCCAGCAGTTGGATGCCGCCAACGCGGCGGCGCAGGCGGCGCAGGCCGGGTTGCTGGCCGCGCAGCGCAACGCGGACGCGGCGCGCCAGCAGGTGATCTCGGCGGGAGCCGGGCTCACGGCGGCGGACGCCAGGGTGGCGGCATCCCGCGCCTCGCGGGACCAGATGGCGCTGCAGCTCTCGTACACGCGCATCCTCGCGCCCCAGACGGGCGTCGTGGCCAAGCGCAGCGTGGAGGTGGGCCAGCTGGTCAGCCCCGGGCAGCCGCTCATGAGCATCGTGCCGCTGTCCAGCGTGTGGGTGAGCGCGAACCTGAAGGAGACGGAGGTCCGGGATGTCCACCCCGGCGACGTCGTCGATTTCGAGGTGGATGCCTACCCGGGCCACACCTTCCACGGCACGGTGGAGAGCATCAGCCCGGCCACGGGCGCGCGCTTCTCGCTCCTGCCGCCGGACAACGCCACGGGCAACTTCACCAAGGTGGTGCAGCGCATTCCCGTGCGCATCGCGGTGACCGCGCAGGACCCGCAGCGGCCGCTGCGCCCCGGCATGAGCGCCAACGTCACCATCGACACGCCGTGAGCTGAACCGGTCGATGGCCACCGCGCGCGCCCTGCACGCGCCCGAGGCCGGGGTCTACCGCGATCGATACATCATCGCGATCGCCGTCACCCTGGCCTCGGTGCTCGAGCTGCTGGACACCAGCATCGTCAGGTTGTAGTAGTGTTCCCCCTTGCCTTTGCCTTCGCCCACGCCCTATCGTTCAAGGAGCCTTCGTCGCCCGAAGCACCCCATTGAAAGCAGAATCATGCATACGGCAACGCTGTCGTGGTGGAAGGGATGCGGCTCCCGGTCCCCGCTCGCGCCGGGCGCGCTCGCGCTCCTGGTGCTGGCCGCCTGCGGCAGTAGCGTCGCCCCGGAGAAGAAGCCGCCGACCGACACCGTCCCGACGCCGCCCGCGAACGTGAAGGTCGACGTCGCCATCCAGGTG
>JADGQX010000076.1 GCA_017881445.1 Gemmatimonadota bacterium | reverse complement strand
CCCGATGTACCACTCGTCGCCGCCGCGCTGCTGCCGTGCCACGACCACGTAGTCACCGATCCTCCCGTCGAGGACGCGCGTCGTCTCCCAGTCCACGGGTACGTCCTTGATGAACTTGAACGCAGGCTGATGCGCGTAGTTCTCCGGCAGGTCCGCGGCCATCTGCAGTGGCGAGTAGAGCACGACGTACAGCGCCAGCTGCTTGGCCAGGGTGGTGCGCGGGCGCGGCTCTTCCGGGGTATGCGGCGTGCCGTTCGCGCTCCGGAGCAGCAGGTCGAAGATGCCGGGCGTGAAGTCCATGGGCCCGTCGAGCATGCGCGTGAAGAACAGGATCGTCTCGTGCTCCGGCGGGTTGCCGCCCTCGCCGCCCCAGGCGTTGTACTCCTGCCCGCGCGCGCCCTCGCGGCTCATGAAGTTGGGGTAGGTGCGGCGCTCCCCCGTGTCATGCATCGGTTCGTGCGCGTCCACCATGATGCCGTACTTCGCCGCCGTCTCGACGACCTTGCGGTAGTGGCGCACCATGAACTGCGAGTAATGCGAGTTTCCCCCGCCCACCGTATCCGTCACGTAGCCGGTCTTGATGGCATCGATTCCCAGGGAGTGGTAGAGCTTGAAAGCATCCTCCATCTGGCGCTCGTAGTTGGCGACTCCGCCCGAAGTCTCATTGTGGGCGATCAGGTGGATGCCCTTCGACTTCGCGTACGCGGCCACGCCCTCGAGGTCGTAGTCCGGATACGCCTTGGTGAACGAGAACGCCTCGCGGTTGGCGATCCAGTCGCCATCCCAGCCCGTGTTCCAGCCTTCGACCAGCGTGCCGCCCAGGCCGTTGGCCGCCGCGAAATCGATGTAGCTCTTGGTTCGCGCAGTCGTCGCGCCGTGCTTGGGCCCCTGCCCCCAGGTCATGGTGCCGATGTGCATCCCCCACCAGATGCCGTCGTACTTCATCGGCTTGATCCAGCTCGTGTTCTGGATGACGCTGGGCGGATTCAGGTTGAGCCCCAGGACCGAGGGTGCGAGATCGGCGGCGCGGTCGGCGAGCTGGATGGTGCGCCAGGGCGTGTTGAAGGGCGTGTGCCCGCGCACCTTCACGCCATCGGCCCAGGGCGCCAGTGCCGCCCGCAGGGTCCGGCCTTCGCCCCAGGGACCGGCCAGGAACATGCGGGCGTAGTCGACCAGGTCCGCCTCGTGAATGACGATGAACGTCCTGCCATCCGTCGTCTCCATGGTCAGCGGCGTCTGCACGCTGTCCAGCACGCTCTCGGGCGACTCGGAGTACAGGAACTCCGACCGGTCCTTGCGCGGCCGGTTGGACGGGATCCACCAGGCCCTGGCGTCGTCGGCCAGCGCGAACTCCGTCAGCTCGTCCATCATCTCGAATTCGCCGAGAGCGGGCTGCGCCGGGACCTCGTAGCGAAAGCCGACGCCGTCGTCGAAGGCGCGGAAGACGACGTCGAAGTGCCGGCCCGGCGCCGCGGCTTCGGCCACGGAGACCCGCAGCTCGTTGTGGTGGTCGCGGACCCGCGCCACCTCACCCCAGGGCTGGGTCCACGTGCTGTCGTAGGAGCTGCGAGCATTGCCCACGATCCGCAGGCTGTCGCGCAGCGGTGGCGCGCCGCGGAACAGGAACCCGAGCCTCGAGGGCAGCAGGATGTGGCGACCGTCGCGGTCCACGCTGTAGTACAGGCCCCCGTCGCGAATCTCGACCATCACCGCGTTGCGGCCATCGGGGGAGGTCACGCGCAGCGGGGTCTGGGCGTCGGCTGCGCCGGCGAACAGCAACGCACCTGTGAGCGCGAGCAGGAAGGAACAGCTCCAGGAACGTCTCGGCATGGGCGTCTCCAGTGGGCGTCGATCAGGCGTGGTCGCGGACAATATGGGCCCGGGCGAGCCCTGCCCACAAAGCCGTGCAGCTCCGCCGCTGGTTGCGGCGGAGCTGCACGTGGGTGAAAACACTACCCTGTCAATCCCGGCCGGTCAGCCTCAATAACCGGGATTCTGCGTCAGGTTGGGGTTCGCCACCAGCTCCGAGCCCGGGAGCGGGTAGAGGTTCAGGTGCGCATCGGTCGAGGCGCCAGCCTTGGTGCCGCCCTTCCACGACCAGATGTAGGCGCTGCCGGTGAACTCCGCGAAGCGGACCAGGTCGGTCCGGCGGTGGGCCTCCCAGAGCAGCTCGCGGCCCCGCTCGGCCAGAATGAACGGCAGCGTGAGCTGGGCCGAGGTGATATCCCCGCTGGCGCCGCCGTAGGCGCGCTCACGGAGCTGGTTGACGTAGGTCAGTGCCTGCGCGGTGTTCGCGTTCGTGCGCAGGGCGGCCTCGGCGTAGATCAGGTAGGCTTCGCCCAGCCGGAACAGGGGGAAATCCGTGTCCACGAATGTCGGGTCGGAGCCCTGTGCCCCGGTCGAGCTGATGTTCGTGAACTTGGGCGCCGCGACCCCGTCGTTGAAGTTGGTGATGTCGTTGACGGCCACGTTCTGGCCGTTCGTGAAGAAGTACGAGGACCGCTTGTCGCCAGCCGTGTAGAAGGCGTAGGCCTCCGGCTTGAGACGGGTCCCGCCCCAGCAGTAGTCGATGCCGTAGGTGCCCGCGGACATGATGCTGCCACCGCAGCCGGCATGCGCCAGGAACGTCACGCCGCCGTACGACTGCGTGCGCTTCCCGTCCTGCGTGATGGCGAAGATGATCTCGGGCGACGTGTTATTGTCGGCCATGAACAGGTGGCGGTAGTTCGGATCCAGGCTGTACGCGCCCGAGCTGATGACCGCCTGCGCGGCAGCCAGTGCCTGCGGGTACGCCGTCGTGCCCGTATACACGCCTGCGTTCAGGTACAGCTCCGCGAGCAGCATGTTCGCGGCCTGGGTCGTCGCGCGGCCGTAGTTCGCAGCCGTGGAGGACGGCAGCGCGTCCTTGATCGCCGTCAGCTCCGCCACCACGTAGTTGTAGATGTCCGCCCGGTTGGCCTGCTTGGGCGGCGTCGAGCCGAGCGGGTCGGTCTCCTTGACCAGGGGCGCGTTGCCGAACAGGTCGATGGCGTGCCAGTAGCTGAGCGCGCGCAGGAAGCGCGCTTCGGCCCGGTACTGCTGGATCTGCGTGGTGAGCGCCGGGCTGAGGGCGGCCCGCCCCGCAAGCGCGGACGTGGAGGTCTCGTTCAGGAACTGGTTCGCCATGACCACCTGGACGTAGATCCGGTAGTACATGGCCACCACCATGGTGCTGGAGGACGTCCAGGTCATGGTGTTCATCTCGGGGAGGCCGATGTCGCCCCAGCCGATGACGGCCTCGTCGGTCGGCAGCTCCTCGCACTCCCAGTAAAGGCGGAGATACTGGGAGAATCCCTCGTCGATGCCCTGGATGTCGGGGTTACCGGCCGGGCCCTGCTGGCCGCTGACGGCCAGCCCCGAGTACACCCTGGCGATGAACGCCTGGTACGACGACGGGTCGTTGAAGACGTTCGCGCTGGTGACCGTGCTCTTGGGCTGTACCGTCGTGTCCGTGCAGCCGACTGCCACCAGCGACAGCAGGGCCAGGGCAACGACGGTGGGCGCCCGAAATGCTCTGAGGTTCATAGCTCCCCCCCTAGAACTGGACGCTCAGGCCGCCGCTGACGGTCCGAGAGCGCGGGTAAATGTTGTTGTCGATTCCGTTCAGCCCGGCCGTCGGGTCGACGCCCGTGTAACTCGTAGAAGTAAAAGCGTTTTGGACCGTGGCGTAAAGGCGGATGGGCTGGTCGCGATACCTGAAGGAGTAGCCCACCGTGGCGTTGTCCATGCGCAGGAACGAGCCCTTCTCCACATAGTAGTCCGACAGATACTGCGGCACCACGAACCCGGTCTTGAGCACCGAGGACGAGATGTTGGAGGGCGAGCCGCCGTTGGTGAGGGCGTTGTAGGAGCCGTTCGATGCCACGTTGTTGTAGACGTAGTTGCCCAGGTAGGCCCGGAGCGTGAAGCCCAGGTCCACATGGCCGTACGTGAACGACGACGTGTGCCCAAGCATCCAGGTCGGCGCCGGGTTGTGATACGCGCGCAGGTTGTGGCTGTCGCAGGAGCTGACGGTGTTCACCCCGAGCGAGTCCAGGTACTTCCCCTCGATCGGCGTTCCGTTGTTGTAGGCCTGCCGGCAGACGTAGAAGGAATTGACCGGCTGGCCCGGCTCGAGCACCTGGATCGTGGTGCCCACGCCGCCCGCCACGCCGCCGACCCGGATCACCTGCGACCCGGCCGTGGTGATGGTGAGCAGCTGGTTCGCGTTGTGGGACGCGTTGAAGTCCGCGGTCCAGCCGAGGCGGTGTGCGCCGCTCTCCAGCACGCGGGCGCTGAGGCTCAGCTCGAGCCCCTTGTTCTGCATGCTGCCGATGTTGGTGGTCAGGAAGTTCGAGAAGTTCGTGCCGGCGGCAACGGGCACCGTGAAGATCAGGTCGCTGGTCTTCTTGGTGTACCAGTCGATGGCGCCGCTGACCCGCTGCTTGAGGAAGCCGTAGTCCAGGCCGACATCGTAGGAGCTGGTCTGCTCCCACTTGATGTTCGGATCCACCGCGCTCGGGCGAATCGTGGTGACGAACTGATCGCCGAACTGGTACTGCGCCTGGGCGTTGCCGTAGGTGTACGTGGGATACTGCTGGTAATCGGCGAACGCCTGGTTGCCCGTCTTGCCCCAGGAGGCGCGCACCTTGAGGTCCGACAGCGCCTCGATGTTCTTCAGGAACGGCTCCTGCGAGATACGCCACGCCACGGAGGCCGCGGGGAAGTAGCCCCAGGCGTTGCTCGGCCCGAAGCGCGAGGAACCATCACGCCGGAGGCTGAACGCCAGCAGGTAGCGGTCGTTCAGGTTGTAGTTTGCCCGGCCGAAGAAGGAGATCAGCTTACTGTCGACGACGCTCTGGCCGAGGTTGACGTTGGTCGCCGACGGCACGCCGCTCACACCCAGCAGGTTGCTCGCGATGCCGGTCTCCGAGAAGTAGGGATACTCGCTGTGCGACTGTGAGTACGAGTAGCCGCCCGTCAGGTCGATGTTGCCCGGCACCACGTTCAGGGCGCCGGCATAGTTCAGATACGCGTCGAACAGCGTGTTCGCCTGCGTGTTGTTCGAGATCGAGAGCTGCCCATGGGTCTGGCGAGTCTGGCTGGCCAGGTTGCTCGGGGTGAAGCTCTCCCGACTGGTCTTGGTGGCGTCGTAACCCAGGTTCACGTGGGCCTTGAGCGCCTGCAGGAACGGCAGGGCGTATTCGGTCTGCAGGTTGCCGATGCTGCGCCAGGTCGAGCCCTTGTCCGTCGACATGTTCAGGCTCGCCACCGGGTTGCTCGCGGACGCACCCGACGTGCTCCAGTCCCAGTACCCGGTCACGTTGGTCGGATCGAAGACCGGCTGCGTCGGCGCCATGCTCACGGCGTTGCCCAGCACGTCCCCGGCCGTGAACTGGTCGTTCGCGCGCGAGCCCACCGCGTTGACCCTCAGGTCCAGGTTGTCGGAGAGCAGCCGCTGCTCAAGGTTCACGCCCAGGGAGAGGCGGTTGTTCGCGCTGCCCTTGATCACGCCATCCTGGTTGAGATAGCCGAGCGAGAGGCGGTAGTTGTTGTGCTCGCCCGCGCCGCTGACCGCGAAGTTGTGCTCCTGGCCGAACGCGCTGCGGTCGATCTGGCTGAACCAGTCCGTGCTCGCGCTGCCCAGCAGCGAAACCCTCGCGGGCGCATACTGTGCCACCGCCGCACGGAACTGCGCCGGGCTCAGAACCTGAGGCACCCGGGTCACGGACGAGGAGGACATGCTCGTACTGTACGTCACGTGCGGCGCGTTCCGACCGGCCTTGGTCTGGATCAGCACCACGCCGTTCGCGGCGTTCGCACCGTAGATCGCCGCCGCCGAGGCATCCTTCAGCACCGTGATGCTCTCGATGTCCCCGGGATTCAGGAAGTTGAGCGGATCGCGGCCCGCGGAGAGGCCGCCGCCCGCGCCGTTGCCCAGCGGGATGCCGTCCACGACGTAGAGCGGCTCGCTGCTGGCATTGACCGAGGTGGCGCCGCGGATCCGGATCGACAGGCCGCCGCCGGGCGCGTTGTTGTCCACCACCTGCACGCCCGCCACCTTGCTCTCGATCAGCTGCTGCGGGCTGACCACGCGACCGGTGTTGAACTCCGTCGCGGTCACCTGCTTCACGGCGCCCGTGATGTTGCCCGCCTTCTGCTGGCCGTACCCAACGACCACCAACGCGTTCAGGCCGATCGCCTGCGTCTCCAGGAGGAAGTCGAGGTTGGCCGTCTGGCCAGCCACGACCGTGACCGGCTTCGCGGCCTCGGCGTAGCCGAGGTAGGTCGCGCGCACCGTCTGCGCGCCCGCGGGGACGCCCGGGATGACGTAGGCGCCGTTGGTCCCGCTCAGCGCGCCCCGGTTCGCCACCATGACGCTCGCGCCGGAGATCGCCTGCTGCGTCGACCCGTCAATGACGCGCCCGCGGATCGTGCCCGTGGGCCCTTGCGCGCTCAGCTGCGCCGTCCCCACCAGGGCGGCGAGGAGCGCGCCAGAGATCCATCGTGCTCGTGCCATACACCTGTTCTCGCTCTGAGAGTGACACTGTCGCTCCGCCGCTTGCTCAGGCGGAGAGGGGAACGAAGAAAAGGCGCGCGACTCCAGGGAGCCGCGCGCCCGTGCTACAGCTGCTCGCGGGAATACACGTCCAAGATCGTGGCCGGCCGCCGGGTGGGGGGGACGTCCGGGCCGATGCCAGGGCCGATCGCCAAATGCTTCCTGTGCACGAAGAACTGATCCAGGTGAGCCTCGGGGCGGTAGGATGCGGCCTCCGCTCGATCCATGTCAAGAATCGAAATCCCGTGGCCCTGCCACTCAGGGCCGGACGCGCTCGACCGATCCATGTCCAGTCGCGCGCCTCCGCCTCCACTTGTCACCCTAGAACGCACCAGTCCATCTCCGCGTGACAAGAGCGCTACCGGCACCCCACCGGTCCAGGCACAAAATGAAATGGTTCGGACCCAAGTTAATGGATACGCTCATGATTTCAAGTAGGTTCAAAATCAGTTCTGCTGGTTCATTTCGGTTCAGGCGGACACGCGGCAAGCCGAGCCGGCTGCCGTGCCCCTGGTCACGGGCGACCCCGGCAGCCGAGCCGTCGGCGCTGCGGCTGGCCGGGACCGTCCTGAGCCGGTATACGTGAGCGAGGGACAGGTCCGGGCCCCCCCCTCCCCTACCCGATCACGCCGGCGGGAGCACGCGACGATGGAATGGACCGATCGGGAGCTGAACGGGGAGTCCTTCGACCAGGAGGACCTGGAAGGATACGGCTTCACCGGCTGCGTGTTCGTCCGCTGCACGTTCCGGCACGCGTCGCTGGTGGAGGCGACGACGCGGGACTGCCGCTTCGACACGTGCGACTTCGGCGACGCCCGTCTGAACTCGACGATCCATACGAACTCGGACTTCTCCAACAGCAGCTTCGACGGTGCGTCTCTCTTCGGGGCGCGCTTCGCCGGCTGCAAGATGCTGGGAGCGAGCTTCGTGAAGGCGGATCTCTCCGCGCTGGAGGTCGAGGGCGGCGATTGGTCCTACGCCAACCTGCGCGGCCAGACGCTGCGGGGCCTGAAGCTTTCGGGCACCAGGCTGATCCGGACGGACTTCTACGGCTCCGACCTGGCCGGCGCCGACCTGACGCATGCCGACCTGACGGGGGCGAGCCTGGACAAGACGGTGCTCACCGGAGCGGACCTGCGGGGCGCCAACCTCTCGGAGGTCGATCTGCGCAACGCCGACCTCCGGCGGGCGCGCATCGAGATCGAGCACGCGGTGCTGCTGGCCCAGGCGTACGGCGCGATCGTCGGCTGACCCGGCCGGGCGGGCTCGCCGCCGGCGGGCTGGCCGGAGGGCGAGCCGCGATCGGGCGGTCAGTCGCTCAATGGAGCGCGGCGACCTGGAGAATGCCCTCTATGGGTTGCTGCGCGCCCCTTTCGAACATGGAGCAGCGACCGTTCAGGGCCAGGTAGACGCCGGGCGGGAGCACCTGGGCAAACGAGAGGGCGCTGCCCAGGTTGAAGAGTCCGTCCGAGCTGCCGAAGGCATACGGCGCCATGGCACCGGTCAGCATGATGGTCTTGCCGATACCCGCCGCTTCCAGCGCCTGCGCCGTCTCCGCCATGGTATCGGTGCCGTGGGTGATCACGATCTGCGTCTCTTCGCACCGCCGGCAATGATCCACGATCGTGGCGCGCTCCGCGTCGGTCATTCCGAGGCTGTCGATCATCATGAGCGTGCTGACTGAGACGTCCAGCCGGCAGCGGCCGAGGCGCAGCATCTCGGGCACGTGCGTATCATGAAAGAAGAGCTTACCCTGGAGCTCGCTGTAATCCTCGTCGAACGTCCCGCCGGTCGCGAAAACGCGGATGCACATGCGGTTCCTCCTTGATCCGGATGGGCCCGGCCGGGGCGGCGCCGACGAGCGCCGGTGTGCGCACCGGGAGGACGGCGCCCGGGGCGAGGGATGGCTCCCGCCTCGCCCCGGGGATGACCTTCCTACTTCAGGACATGGATGTTCTTTCCCTCGCAGATCTCATGAAGCTGGCGCGGCCAGACGCTGACGCTGACCTCGCCCAGGTGCGCCTTGCGCAGCAACAGCATGGCGGTACGGGACTGGCCGATGCCGCCGCCGACGCTGAGCGGGATCTGGTCGGCGAGGATCGCGCGGTGGTAGGGCAGTTCCAGGAAGTCGAGCTGGCCGCTGAGCTCGAGCTGCTGCCGGAGTGTTTCCTTGGTCACGCGGATCCCCATGGAGCTCAGCTCGTGGCGGCGCCGGGTCACCGGGTTCCAGACCAGGATGTCGCCGTTGAGGCCGTGCGTCGGCTTGCCTGACTCGGACGTGGTGGGCGTCACCCAATCGTCGTAGTCCGCCGCGCGCATCTCGTGCGGGTAGCCGTCCTGCAGCACCCAGCCAATGCCGATGATGAACACCGCCGGATACTGCTCGGAGACCAGCTTGGTCTCGCGCTGCTTGCGCGGGAGGTCCGGGTACATGTCCAGGATCTCCTCGGCGTGGATGAACTTCAGCTCGGCGGGGAGCGGGGGAAAGCGGGGATCGCGCAGCTTGGGGAACATCTCCATCACGTGCTGCTCCGCGCCGATCATCACCCGCCAGATGCCACGCACGGTCTGCTTGAGGAAGTCGAGGTTGCGCTGTTCCGGGGTGATCACCTTCTCCCAGTCCCACTGGTCGACGTAGGCGGAGTGATCGTGGTCCAGGAAGTAGTCCTTGCGCACCGCGCGCATGTCGGTAGAGATGCCCTCGCCGACCTCGCAGCCGAACTGCTTGAGGGCCATCCGCTTCCACTTGGTCGCCGCCTGAACCACCTGGCAGTCCAGGCGCCGCTCCAGGCCCAGCCCGCAGGGGAAGTCGATGGGCGTGCGCGACCCGTCGCGGTCCAGGTAGTCGTTCACGCCGCTCTCCTTCGTCACGATGAGCGGTACCTCGACGTGGAAGAGGTTCAGCTCCCTGCAGAGGTTGTCCTCGATGTAGGTCTTGAGGGCGTGCAGGGCGATTTGTGTTTCCTTGGGGTTCAGCAGGGAGGCATATCCATCGGGCAGGATCTTCTGCACTTCCGGGTAGGTGCTGATACCGGGTCCAGCCAGGTCCGCAACCTTGTCCGCCATTGTGTACCCCCATCGTGAGGTCCAGGGCGAATCGGGACAGGGCGAGCGTATCCATGATGTACCCGGGGATACGACTGCTGCAACGGTCGTCGCAGCGGAGGGCGCGGCGGTCCCGCCGGGAAGGCCGTCGCCGGCCGGCTTACGTCTTCTCCGCCAGGCGATCGACTCCACGGAGCAGTACCGGCTGGACCTGACCTGGACGGCGACCCTGACCTCCACGCTCTGGAAGTACCCGCTGATCGTGTTCGAGCAGGCCGCCCATTTCAGCGGCACGCTGTCCCAGCGGTCGGGCGAAGCCTGGACCCCGATCCTGCAGATCGCGGAGGAAGGGTTCTGCGAGTACACGGACCGGTGGGTGGGCAACCCCGCGCCTTAGGCCGGGGGAGGCCTCGCGCGCTGGCGGCCGCGGGGCTATGCTGGCTCGCGGGCGGGCTCCGGGACGCACGGAGCGACCGCCGACCGGCCTCACCCTGAACCGGGAGCCGATCCGTGAGCCGACAGCCACTCGTGACCCACATCTACACGGCCGATCCCTCGGCCCACGTGTTCGAGGGCAAGGTCTACATCTATCCCTCCCACGACCTGGATCTGGAAGCCGAGGAGAACGACCTGGGCGACCAGTACGCCATGACGGACTACCACGTGCTCTCGCAGGAGCACCCGGAAGGTCCGGCGACGGATCACGGCGAGGCGCTCCACGTCGCGCGGGTGCCGTGGGCGTCCCGGCAGATGTGGGCTCCCGACGCCGCGTACCGGAACGGCCGCTACTACTTCTACTTCCCGGCCCGCGACCGGGACCACGTATTCCGCATCGGCGTGGCGACCTCCGACCGGCCGACCGGCCCGTTCACCCCCGAGCCGGAGCCGATCCCGGGCAGCTTCAGCATCGACCCCTGCGTCTTCCAGGCGCTCGACGGCGAGTTCTACATGGTCTTCGGCGGCCTCTGGGGCGGCCAGCTTCAGTGCTGGGCCTCGGGCACGTTCGTCCGGGACGCCGAGACGCCCGCGGACGACCGGGAAGCGCTGCGTCCGAAGATCGCGCGCATGAGCCCGGACATGCTGACCTTCGCCGAGCCTCCGCGCGACGCGACGATCCTGGACGAGGCCGGCGCGCCGCTCATAAGCCGCGACAACGACCGCCGGTACTTCGAGGGTCCGTGGATGCACGTCTACCACGGGACCTACTACCTCTCCTACTCCACCGGCGACACCCACCGGCTGGTGTATGCGACGGGCAGCAGTCCGACGGGCCCGTTCACCTACCGCGGCCAGTTCCTGACACCGCCGGTCGGCTGGACTACCCATCACTCGATCGTGGAGTTCGGCGGCCGCTGGTGGCTCTACTACCACGACGCCACCCTGTCGGGCGGCATCAGCCACAAGCGCAGCGTGAAGGTCCAGGAGCTGTTCTACGAGCCGGACGGCTCGATCCGGCTGATGGAGCCGTAGGCGAGAGGCTCCCCGGGCTCCAGGTGCGTAAAAGGCCAGGCCGCAGTCATTCTGCGGCCTGGCCTTTCTGCGAGTGCGCCCGGCGCGATGGGTACGCGCGACCTCTGGTACCGCTTCATCCGCAGCGTCAGCGCCGGTACGATCATTTCCAGCAGTCCCGCAATCATCTCATTGTATTGCATGAAGATATGACGTCGGTCGGGACGCGCCACCGCTTGCCGGCGCGCTCCGATGCCTGCGCGAGGCGAGCCGCCTGACAGGGATCTGACGGGCGGCTGATCGGCCGGCGCTATGCTCGTCTCGGAGGCCGAACCGACACCCAGAAGTCGAAGGAGGTCCGTGTGCCGACACCGTTCATCAGCGACGACTACGGAATCGAGCTGAGCGCGTTCGCCAGGTATGTCGAGTCCACGAACGCGGGGCAGGTCGCGCCTGACTGCACCGCGTGGGAGGCAGATCCACGGGATGCGATCGTGCTGGGCGATGTGTGCCGCCACATGCGGGGGTACATGGCGCACGCCCGGGCATTCTACGCCTGGGCGCTCGACTACCTGGAGGACCACCCGGAGGCGGCGCGAGACAACCTTGACCTCGCGGAGCGGTACTGCGTGCTGGGCAATCTCTGCAGGGAGCTGTCCGAGCCCAGGGCGGCCATGGAGGCGTGGGCCAAGAGCATCGACAACGGGAGCGAGGACCCGGTGCCGTACCTGCGGCTGGCGTGTGGGCTGGCAAGCTCCGGCCGGGAACAGGAGGCGCGGGCGCGCATCGACGGGCTGTTCGCGCTGCCGCCCGCCAGGCTGCAGGGCCGACTCGATCCGGAGCAGCAGCGGTTGGCCGAGCGCCTCCGTTCCACGCTCCCGATGGCGGACAGAGTCAGGGACGGGCAGGACCTGCGAGGGCGTGTGCGGGACCTCCTGCTCGCAGCGGAGCAGGGTTTCGGGGGACTGAGCGGAAGAGCGGAGTTGCGAACGCAAGCCTTGAGGTGACAGGGGGGGCGCGTTACCCTCGAAGCACTCTGGACGGGAACAGGGCGCTCTCCCCAGTGCAGATGCGCCGCGGGCCCCCCCGGCCCGCGGCGCATCTGTGTCCGCACGTCGCGTCCCACCCGGCAGTGGTGGTCGGCCGGTCGGCGGGTGCTCCGTCGGGCACGCCGGGGTGTGGGGTAGACTTCGCGTGCTGGCAATCAACGCTCACTTCGGAGGTGCTGCATGGATGGACTGACACCGGTTGTCCTGCGGCGCGTCGCCGCCGCCCTGGCGGGCGTTCGCGTTTCCGTGGACACGAGCGTGACGGTCGTGGTGACGAAGGACGCGGAGCCGCAGGTGGCCGTGTGCCAGTCCCCCAAGGAGGTCCGGCAGGCGGTGAAGGGGTTCGGCGGCACCGGCAAGGTCAACATAATCAAGAATTGCCTCGTGCCGGCGGGGTCGGCGGCGCACGAATGGCAGGTGCAGGAGGTGGACGTTACGTATGCCCGTGTCAAGGACGGCCGCCTCGAGACGGCCCGGATCCCCGTCGACACGACGCGCTGTGACGCCCTGTTCTGGAGCCCGGCGGCGGTCGAGAAATTCCTCGTCCCGCACTACTCCGCGGTTTATGGCGCGTCCCACGCGGCCAGCATGCAGGCCGCGTACGACACGCAAACCACCGACGGCGTGGTTCACGAGCGGCTCAGCCAGTATGTCGCCGCTACGCTGGACGCGACGAGCGCTGGGGCAACGTCCAGCGCACCCGCAGCAGCGCCCCTGCCGCCGGCACCACAGGCGTAGACGGCGCCCCACCCAGCACGGAGAACGTCAGCGAGCGGCTCGGGCGCGCGGCACAGCCCCCGGGCCGCTCATGGTGCGCCTGCCCCGCTGTCAGCGACGAGTGCCCGGAAGCGCTCGTCCTGGCGGAGCGCCCGCCAGGAGAAGTCGTTTCGAACGTACCCGCGGAGTTCCGGCTTGGCGCTGACATACTCCCGCAGCAGCCCGAGAGCCTGGTCCCGCTCCCCCAGCAGCAGGCGCACCCGCGCCTCGTCATAGAGCAGCGAAACGCGCATGTCGGCGTCGTTGGCGACGCGGGAATGCTCCGCGGCGATGATGGCGCGGGCGCTGTCGCGCAGTCCGGCGCGGGCCAGCACCACGGCGACCATCATGCGGCGAAACACGTTCCGGTACGGCGGGCCCAGCTCGGGCGCCCCCGCCGGCTCGAGGGCCTGGATCGTTCGCAGGCGTGCCCAGGCCGAGTCCGGGCTCGGCGCCTTGCCGGGTCGCAGGGCGAGCAGCGTCAGTGGGCAGTCCAGCAGGCTCCAGTGCGTCGGGAAGTCGTGGCGGCCCCGGCGACACCAATGCTGTGCGTCGTCCCAGCGCTCAAGGGTCAGGGCGCCGTAGTACATGCGGGTGACGATATCGGCGCCCTGCTGGAGGAATGCGTCCCGGCCCAGGGCTTCCTCGGCGGCCTGGCTCGCCTCGATGAAGCGGCCGCGGCTCTCGAGCAGATCGCTGAGCGTGCTCCACGCCCCGGCCAGCGTCGGCTCTCCGACGACGGCGGCGCGGAGATCCGCCTCGGCGCTGTCGAGCAGAAGGGGCAGCGGCGCGGCCGCGCCGGGTGCCGCCCGCGCGGCGGCCACACGGAGCGTCCCCCTGAGCTCGTAGGCGCGCGGCAGTCCCGGCGCCTGCGTCAAGGCGCGCCCCGCGAAGCGGAGCCCGCCGCTCAGCCAGGCGGCCCGGTTGCCGGGATCGGCGCGGGACAGGTCCAGGGCAAGCCACCCGCGCAGCAGCGTGGGCTCCACCCACCGCCGGTCCCTACCCTCGGCTTCGGCGGCGAGCGAGTCCGCGCTCGCCAGCAGGCGAGTGACCAGAATGCCCCCGGGCCTGGCGCTCGGGTCGGTGGAGGAGAGAGCACGGTCGCGCAACTCGTCCGCCCGCAGCCAGAGGTTCCAGGCGGCGCCACTCCGGGCGTGGGCCCGATGCTCCTGCAGCGCCAGCTCCTGCCCGAGCACCTGCCGCAACAGCGTCGAGACCTCGGCCGCGAGGTCGTCTTCCAGCGACACCGCGTCGCCCGCGGGCCGCTCCAACTTGGCCGTGCGAAGCACGCGACCGGTGACGGCATCCGTCAGGCTGACGATGACGCTCAGGCGGCCCGCGCTCTCCTGCACGCTTCCATCCACGAGGCTACCCACGTTCAGCAGGCGCCGGAGGCTGTCGGTCGGGATTCCCTTCCCCGCCAACGGCGCTACGCCGTTGAACGACACCACTTCCAGCCCGGGCACCTGGCTCAGCTCGTAGATCAAGTGCTTCGTGAGGCCGCGAGCCAGAAAGCCAAGACGCCGGTCCGGCGAATCGTCTTCGAAGAGCAGGACGGCCATCGAGCGCAGAGACACCGCCGGCGCGTCCCGTGCCGGCGAGGGCTCCCGCAGTCGGGAGCCGAGCCAGAGCAGGAGCGGCACCAGGAGGGCCGGCGCGGCCAGCCACCTCAATCGCCGCGGCCATGATCGGCCGCCCACGACCGGCGCCGTGTCCGCCCCAGGCGTCCGGCGTCCGTCGCTTCCGGGCGGGTCGCCGCCGGCGGGAGCCAGCGCGGCCAGGCGGCCGCGTGCGGAGCCAGGCCCTGTTGCAGGGTCGTCCTGGCGGGGCGTCTCCGCTCCATCCCCAGCCGCGGCCGGCGACTCCAGCACCGTCGCCGGTGGTGGCGTGGGACTCGCGCCATCCCGCAGCGCGGCGACCAGTGTCTTGGTTTCGTCCAGCGGCTCCACCTCCAGCTCGTCCCGGAGGCGCCGCTGGTACGTCTCGAAGTACTGGATCGCCTCGGCTCTCTGCCCCAGCGTGCCCAGCACCTCGATCAGGCGGTGGTGCGCCTCGTCGTCGAACGGCTCCAGCTCCGCCCAGCGTCGGGCGCAGGCCTGGGCCGCGGCCGCGTCCCCTGCTGCAACCAGCTGCTCCAGCACCTCCCGGCGCACCTTGCGGTGCAGCCGCCCCAGGCGGGCGCGCTGCCTGTCCACCCATGGTTCCAGCGCCCGGATGTCCGGAGAGAAGTCCTCCAGAAAGGCACCCCGGTAGAGCTGCAGCGCACCCTCCGGATCCGCCGCCGCACATTCCTCGAACAGGAACGCGTCCACCTCGACCTGCCCCGCCTGCACGCGCACGCGGTCCCCACTCAGGACCAGCCACTCCTCGCCCAGCGACCGGCGAAGCTCATAGAGCGTCTGGCTCAGCGCGTGCCGCGCCCGCTGCGGGGTGCGATCCGGCCAGAAAAGCCCGAGCAGCGTTTCCCGGCTGACATCGCGTTCCATAAGCAGGTAGACGAGCACGGCGCAGCGCAGTCGCTGGGCAGGGAGCTCGTGGATCTCCCGGTCATGCGAGAACACCTGCACTCGTCCGAAGGTCAGCAGACGGAGGCTCAATGGGGACCCTGTCGTCGAGCGAACCGGCGCATACCGCAATCGGAAAAGGATGCGCGGGCACCGCGACGAGGGCAACCCGGCTGATGACAGCCCCATACGATGCGCGGGAGGCCCTCAGCGGAGTGCGCGCGGTGCCATTCGAACGCGCTACAACCCCAACCGTCCGTGCCGTTCTTCGCGCCCCGCCGGGCTCTCACGGTCAAAGGACGTAGGGGATGAACATCCGTGTCTGGCCCATGTACTCGGTGTACTCGGTTCCGAAGGCGCGCCTGCATTCCTCCTCGTCGGCGCGCGCCGTCAGCCACAGGAACACGGATGCCGACACCGCCAGGCCGAGCCCGAGGAGCGACGCAGGCTCCTTGAGGTACACCCCCCACGCCAGGTAGAGCAGCGACGCGTACAGCGGGTGCCGGATGAAGCGGTAGGCGCCCACCCGCACCAGCTTTGACGTGTTCTCGAAGGTGTAGTTCGCCTCGGCGACCTTATCCGCAGCGCCCGCGTCGAGGGTACGGGTACCTGCCTTGCCCACCACTTCCAACAGCTTCACCCCGTGGATGACCAGAAACGCCGATGCGATCAGCAGCAGCCAGGAGAGCAGCTGGGCAGGCGAGAAGGGAGCGCGGAACCACACGGGCAAGTTCAAGACTGCCAGCGCCAGGATCGCCTGCCAGGCGAAGAAGCGGTAGAAACCGTGCGACCCGGGTGCGCGCAGCGGCTTGCGCGAAAGGTAGAGGATCGCCGCGCAGCCGGTGACGAACAGCGTCGCCTGGATGATGTGCCATGCCTGCATCGTGCATGGCCGCGCTCGGAGGCTTCATGACGCGATCCATCAAGATTGGATGAGCCGCGTGATCGCGGCAACGGTCTCTGCGAGGCGGGCGGCGCATGCGTCAGGGAGTCGCCGCCGAGGCGCAACAGGGCCACGGTGGCGGCGATGGAGGTCCCGGATGCAACAAGGGCCACCGCTCTAACTCTCGGTGGCCCTTGCTCTTACTGAGTGCGCTCGGCGCGATTCGAACGCGCGACCTTTGGCTCCGGAGGCCAACGCTCTATCCAACTGAGCTACGAGCGCATGAAACGACGAGTGGGAGGCGAATAAGCCGGGTTCTGTCCCCCGGGGCACGTCGTGAGTCGCGCGCCCGTGGGGCGGATCATTTCTCTAGGACGGCCGTTGCCAGCCGTCTCCAGCAGCCTACCCGGGGTTCCCGTGGTCTTGCGACCACATTGGCGCGGGCCGCGCCTCGCCCCTGCTTGGCCTTGCTCCGGGTGGGGTTTACCATGCCGCTCCTGTTACCAGGAGCGCGGTGGGCTCTTACCCCACCGTTTCACCCTTGCCTGTGCCCTTGCGGGCCATCGGCGGTCTGCTCTCTGTTGCACTTTCCGTCGGCTTGCGCCGCCCGGCCGTTAGCCGGCACCCTGCCCTGTGGAGCCCGGACTTTCCTCGACCGGCACATGACCGGCCGCGATCCGCACTGCCTCCCACTCTGTCAAACAGCACAGCCTGCACGCGCTCGACAGGACTCGAACCTGTAACCTTCTGATCCGTAGTCAGATGCTCTATCCAATTGAGCTACGAGCGCTTAGACGCGAAACCCCGCGGCCAGGAAGGGCCCGCGAGGCTGCCGTGTCCAGCTATGAAGTGTAGCGGCAGGGCCCACCCGTGTCAACCTGGCAGAATGACGCAGCCGCAACGGTTTTCGGCCGGCAACGACCGCTTCCCCGGGCGCTAGCGCCTAGGGCGCGACACCCTTTGCCGATTCTTCATCGCCGCGGACGCCAGGCCGGGACCGGCGCGCCCCGCGCGCGAGGGCCCAGGCGAGGCGTCGCGGGCCGGCGCCGTCGAGGGCGGCGCGGCCGAGGCAGCGGCAGGCGGGCGCGAGCTCGCGCGCGGCCAGCAGGCGAGCGGCGGCCTCGAG
>JADGQX010000075.1 GCA_017881445.1 Gemmatimonadota bacterium | reverse complement strand
CGCTGGCCCTGCTGCTGGCCGCGGCCGCGCTGGCGCTGCCGGCGCACGCCCTGGCGACGCTGGCCGCGCCCGCGCCCGCGCTGCTGGCGCGGGTGGTCACGGGATTCCGGCTGCTCCAGGCGCTGCTGCTGTTCCATGCGGCACTGCTGGCGCTGCTGCCGCGCCTGCGCCCCCCCCCCGAGACCCGCGGCGGCGGGCCGTTGCTGGGCCCGGGGCCGGGCCGGCCGGGAGCGACGCGCGGGCAGCTCCTGGCGCTCGGGCTGGTGCTCGCCGCCGCGCTGGCGCTGCGGCTGGTGGACCTGGGCGATGGGCTCTGGTTCGACGAGATCCAGACGCTGGTGGACTACGTGCGCCTGCCGCTGGGGCGGCTGCTCACGACCTACGACAGCCAGAACCAGCACATGCTCTTCTCGCTGCTCGCACGCGCCTCGGTCGTGGCCTTCGGCGAGAGCGCCTGGGCACTGCGGCTGCCGGCCGCGCTGCTGGGCGTGGGCGCGATCGCGGCGCTCTATGCCTTCGGCACCATGGTGACCGCCCGGCGGGAGGCGCTGCTGGCGGCCGCGCTGTTGGCGGCGACCTACCAGCACGTCTGGTTCTCGCAGAACGCACGGGGCTACACCGGGCTCATGCTGGGGACCCTCGTCTCCAGCGCCCTCTTCCTGGCGCTGCTGCGCGCCGGCGGGCGCCAGGGCTGGCGACCGGCCGTGCTCTACGCCGCGGCCATGGCGCTCACGCTCTTCGTGCACGTCACGGCCGCCTTCGTGGTCGCCGCCCACGGACTGCTCTGGCTGGGGCTCCTGCTCTACCGCCGCCGCCGTCCGCTGGACGCCGCCGTCTGGATGCCGCTGGCCGGCCTCGCCCTCGCCGGCAGCTTCGCGCTGCTGCTCTATGCGCCGGTGCTGCCCCAGTTCCACGGCACGCTGGGCGGCGAGACCATGGCGGGCGTGGCCACCGCCTGGAAAGACCCGCGCTGGATGCTGACGGAGCTGCTGCGCGGGCTCGCCCGGGGCGTGCCCGGCGGGCTGGTCACCGTGGCGCTGGGCGCGGCCGTGGTGCTGGCGGGACTGGCGTCGTTCGCTCGGCGCAGCGCGGCGGCCACGGCGCTCATGCTGCTGCCCGCCATCGTGACGGCAGGGGCCATCGTGGCCATGCGCCACAACCTGTGGCCGCGCTTCTTCTTCGCTTACGCGGGCTTCGGCGCCCTCATCGCGGTGCGGGGCACGTTCCTGCTGGCGACGCGGGCGTCCGCGCGTCACGGGGCGACGCTCGCCACCGGCGCCCTGGCGCTGGCGGCGCTGGCCAGCACCTGGACCGTGCGCAACGCCTGGCACCCCAAGCAGGACTACGCCGGCGCCCTGGCCTACGTGCGGCAGCGGCAGCAGCCGGGCGAGGCCCTCGTCGCCATGGACATGTCCGACTACGTGCTGCGCCGCTACCTGGGCGCCGCTTCGACCCCGGTCGAGTCCGACACGGCGCTCACGGCCGTGGAACGGACGCATCCCCGCACCTGGGTGGTCTACACCTTCCCCGACCGCCTGGCCGCGGTCCATCCCGCGCTATGGGCCCACGTGCGATCCGGCTACCGCGACGCGGCCGAGTTCCGGGGCACGCTGGGCGGCGGCAGCGTCTTCGTGGCGGTCAGCCCCTAGCTCTTTCACCACGGAGGACACAGAGCTCACGGCGTTCCACGGAGCCGGAACCGGCGGCCAACGCGGTCACGACAGACGTGTTGTTGTTGTTAACCAAATCATCCGTTCTCCGTGCCACCTCCGTGTCCTCCGTGTCCTCCGTGGTGAGCTTGTCGTGAATCAGGGCGGCCGTGCCCGCAGGTGGCACGATTGTCGCTCAACCGCCCTCCCGCGCGACAGGGTCCGGCAGGCCCCGGCGGCCCTGCGGCCATCGCGTTAATCGAAGCATTGCCAAGCGTTTACGGTCTCGTCTCGGCGGTTGAACCATCAGGACAGGTGTGTCCATGCCCTATGTGCAAGTCGCTACGCCCGTCGGATTCCCCGGCTTCATCGAGGAGGACGTACGAGCCGTCTCACAGGCCGTGAGCGTCGTGATCCCCGCCTATAACGAGGCGGAGCACGTGGCTACGCAGATTCAGGCCGTGCGCGACGTCATGGAGATGACTGGCTGGGACTTCGAGATCATCGTGGTGGACGACGGCTCCTCCGACGGGACGGCGCAGCGGGCGGCGGCGACCGGGGTTCGCGTGCTGCGGAATCGCCGCAACCGTGGCTACGGCGCATCACTGAAGCGGGGCATCGGCGAGTCGCGTTTTCCCTGGATCCTGATCACGGACGCGGACGGGACATACCCGCCCTCGGCGATCCCGGAGCTGCTGGCGGCGGCGCCGGACAACGACATGGTGGTGGGGGCGCGGACCGGGGCGCAGGTGGCGATCCCGGTGTCGCGGCGGCCGGCCAAGTGGATCCTGGGCAAGCTGGCGAGCTACCTGGCGGGGCGGAAGCTGCCGGACATCAACTCGGGGCTGCGGCTGATGCGCAAGGACCTGGTGGAGAAGTACCAGCACCTGCTGCCGCAGGGCTTCTCCTTCACGACCACGATCACGCTGGCCTCGACCTGCAACGACTACGACGTGGAGTACATCCCCATCAACTACATGGCGCGGCTGGGCAGCTCGAAGATCCGACCGCGGCACGCGTACGACTTCCTGCTGCTGATCATCCGGACGATCGTGTACTTCAACCCGCTCAAGGTATTCCTGCCGCTGGGCGCGGTCATGGCTGCGGTGGGGCTGGGCAAGTTCGTGTACGACGTCTACAAGGACAACCTCTCCGAGACCGTTGTGCTCATGTTCCTGAGCGCGCTGCTGGTATGGGCCGTGGGGCTGATGGCCGACCAGAACGCCCGCATCGCGATGAATCAGGCGGGCGTCCGTCGATGAAGGTCACCATCAAGGCGGCGGTCAGCGTCGCCATTCTCATCGGCGTCTTCATCTTCGTGCCGCTGCACCAGCTGCGGGAGGCGGTGTCGCGCGTGGACGGCGGCGCCTGGCTGGTGGCGCTGCTGGGCTTCCTGGCGGGCCACACGCTGGGCGTGTTCAAGTGGCGCATGCTGGTGAACGGCGGCCGGCCGCACCTGCGCCTGCTGACCGCGGCGCGCTGCTACGCGGCCGGGCTGTTCGCCAACCTGTGCCTGCCCAGCATCGTGGGCGGGGACACCGTGCGCGCGGTGCTGGCGGCGCGGGAGACGCGCCACCCCGAGGCCACGGTCCTGGGGGGACTCGCCGACCGGACCATCGACACGGCCACGGTGGCGTTCCTGGTGGCGCTGGGCGCCGTGCTGGCCCGGCACGCGCTGCCGCTCTGGGCGGTGCGGCTGCTGGCCGTGACCATTGGCGCCGGCGTGGTGGCCGGCGCGGCGGCGCTGATCGTGGCGGCGCGCATGCCGATCCGGCGCTGGCCGCACCGGCTGCGGCGGCCGGTGGGCCGCGGCCTGGTGGCGCTGCGCCGGCTGCGCCGCCAGCCGGGCATTGCCGTGGGCGCGCTGGCGCTCTCCATCGTCATCCAGATCTCCTTCGTCGCGCTGGGCGCCCGGCTGGGCGCGTCCATGGGCGTGACCATTCCCTTCGGCGCCTGGCTCTTCGCCTGGTCGCTGGCCAAGCTCTCGGGCTTGGTGCCCATCAGCCTGGGCGGGCTGGCCGTGCGCGACGCCACCCTGGCCGCGCTGCTCGTCCCCTTCGGCGTGCCCGCCGCCTACGGCGTGGTGGTGTCGCTGGCCTGGCAGAGCGTGCTCATCGCCGGCGGTCTGATCTCGGGCGTCTTCTGGTGGGTGCAGCGGCCGAAAGTCGCGGGCGCGCCCCGGGCCACGCTGGCGTCCGCGCTCTCGGTGCGGAGCGCCGCGTGACGCCCCGCGTGCTGGTCCTGGGGGCAGGGCCCGCCGGCGCCGGCGCGGCCTACCGCCTCCGGCAGCTCGAGCGCGCCAGCGTCACGCTGGTGGAGCAGAAGGGCATCGTGGGCGGCAACGCCGGCAGCTTCGACTGGAACGGCCACCGCGTGGACTTCGGCAGCCACCGGCTGCACCCGGCCTGCGACCCGGAGATCCTGCAGGAGATCCGGGGGCTGATCGGCGACGACCTGCTGGACCGACCCCGGCACGGCCGCATCCGCCTGCGCGGCCGCTGGATCCACTTCCCGCTCAAGCCCGTGGACCTGCTGCTGCGGCTGGACCCTGCCTTCGCCACGGGCGTGCTGCGCGACATGGCCCTCAAGGCCGCGCCCAGGAACGGCCGGGCGGGGCCGGAGAGCTTCTCCACGGTCCTGCGGCAGGGGCTGGGCACCACCATCTGCGAGGACTTCTACTTCCCCTACGCCCGCAAGATCTGGGGTCGGGAGCCCGACGAGCTTTCCGCCATCCAGGCGCGGCGCCGGGTGTCCGCGGGATCGTTCTCCAAGCTGGTGAAGAAGGTGCTGTCCGCCGTCCCCGGCCTGAAGCCTCCGGGCGCGGGACGGTTCTTCTACCCGCGCAACGGCTACGGCCAGATCACCGAGGCCTACGTGGAGGGCGCGCGCCGCGCCGGCGCCGAGGTGCTGCTGGGCTGGCGCGCGACCGAGCTGCGCAAGAACCCATCGTTCTGGGCCGCCACCATCGAGCGCGAGGGCGAGAGGCGGGAGCTGCGCGCGGACTACGTCTGGTCCACGCTGCCCGTGACGCTGCTGGCCCGCATGGTGGCCGAGCCCGCGCCGCCGCCCGAGGTGATGCAGGCGGCGACGTCGCTCAGCTACCGCTCCATGATCCTGGTCTACCTGGAGCTGGACGTCGAGCAGTTCACGCCCTTCGACGCCCACTACTTCCCTGGCGCCGACGTGCGCATCACGCGCCTGTCCGAGCCCAAGAACTACGCCGTGCGGCAGGAGCCCGCCGGGCGCACCGTGCTGTGCGCAGAGCTGCCCTGCTCGCCGGACGACCCCTACTGGTCCATGGACGACGCGGCCCTGGGCCGCCTGGTCGCCGAGGACCTCGAGCACTCCGGCCTCCCCCTGCCGCGCCCGCCGCTGGCGGTGCGCGCGGAGCGGCTGCGCCACGCCTACCCCATCTACCTCACGGGCTACGAGAAGCCGTTCGCGGTGCTGGACGCCTGGGCCGACTCGCTGCCCGGGATCCTGACCTACGGCCGGCAGGGATTGTTCGCCCACGACAACACCCACCACGCGCTGTTCATGGCCCGCAGGGCTGTGGACTGCCTGGTCGACGGCAAGTGGGACCACGCTGGCTGGGAGCGGGCGCGGAAGGTGTTCGAGACGCACGTCGTGGAAGACTGAGGCGGGGGCTGAGGCTGAGGCTGGGGGGCGATCTCTCGATCACCGGCGACACAGCAGCCGCGGCGTCCGCCGGAACGGCGAAGGGCAGGGGCAGGGGCAAGGGAAAGGGCCAAGGGGGCGCCCGGCAAGCTGGAGACGCCCGGGATGCGGGCGGGCGCCCGGCCCAGCCTCAGCCCCAGCCTCAGCCTCAGCGCCCAAGCAGTTGAAAGCAGTCCAAAGACCCATTTCTCAAGGCTTAGCAATCATGCGTTATGGACTGATCGGTTGTGGTGGCATTGGCGCGCTGCGGGCGCAGGCACTGGGGCTGGCGCAGGGCGTGGGGCTGGCCGCGGTGTGCGACGCGGACCCGGCGCGTGCCCGGGCGCTGGCCGGGAAGCACGGTGCGGCGGTGGAAGCCGACTGGCGCCGGCTGGTGGAGCGGAAGGACATCGACGCGGTCATCGTGTCCACCCCGCCGCACCTGCACGCCGAGATGGCGATCCGGGCGCTGCACGCGGGCAAGCACGTGCTGTCGGAGAAGCCGCTGGCGCGGGACGCGGAGGAGGCGCGCGCCATGGTGGCGGCGGCGGAGTCGTCGCGCAGCCACCTGGCGACGGGGTTCAACTACCGCTTCTACCCCTCGGTGGTGAAGGCGCGCGAGCTGATGGCCAGCGGCATCATCGGCGAGCTGGACCACATCCGCAGCTACGCGGGCTACAGCGCCAGGGACCACAACCCGGAGTGGGTGCACGACGCCGAGGTCATGGGCGGGGGCGCGCTCCGGGACAATGGCATCCACCTGATCGACCTGACGCGGGTGTTCCTGGGCGACGTGGCGGAGGTGAAGGGCTTCGCCACGGACCACGTCTGGGGCTTCGACGGCTGCGAGGACAACGGCTTCGCGCTGCTGAAGAACGACCATGGCCGGGTGGCGTCGCTGCACGCCAGCTGGAACGAGTGGCTGGGCTACCGGCTGCTGGTGGAGGTCTACGGCACGCTGGGCGTGATCCGGACCTGGTGCTTCCCCATGCGCACGCAGGTGACCTGGAGCCGGGAGCGGGCGGGCAAGATGCACACCCGGACCGATCGCTTCCTCGGCACCATGCTGCAGGAGCACCTGAAGTCCTATCGCTGGCTGGTGGTGCAGAGCTTCATCACGGAGATCGCCGAGTTCGGCCGGGCGGTGCGCGGCGAGAGGTCGGTCTCGGCCACGGGGCTGGACGGGCTGCGCGCACTGGAAGTCGCCGCCGCCGTGGCCCACGCGGGCCCGCGCCGCGACGCCGCCATGCCCACCGCCATCGCTGTCTGAACCGGACGAGAGGGGGCCCGAACATGGACCTGTCGAACAAGGCGACGGCGGACGCCCCGTCGCTTTCGGTGGTCGTCGTCATCCTGGCTGGCCGCGAGTACCTGGTCCGCTGCCTGGCGGCACTGGAGAAGCAGCAGGACGTGGCGGCCTTCGAGATCATCGTGCCGCACGACGAGACGCTGGAGGCGGCCCGCCTGCTGGAGCACCGGTTCCAGGGAGTACGCTTCCTGGCGCACGCCGGGCGGAAGACGTTCGCGGAGCTGCGCGCGGCGGGATTCGCCGTGGCCCGCGGCGACATCGTCGCCCTGACCGAGGACCACTGCTCGCCCGACAAGAAGTGGTGCGCCACCATACTGGAGCTGCACCGGGGCCCCTGGGCCGCCGTGGGCGGCTCCGTGGACAAGCGCGGCCCGGACACCACGCTCAACTGGGCCATCTACCTGTCGGACTTCGGCCGCTACATGAACCCCGTAGTGGAGGGGCCGGCCGGCTACCTGACCGACTGCAACGTGTCGTACAAGCGCGCCTCGCTGCACGCGACGGTGGAGCTGTGGCGCAAGGAGTTCCACGAGACCACCGTCAACTGGGCGCTGCAGGACCAGGGCAAGCAGCTGCTGCTCTCGCGCCGGGTCATCGTGCGCCAGCAGCGCAAGCTGACCTGGAGCTACGCCCTGGGCGAGCGCTACCGCTTCGGCCGGCTCTTCGCCAGCACGCGCGTGGCCGGCGCGAGCATGGTCAAGCGACTGGTGTACTCGGGCGCGTCCGCCATCCTGCCCGCGATCCTGCTGCTGCGCGTGTTCCGCAACGTCGCGGGCAAGCGGCGCTGGGACGTGCCCTTCCTGCGCACGCTGCCCGCGCTGGTCGGGCTCAACTTCGTCTGGGCCTGGGGCGAGGTGGCGGGCTATATGACCGGGCGGGCAGCGCCGGTGTTGCGGCCGCCGCTCGCCGTGCGACCGGCCGCGGGGGTGGCCGAGCCGGCGGGCCGGGCGTGACCGTGATGGCGCCCGGGCGCCCCCCCGCCGCCGGCGAGATGCTGGAGGCGCGGGCGCCCAACCCCGTGCCCTGTCCCACGCCGCGCCGCCAGGGCGGCGGCCGGGGAATCGCGCTGCGCATCTTCGCGACCGTGTGGCTGCTCTACGCGCTGCACTTCGCATCCGACGTGGTGCGCGAGACCTACCTGGCGCTCTCGCTGGGCGAGCGCGGCTCCATCCGCGTGGACGAATACCTGGGGCTGCACCCGGACCTGTTCGGCATCCCCGGCCGCGGCGCCTACATCGACAACAACCCGGGCGCGTCCATGCTGGGCGCGCTGCCCTACGCCGTCGCCAGCCCGTTCATCGATGCGCTGCTGCGGCTCAAGCCGGAGCTGGCCCGCCCCAAGCCGCCGGCGGCGTACGCCGACCCGCGGCCCAACCGCTCCCGCTTCATGAACGAGGCGCGGGCGCGGGGGCTGGACATCAAGCTGGGACTCGCCGCCGGCGTCATGCAGGTGGGGCTCATGGCACCGCTGGGCGCCCTGGCCGCGGTGGCCGTGTTCCTCTTCCTGCGCCGCCGGCTGCGCAGCGAGCGCCGCGCGCTCTGGCTGGCCCTGCTCTACGCCTTCGCCACGCCCGTCTTCTTCCGTTCCGGATACCTGAACCAGAACGCCATCGTCGCCCACTGCGTGCTCTTCGCCTACATGCTGGCCGTGGGCGCCGAGCCGCGGCCGGCCGGGGTCGAGCCGCGTGCCGGCGCGCTCTTCGGCGTCGGGTTCCTCATGGGGCTGGCCGTGCTCTGCGACTACAGCGGCGTGCCGCTGCTGCTCGCTTTCGCCGCCTGGCTCGCCTGGCGCGGTGCGGCCGCGGCCGGCGCGCGCGGCATGCTGCGGGCGGCCTGGCTCTTCAGCCTGGGCGCCGCCGGCCCCATCGCGCTGCTGCTCGGCTACCAGTGGGCAGCCTTCGGCAACCCGATCTTCCCCGCCCAGCACTACATGCCGGCGACGTCGCTCAGCGTGCACGGCTGGAACGGCTTCGCCGGCCCGATCCCCGAGCTGCTCTGGCGCAACCTGCTGGACGCGCGTTACGGGCTGTTCGCCTTCTCGCCCATGCTGCTGGCCGCGCTGGCGGCGCCGCTCCTGCGCCGGGGCGAAGGCGGGCCCACGGGCGCCGAGCTGGCGCTGGCCTTCGGGGCCTCGGCGGCGCTCTACCTCTTCTCCAGCTCCGTCCAGTTCGCGCTGCTCCAGTGGAACACGGGCGTCCGCTACATGGTGCCGGCGGCGCCGCTGCTGTTCCTGGCGCTGGTGCCCGTGCTGCTGCGCCTGCCGCGCTGGGCGCTCTGGACGCTGGTGCTGCCCACCATCGCCATCTCCTGGAGCGTGGCCATGGCCCGGGAAAGCGTGCCCGTCTCCCTCGCCCTGGTCTTCCTGCGCGGCTTCCAGCTGCCCTGGCTGGAAGTGCTGCGCAAGACCGCCTCCGGCTACCTGCCCTTCCTCGCGGGCGGCACCTCGCCCATCCCGATCTTCTGCTTCGTCGGCGCCGTGATCTGGCTGATATGGCGCGGCACCCGGACGACCGAAACCGCCTGACCCGACCGACAGTTCACGGGCGCCCCGACACTCATTTCACGCGAAGAACGCCAAGGGCCGAAGGTGCGAAGAGGGCTTCGTCGTGGACCCGCGGGTCACCGACTGAACCGGATTTGTATTTGTTTGTTTTACAACAACATAGACCGGATGTGGGCGGAATCCCGGTGTCCCTCGGACGCCCGCGTCGGATGGCTTCGGCACTTCGTGTTCTTCGCGTGAGATGAGCGTGAGGCTGCCCCCGGAGTCG
The DNA here is from genome assembly GCA_017881445.1 of Gemmatimonadota bacterium. Lineage (GTDB taxonomy): Bacteria > Gemmatimonadota > Gemmatimonadetes > Longimicrobiales > RSA9 > JADGQX01. The sequence goes on along the minus strand of JADGQX010000075.1, from coordinate 8,006 downwards.
AGGCCTCCGGGGGCGGCGAACGGGCGTGTCTTCAGCCGGCGATGATCCCCTGTGACCTCAGGTACTCGAGGATATTCTCGACGGCCTGTTCCTGCGACAGCGCCTGGGTGTCCAGGACCAGCTCGGGCGACTCCGGCGGCTCGTACGGTGAGGCGACGCCGGTGAACTCCGGGATCTCGCCGCGGTCGGCGCGGGCATAGAGGCCCTTGGGATCGCGGCGCCGGCACTCGTCGATGTCGCACTGGACGTGGACCTCGATGAAGCGGCCGCCGGGGAGCAGGGTGCGGGCGCGGTCCCGGTCGTCGCGGAAGGGCGAGACCAGGGGGCAGATCACGATGGCGCCGCGCTCGAAGAGCAGGCGCGCGACCTCGCCTACCCGGCGGATGTTCTCGTGGCGGTCGGCGGCGGAGAAGGCCAGGTCGCCGCAGAGGCCGTGGCGCAGCTCGTCGCCATCGAGGACCGCGGTCTGGCAGCCGACCTCGAAGAGGCGCCGCTCGACCTCGTGGGCGATGGTGGACTTGCCCGAGCCGGACAGGCCGGTCAGCCAGACCACGGCCGCCTGGTGGCCGTTGCGGGCCTCGCGCTCGGCGCGGGGCACGCCCGCGGCGGGGCGCACCACGTTGGGCGAGACCGGACGGCCGGCGCGCAGCTCCGGCCGCAGCCGCTCGGCGGTCTGCACGGTGCCGCGGATCATGCCCGCGGCCACGGTGACGTGGGTGAACGGGTCCACCACGACGAAGCTGCCCGTGGAGCGGTTGGCGCGGTACGGATCGAAGAAGAGCGGCTGCGCGGTCGTGATCTCGACGCGGCCGATCTCGTTCAGCGCCAGCGTCTCGGCATCCTCGCGGTGCAGCGTGTCCACGTCGATGCGGTACACGAGCCGGCCGACGATGCCCTTCGTCGTCCGGGTGGTCTGCATGATGACGTAGGGGATGGAGCGGTCCATGGGCGTGTCGCCCATCCAGCAGAGCATGGCCTCGAAGCGCGCGTCCACCGTGGGCACGTTGTTCTTGCGCACGATCATGTCGCCGCGGCTGATGTCGATCTCGTCCTCGAGCGTGATGACGACGGCATCGCCCGCGGCGGCCTCCTCCAGGGGGCCATCGTACGTGGCCACCTCGCGCACCCGGCTGGGGATGCCGCTGGGCAGCGCCACGACCTCCTCGCCCGGGCGGATCGTGCCCGAGACCACCCTGCCGGCAAAGCCGCGGAAGTCCTGGTGCGGGCGGATCACGTACTGGACCGGGAAGCGGAAGTCGAGCAGGTTGCGGTCCGCGCCCACGTTCACGGTCTCCAGCTGGTGCAGCAGCGTGCCGCCCTCGTACCAGGGCATCTTCTCGCTGCGGTCCACCACGTTGTCGCCCTTCAGCGCCGAGATGGGGATGAAGACCAGGTTCTGGATGTCCAGCTTCTGGGCGAAGGCGCTGTACTCCTCCACGATGCCGCGATAGACCTCCTCGCTCCAGTCCACCAGGTCCATCTTGTTCACCGCCACCAACACGTGCGGGATGCCCAGCAGCGCCGCGATGAAGCCGTGTCGCTTGGACTGGGTCAGCACGCCGTGGCGCGCATCCACCAGCACGATGGCCAGGTCCGCCGTGGAGGCGCCCGTCACCATGTTGCGCGTGTACTGGATGTGGCCGGGCGTGTCGGCGATGATGAACTTGCGCCGGGGCGTGGCGAAGTAGCGGTATGCGACGTCGATGGTGATCTTCTGCTCCCGCTCCGCCCGCAGCCCGTCCGTCAGCAGCGCGAGATCGAAGGTGTGGTCGCCCCGCCGCTTGGACGCGACGTGGATCGCCTCGATCTGGTCCTCGAAGATGGACTTCGTGTCGTAGAGCAGCCGCCCGATGAGCGTGCTCTTGCCGTCGTCCACGCTGCCCGCCGTGGTGAAGCGCAGCAGGTCCATGTCGCGATACGCGTAGCTGGCGCGCTCGCCGTTCGCGGGCTCTTCCTGCCGTCTCATGTCCAGCGCCAGGTTGCTGTGCGTCATCAATCGACTCTCGGGTTCTACGGGCCGTGGCCCGTGGCTTCGCGTCCTTGTGGTCTTCTTCGTGTTCTGCGCGCGCGCCCTGGCGCGCCCGCCTCAGAAGTATCCTTGCCTCTTTCTGTCCTCCATGGCCGCCTCCGACCGCCGGTCATCACTTCTCCCACCGCGCTCGGTAATTCGTAGGGCCGCGATCTCGTGAATGATCTCGTCCACGGTGGCGGCGGGGGACTCGATGGCGCCGGTGCAGGTGGCGTCGCCCACGGTGCGGAAGCGGACCACCCGCTCCTTCGGGCGCTCGCCCGGCTGCAGCTGGATGAAGGGCGTCTCGGCCAGCAGCATGCCGTCGCGCTCGAAGACGGGGCGGCGGTGCGAGAAGTAGAGCGAGGGCAGCTCCAGCCGCTCGGCCGCGATGTACTGCCAGACGTCCATCTCGGTCCAGTTGGAGAGCGGGAACACCCGGAAATGCTCGCCCTGCCCGTGGCGGCCGTTGTAGAGGCTCCAGAGCTCGGGCCGCTGCCCCTTGGGGTCCCACTGGCCGAAGGCGTCGCGGTGGGAGAAGAAGCGCTCCTTGGCGCGGGCCTTCTCCTCGTCGCGGCGCGCACCGCCAATGGCGGCATCGGCCTTCAACTCGCGGATCGCATCCAGCAGCGTCACCGTCTGCAGTGCGTTGCGGCTGGCGGTGGGGCCGGTCTCCTCCACGGCGCGGCCGCGGTCGATGGAGTCCTGGACGGTGCGCACGAGCAGGTCCACGCCCAGGTGGGTCGCGAGCCAGTCGCGGTACTCCAGCGCCTCGGGGAAGTTGTGCCCCGTGTCGATATGGAGCAGCGGGAAGGGGATGCGGCCGGGCCAGAACGCCTTGCGGGCGAGGTGGACCACCACGATCGAGTCCTTGCCGCCGGAGAAGAGCAGGACCGGGCGCTCGAACTGCGCCGCGACTTCCCGCAGGACGTGGATCGCCTCCGACTCGAGCTGCTCGAGATGCGCCTTCCTGTATGCGACCATGGCTCCCGAAGAGTGCTTGGTTCCCGAGGCCCCCGGCACGTCAGTGTGCCGCGAGGCTGAGGGGCCAGAGGAACGGAATGACGATGACGATAGCCGCGATCACGATCGCGGTGAGCGGCGCGCCCAGCCGGGCGTAGTCGCCGAAACGGTAGCCGCCCAGGCCGTAGACCATGGTGTTGGTCTGGTAGCCAATGGGCGTCAGGAACGAAGCCGACGCAGCCACGGTCATGCCGATGAAGTACGGGCGCGGGTTCAGGGTGAGCTGCGACGTCATGGCCAGCACGACCGGGAAGAGCAGAGCGGCCGTGGCGTTGTTGGTGATGACCTCGTTGAGGGCGACCGTGGCCAGCACGACGGCCAGCAGCAGGCCGGTGGGGCCCCAGGCGCTGAAGCCGTGCACGAGGCGGCCGGCGGCCAGCGCGGCCAGCCCGGAATGCTCGATGGCCGCGCCCACGCCGAAGGAGGCGGCGATCACGACCAGCACGTCCAGGTTGATGGCGCTGCGGGCCTCGTCCGGCGTCAGGATGCCGGTGACGATCAGCAGGAAGGCGGCGACCAGCGCGACGTGCACGATGGGCAGCAGCCCCAGCCCCGCGATCACCACCACCGCCACCGTGAGCAGCCCGACGAACGCCGCCTTGCGCGAGCCGGGCGGCACGTCGCCGCCCAGGTGCGAGACCAGCAGGAAGTCGTTGCGGTCGCGCCAGCGCTTGTCGAACTCCCGGTCGGACAGCAGCAGCAGCGTGTCGCCGGCCTTGAGCGGCACGGCGCCCAGCTTCTCGTTCACGCGGGCGCCCGCCCGGTGGATGGCCAGCACCGCGGCCTGGTAGCGGCTGCGGAAGCGCGCCTCCTTCAGCGTCTGGCCGTTCAGGGGCGAGGCGCCGCTGATCACGGCCTCGAAGAAGGTGTGCCCCGGCCGGTCGTTGGCCAGCGAGAGCGCGTGCTCCTGCTCCGTGTTGCGCAGCCCCTTCGTGCGCTGGAGATCCCGCACCAGGTCCACGCGGCCGGCGAAGGTCAGCCGGTCGCCGCCCATGAGCGCCACCGTGGGCGCCACGGGCGCGATAACCTGGTCCCCGCGCTCCACCTGCACCAGGAAGACGCCCTGCAGGTGGCGCAGCCCGCCATCGCCCACCGTGACGCCGTCCAGCGCGCCGCCGTGCTCGACCACCGTGTTGACCACGAACTCGCGCACATCCTGGGCGAAGAGCTGGCGCGCGGCCTTGCGCTCCGGCAGCACGATGGCGCTGATCCCGACCATGACCGCCAGCCCGGCCAGCGCCACCGGCAGCCCGACGGGCGTGAGCTCGAACATGCCGATGGGCTTCATGCCGTGGCTGGTGAGCAGCCCGGAAACGACCAGGTTGGTGGAGGTGCCGATCAGCGTGATGGTGCCGCCCAGGATGGTGGCGAAGGAGAGCGGCATCAGGTAGCGCGAGGGCGAGAGCCCGCGCCGCTCCGCCCACTCCGACACCTGGGGCGCCAGCACGGCCACGATGGGCGTGTTGTTCAGGACCGCGGAGGCGCCCGTGACCGGGGCCAGCAGCCGGAGCAGCGCCAGGCGCCCGCGGTCGCGGTGGCCCAGCGCGCGCTCCACCAGCGGCTGGAGCGTGCCCGTCTTCTCGATGGCGCGGGCCAGGACGAAGAGCGCCCCCACGGTCATGGGTGCGGCGTTGGAGAAGCCGGCGAAGGCCTGCTCGGGGCTGGTGACGCGGAACGTCATGAGCAGCACGTCCGCGCCCAGCACGGCCAGCGCCGGCGCCACCCAGTCCCGGGCCAGCGCCAGCACCGTGAAGACGACGACCCCGAGGGTCAGCAGGTCCTGGACGAGTGCGCCGCAATCTGGGGCAGCCTGCCGCAGGACCAGCGGAGGCGGATCGCCCTCGTCGCCCTGCCCACCGATGACGTGGAGGAGAACGCCGCGGTCGTGAACGCCGTTCAACGCCATGCCGCCGTCGTCGTTCAGAAGAGTCTGGCGGAGGGGTTCGGTCTGACCGTGGCGGAAGCCATGTGGAAGTCCCGCCCTGTGGTGGCCAGTGCGGTGGGCGGGATCCTGGACCAGATCACGACAGGCCAGCAGGGCCTGCTGGTGCAAGACCCGTGTGACCTCGAGGAGTTCGCTGCCGCACTGTCCGGGCTGTTGGTCGACGCGGAGGAGTCGAACCGCCTCGGGGCCGCCGCCCGAGTCCGGATCCAGGACAGGTTTCTGCCCGACCGTGACCTGACCCAGTGGGCGCAGGTGATCAGCCGCATCGACGGGGGGTGACCCGCCGCGGAGGGCGTGAGGAGTGCAGGTGTGAGCTGGTTACCGCGCCAAGTCCGTCAGCCCAACCACACCGACGGCTGATCCGCGGCGCTGATCCGCCGACCCGTTACCCCCGCCGACCCAATCCGGATGTAATGCGGTTTCGCTACCGGTGCCCACGCGACCAGCGGCAGCCGGCGCAGCCGAGTCAACTCGTCTGCGTCGCTGATCAGCTCCGCGGGGCCGCGCACCAGCACGCTCCAGCCCGTCCGGTTCACGTCGTCGATACCGTCCACCTCGAACGCGACCGGTTGACGTCGCAGCGCCACCTCGAGCTTGCTACCGGCATCGGTCCTGAACACGACGAGGCCATCCACCAGCGCGTAGTTGACGGGCAGGATGATCGGCAGAGCGCCCTCGAGGAAAGCCACCCGACCCAGATGATGCTGGTCGAGCAGGGACAGGCATTCATCGGCATCGAGAATGTGCCATTGTGCATGCGGCATCGGCAGTCGCCTCCAGGACCCCAGGTTCGCTGTTCACAGCCGTGGGCGCCACCAACCGCAGCTGAAAGCACGGTGTCAACGAGGTGAACCCTTCGCTAACCTGCGGTCTTCATGGCCCCGCGACAGCGAGGACGATCAGCTCGGCCGTCACCACAGGTCTGTCACGAGGCCTCGCGATGCCCCACTCCGGTGGGTGACATCCCCGCTGGGCGCATCGTGTGGTGATCGGACCCTGGCTGCGGTGATGCGGACATCAAGCGATTCAGTTGTTCCTTCGCGGAACGTTCCACGAGCAGTGGAACGAAGTCCCGTACCCGACGGTGATCGAATCTGACATGCGCCTCGTGGACAATGTCGTGCACCTGGTCCAGCGGAACGGTGGGGAACCGCGTGGCGAGCCGCTCGGCGGTCTGGGTGATCATCTGTTGCTCCTCGCCGGGGCTCATCTGCCAATATTGCTGCTCGGCGCAGATCACCGTCAATGGCTGACGGCTCCGGGAGGTAGTGGTTCGAGTCACATCTTCAGCCGCAGCGTCGTGTCTTCAGCCATCACGGCTGTTCGCACGAGGAGTGCCTTGCCACCGCCCTGGGCCGGCCGGACGTCGAGCGTGCCGGCCAGAGGCCGTGTCGGTGCCCCCGGCAGGACTCGAACCTGCGACCTCGGGATTAGAAGGCCCTTGCTCTATCCACCTGAGCTACGGAGGCGCACCCGCGCGGGGCGGGCGGTGTAGAGCCTATCGCCCCGCCAAAGCAGCGGCTCGTCACAACCCGGGCAGTGAGCGGAACAGGGGGATGGTGATGGTCTGTAACTCGGCGAGCACGCTGGTCTTGGTTCGGCCGGCACCGGGAGATCGCACGAGCCCGGTGACCAGGGTCCTGTCCACGCTGATGGCCACCGCCGCGCCGCAGGTGAATGCGCCGGTCTGATCGGACACCTCGCACCACAGCCACGTGCTGTTGCCATCTGTCATCCGCCCGACAGCACCTTGAGCGGCCGGGTGCGTACGCACCACGTCCTCGTAGGCGACGCCGTAGCCGACGAGGAATCCGTTCTTGGTGCCGGAGTCCAGCGGCCAGACACAGCTGTTGCCGTTTCCACCGAGCGGAGCGGGTGCCGCGGTCACCGTGCCCAACGCGCTGCTCACCTGCTGCTGGGTCGCTAGGGCGCAGGGCGTGATCTGGTCTGTCTTCTTGGGCACGGCGATCCGTGGCCCCGTTCTGGCCAGCTCGGGCATCCGGGCGGGATCGTCGGCGGCAGACGCAGTTGGGGTGTTGGGTGCGGCAGCTCCGATGGCCTTGCCCGGCACCGACTCTGAGCACCCGGTCAGGGGCAGGAGGACCGCCAGCAGCAATGCTGCGCACGCACCCCAGTCTCTCACAGGTGCAAGGGTATCGACCTGCGACGACCGTGCCCGGCAGATGCTCCTACCCTTGCGGGCATGGCCGAGTCCCCCTCAAGTCTTGACAAGCCCGTGCGTTCAGGTGGGCTGCTGCTTTCCGCCGCCGGTCTCGCCGTCGTCGTCGCGGCATCCCTCGCGGCGTTGTCCACCACGCAGGCGTTGGTGCTGCTCGGGCTTCCGGACCCGGGCGTGCTCACCACCTACGGACTGCCCGTGGTGCGTGCGGTCGGTGAGACGGCCGCGGTGCTCGCCGTCGGCTCGGTGCTGCTGGCCGCGTTCTTCGTGCCGCCGCAACGAAGCGGGGTCCTTGACGTTGACGGGTACCGGGCGATGCAGGTGGCCTCCGCTGCAGCAGCGGTGTGGTGCGTGTGCGCCGCGCTCCTCGTGCCGCTCACCTTGTCCGACACCTCGGGCCAGACGCTGCGCCAAGCCTTGGATCCAGCGCTGATCCTGCGTCTCGTCGGGCAGGTCGAGGTGACGAAGGCGTGGGCGTGGACTGCCGGAATCGCGTTCGTGCTTGCGGTGCTGTGTCGGGTCACCTTGCGGTGGCGGTGGGCTCCCGCGCTGCTGGCCTTGAGTCTGCTCACGCTGGTGCCTCTCGGGTTGTCTGGGCACTCCTCGGCCGGCGGTTCACACGACGTGGCGAGCAACAGCTTGGTGTTTCACGTGGTGGCGGCGTCGCTGTGGGCGGGCGGACTGGCTGCAGTGCTCATGCATGCCCGCCGGAGAGGCGCGCACACTGCATTGACTGTTGGACGTTTCTCCCGGCTGGCGCTCGTCTGCTTCGTGGTGATGGGCGTGACCGGCGTGATCAATGCGTCGATACGTGTGCCGCTGTCCGCGCTGTTCACGACGACCTACGGCGT
>JADGQX010000009.1 GCA_017881445.1 Gemmatimonadota bacterium | reverse complement strand
GGGCGCGCCGGAGCCGACGGCCCGGCCGCCATCGGCTCTTCCACTTCGGGCTCGCCCAGCTCCTGAATGGGCTGCCCCGGCTCGTCCTCTTCGTCCGCGCCCTCGGCCACGATCTCGGGCGACTCCTCCGCCGGCGCTTCCGGCGCCTCCGCCTCCGACTCCTCCTCCGCCACCTCGGCCAGCGGGCCGGGGCTCTCCACCATCACCACGATTCCCGGGTGCGGCTCCTCGCCGCCGGAAGTGACCAGCCCGGCGCCGCCCTCGGCGGCCGCCTCGGCCGCGTCGGCCATGGCACTCGCCGTGATGTCCGCCTCCTCCGCCACGGGCTCCGGCGCGGGGGGCAGGTCCTCCTTCTTCCGGCGTCGCCGCTTGCCGGCGACCTGCGCGTCCTCCATCACCGCTTCCACGGCCTCGGCCTCGTCGGCGTGCCCGTGGCGGCGCTCGCGCTCGAGCTTGGCCCGCAGCTTCGCCACCACGGAGTCCTCCACCGTGGTCGCCTCGCTGCGCACCTGAACGCCCATGCCGCGCAGAAGCGTCATGAGCTGATCGGGCGGGATCTTGAATTCCTTTGAAACCTCGAAAACGCGCATACTGTGTCGCACCACCCTCTTGAACGACTATTCGGCGGCGCCTCGCGGCCTCCGCCCTTCGACGGACTGCTCGGTCCCGGCTTGCGCCAGGAGCTGCCTGACCCGCGTCGCGAAGGACGCGTCCATCACCGCCACGGCGCCCAGCGGCGCCCGGCCGACCGCGCCACCCAGCCGGGCGCGGTCGTAGGCCAGCGCATGCGGGACGCCCCGCGACTGCAGCAGCGGTATCAGCTTGTCGCGGGTGTTGCCGGAGGCGTCGCCGGCGACCAGGACGAACCTGGCCCCGCCCGACCGCACCGCCTCCCGCACCCGCTCGGTCCCGGGAAGGATCGCGCCGGCGCGGGCCGCGAGACCGAGCAGGCGGAGCACCGCCGTAGCCGGATTCGCCCCGTCAACCGGCACTGCTGTCGGTCCTGGCCTCACCCCGGGAGCCCATGGGCAGACCGAGGATCTCGGCGGCCAGGCCGCGCGCCTCTTCCATCTCCTCGGCCGTGGGCCCCGTGCCCGCCGCCTCCTCGCCCTCCTCGACCGTCAACGCCTCGATCAAGCGCAGCACCTCGGCGGCTTCGTCCGGACCGATGCCGGGGATGCGCTCGAAGTCGTGGCGTTCCATGTCGATGATATCCAGAAAAGTATTATACCCCGCATGTTCGAGGGCGGCCAGCGCGACCGGCGACAGCTCCAGCTCCTTGAGTGGGAAGTCCGCCGCCTCTTCCTCCTCCTGCTGGCCACCGCCGAAGAGCGCGGCGTCGGCGCCGCGCTCGAGCCACTCGCGGCTGCCGTAGAGGTCCAGCTGCCAGCCGATGAGCTGGCTGGCCAGGCGCACGTTCTGCCCGTTGCGGCCGATGGCCAGCGAGAGCTGGTCCTCGTCCACGATCGCCGTGATCACGCGGCGCGCCGAGTCGCTCACCACCTTGGCCACCTTGGCCGGCGCCAGGGCGCGGCGGGCGTAGATCTCCGGGTCGGGATGCCAGGGCACGATGTCGATGCGCTCGCCGCCCAGCTCGCTCACCACGGCCTGCACGCGGGAGCCCTTGAGGCCCACGCAGGCACCCACCGGATCGATGGACTCGTCTCGCGAGCTGACCGCCACCTTGGTGCGGCCGCCCACCTCGCGGGCGATCCCCTTGATCTCGACGATGCCCTGGAAGATCTCCGGCACCTCCAGCTTGAAGAGCGCGGCCACGAACTCGGGCGCCGCACGCGACAGGATGAGCCGAGGACCCTTGGGCGTCTCCTCCACGCGCTTCAGCACCGCGCGCATCGGCTCGCCCTGGCGGAACCGCTCCCGCGGGTTCTGCTCCTTCCAGGGGATGATCGCGTCGGCGTCCCGCGACTTGTTCAGCATGATCACGATCTTGCCCCGCTCCACCTGCTGCACCTCACCCGAGAGCAGGTCGCCGACCTTGCTGTTGTACTCGTCGCGGATCTTGTTGCGCTCGCCCTCCCGCACCCGCTGGATGATCCGCTGCTTCGCCGCCATCACCGCGTTGCGGCCGAAGTCGGTGAAGTCCACCGGGATCTCCAGCACGTCACCGGGCTGGAAGTCGGGGTCGTCCCAGCGCGCCTCCTCCAGCGAGATCTCGCGCGACGCGTCCTCGACCTCTTCCACCACTTCCTTCAGCACGGTGATCTTGATGTCGCCGACATCCTCGTCGATCGTGATCTCCGCCGAGACGTTCGGACCGAACCGCCTCGCCAACGCCGCCATGATCCCATCCTTGATGAGATCGTGCAGGTCGGCCCGCGACAGGTTCTTGCTCCCGATCATCTCCCGGAACGCCGCCAGGACTTGCGTCGTGTTGTTCATATCCCTTCCCACTCAGATCCCCTGCTCGCCGAGCAGCCGGGCGCCTGTCGCCCGGCTAGTCTCCCCAGCGAAAGATCAGCTGCGCCCGCGCGATCGCGCTGCGCGGCACCGCCACTTCACCGCCCTGCGCCAGCCGCAGCCGCACCAGCTCCACTCCGTCCTCCTCCGCCACACCCAGAAGCTCGCCCTCCAGCCGCCGATTCTCCGCCACCAGTGGCCGCGTGCCCTTCAGCGACACCTGCCGCCCGGCGAACCGCTCGAAGTCCCGCCGCGTCAGCAGCGGCCGCTCCAACCCGGGAGACGACACCTCCAGAACGTATCGATCTCCGAGATCCGGACGACCGTCCAGCACCTGCTCCAGCGAGCGGGTCACGACCGCGCAATCGCTCACCGTGATGCCGTGCCCGGTCTCCGAGTCCGGATGGTCGATCCGGACCCGCAGTAACGGGCGCGCCTTCGACCCGACCCGCTCGAGCTCCACGAGCTCGTAGCCGAGCGACTCGACTCGCGCTGCCACCACCTGATCGAGGGCGTCGGTCATGAATGTGGGCTCAATAAAAAAGTGGGGGTGCATCCCCCACTTCATCGCCCGCCAACCGTTTTCCGGGCACGCACGAAAGCTAATGGGGAATGCGCGGGAAGGCAAGCCCCTGCAAGCACAATTACTTGCCCCACGCCGTCCCGCCCCCCGCTCCCGGGCCGAGCTCGGGCCCGGACAGCAGTCTCACCCCTAACGTCCTGCCGTAAAACAGTTTATGGCCCGGGGGCGGTCTCCTCGATCTCCGCGCTCCAGCCGATGGCCACGGCGGCGGCCAGCGAGCGGGCCGTGGGGCACTTCTCCTGGTGGCGCGCAAGGGCGCGCTCCACCCTTTCGCGCGCATCCGCCGGGATGCGCAGCCGGTAATGGCTGTCGATGCGGGTGAGCACGATGACGCCGTCGCGCAGCTCGTTGATGCCCTCCGCTTCCACGCCGATGTGCTCGCCGTCCAGCCGGATCCCGCGCGCATCCAGCGCGCCGCTCAGGGTGCCCAGCATTCAGGCGCCGGTGGCGGCGACGACGAAGTCCACGGGCAGTGGCAGGTCGGGAGTCCCGTCCTGGATGTCGAAGTGGCGGCGGATCGGGCCGTGGACCCCCATGTCGGCGGTGGCGCCGGTCGGGAGGTGCGCCCGGCGCCGGACACCGCTCACCTTCCGGATGGTGGTGCGGGCCACGTAGAGAGGCTCGGTCATTGGCTGCTCCTTTCCGGGGTGTCCGGCGCCGCCCGAGCGGGCGCGGGTTGAAAGCCGCGGCAGGCCAGGACGGGCAGGGGCGGGTAGCGGGGGAACGACGGGTCGATCCGGGAGAGCTCGCAGAGCCAGAAGCGCGAGCCGCGCCGACTCTCGACCACGCGGGCGTGCATGCAGCCGGCGCAGAGACCCACGAAGTCCGGGGCGGGGCTCACGCGCCGGGCAGGACGGCGAGGAACCCCACCTGCCGCTCGCGGCAGCCGGCCCGGTGGGAGAAGAACGGTGAATCACCGCACCGGGTACAGAAGCCGGAGATGGAGATCCGGTCCGGGGGGATGCCCAGCCCGAGGGCGCGGTCCGCGAGTGCGGCGCGCAGGTCGAGCGGTTTGGGCGCCGACGGCACCGGAAGCCGCAGCGCGTCGAAGACCTCGGGACCGACCTCGTAGCACTGGCCGCAGATGGCGGGTCCGAGGTGGAGCCAGAGCGCGCCGGCAGGTGCGCCGGACAGGTGGTGGAGCAGCGCCACGCCCCGCTCGAGGATGCTGGCGGCCACGCCCCGCCAGCCGCCGTGCAGCAGGACGATGACACGCGGGTCGGGCGCGACCAGGAAGATGGGGACGCAGTCGGCGACCGAGACCGAGAGCAGCACGCCCGGACTCGTAGTCGCGTGGCCGTCGAAGCGCTCCGACACCAGCAGCCCGGTCGGACCGGCGCCGTGAACCAGGATGTCGGTGCCGTGGACCTGGCGCGCGTGGACGGCGCGGGGCACGCCCAGCTCGTGCCGCAGCCGCAGCCAGCGGTCGATGACCTCGCCCGAAGGCGTGTCGCCGAAGAGGCGGAGATCAAAGGCGGTGCCCGCCTCGCCCCGGGCGGTGGTGCCCTGGACCAGCCAGGGGAAGTGCGCTGCCCAGCCCGGGTGGACGTAGACCGGCAGCACGCCGGGACGCCGCTCTTCCCGCACGCTGGCCACGCCGCCCACGGGCGCTACTCCAGCTCGTCCGCCGGGATCGAGCGGGAGCGATCGTCGCCCGGCGCGGCCCCCGGTGCGCCGGTGTCGGCGGCGTCCCCGTGCGCGTGCACGCCGGGCGCCGGATCGACCGGGCCGTGCGAGTGGTGGACGGCCGCGCTCAGGTGCAGCTCCATCTGCTGCCGCAGTGCGTCCACCTGGGCGCGCAGTGCGTCGAAGTCCTTGCGGGGAACGAAGTCGAGGCGGTCCTTGGCCCCGTCCATGGCGTCCTGCGCCCGCTTCACGGTTTCCTTGAAGGCGTCGCGGGCGCGGTCCGGGCCGAAGTCCCGCTCCTTCATGACCTCCTCGAACGTCTCCTCCAGCGCCTCCTTGAGCGCGCCCAGGATGCCGAGCCCCGCCTTCAGTCCTTCCTTGATGCCTTCCCGGGCGTCGCTCTTCCGCTCCTCCGCCATGGTGCCCTCCTAGTCCCGGGAGTCCACGCGCTCGATGTGCGCGCCCAGCGCGCGCAGCCGGTCGTCGATCTTCTCGTAGCCGCGCTCGATCTGGCCGATGTTGTAGATGTGGCTGTCGCCTTCTGCGCCCAGCGCGGCGATGAGCAGCCCCATGCCGGCGCGGATGTCGGGGCTCTCCACCACGCCCGCGTGCAGGCGGGACGGCCCCACCACGACCGCGCGGTGCGGGTCGCAGAGCACGATGCGCGCGCCCATGCCGATCAGCTTGTCGGCGAAGAACATGCGCGATTCGAACATCTTCTCGAAGATCAGGATCGTGCCCCGGCACTGCGTCGCCGTGACCAGTGCAATGGAGGTGAGGTCCGCCGGGAACGCGGGCCAGGGGCCGTCGTCCACCTTGGGGATGTGCCCTCCCAGGTCCATGCGTACCAGCATTTCCTGGTTGTCGGGAACGTGCAGGTCCTTGCCCTGGATCTCGCAGTGGATACCCATGCGCTCGAAGGCGAGCAGCGTGGAGTCGAGGTGCTCGACGGCGGCATCCTGGATCAGGATGTCGCCGCGGGTGACCGCGGCCAGGCCGATGAAAGATCCCACCTCGATGTGGTCGCTGCCTATGCGGTGCCGGGTGCCGTGGAGCCGGTCCACGCCCTCGATGTCGAGCGTGCCCGTGCCAATGCCGCGGATCTGCGCGCCCATCGAGTTGAGCATGTGACAGAGGTCCTGCACGTGCGGCTCGGCGGCGGAGTTGCGCAGCCGGGTGGATCCCTTCGCCAGCACGGCGGCCATGACGGCGTTCTCGGTGGCCGTGACGCTGGGCTCGTCCAGGAAGACATCGGCGCCGATGAGGCCCGTCGTCTGCAGGTGGTAGCCGTCGGTGCTGTCCACCACGGCGCCCAGCTTGGCGAGCGCCAGGAAGTGCGTGTCCACGCGGCGGCGGCCGATGACGTCGCCGCCGGGCGGCGGCAGGACCATCCGGCCGGTGCGCGCCAGCATCGGCCCGGCCAGCAGGATCGAGGCGCGGATGCGCGCGGCCATGCTGGCGTCGATGGACGAGGAGTGGACGTCCCGCGCATGGATGGTCAGCGTATTCGTTCCCTGCCACTCCACGCTCGCTCCCAGGACTCCCAGCAGCTCCGCCAGCGTCCGCACGTCGCGGATGTAGGGCACGTTGTCCAGGGTGACGGGCTCATCGGTCAGCAGGCACGCCGCCAGGATGGGCAGCGCCGCGTTCTTGTTTCCGGCAGGACGGATCGTGCCGCGAAGGGGGATCCCCCCCTCCACGATGAACTTCGGCATGTACATGCTCCTTGTCTCCCTCCAACCGTGCGACGCAGCACGCACCGCGCGGGAACGCTATGCTCGGACCGTGGCGTCGTCAAATCCCAGCGGAAGCGGTCGCCGGCGCTCGCGCCAGGGCGCGTTCCCGGCGGGATGGTGGGGCCGCCGGGCGCCGCTGCGGCGGCGGGGCGAGGCGTGCGACCCGTGCCGGAGGGGCTCGAAGTTGTCCGAGGGCGCAAGAGATGTTCCAGCGGACCCCCTCACCGAACCCTGGCTTCGCGTGGCGCGGAGGCCTAGCTTAACCGCCGAATCCACCACCTGGAGAGTCGATGCGGCTGGCGATCCACCAGTTCGCTCCGGTCCTGGGCGACATGCCCGGGAACGCGCAGCGCATGGCCGCGGCGGCCACGGAGTCGGGGGCGGAGCTGGTCCTCACGCCGGAGCTGTCGCTGAGCGGCTACGACCTGCGGGACGACGCCGCCCTGCTCGCGCTGCCGGTGCATCCCGGCGAGCCCGCGGCTTTCGCGCCCGCGCTGGCCGACCTCCCGGGCGTGGTGGTCGGGCTCCCCGAGCTGGGCGACGATGGCGTGGTCTACAACGCGGCGGTCCTCGTCCGCTCCGGGCACGTCACCTTCCGTCACCGCAAGCGCTATCTGCCCACCTACGGCATGTTCGACGAGATGCGCTGGTTCGGCCGGGGCTCGCGTCTGGACGCGTGTGACCTGGCCGCCGGCTGGCGCGCGGGCATCCTGGTGTGCGAGGACTTCTGGCACCCTGCCCTGTCCTACCTGCTGGCCGTGCGCGGCATCAACCTGCTCCTGGTCGCGGCCGCCGCACCGGGGCGAGGCGTGCTCCAGGCCGGGGACGACGCGCTCTTCGCCTCCACCGCGGTCTGGGAGCGCATGGCCCGCACGACCGCGCAGCTCTATGGCATCTACGTCGCCCTGGCCAACCGGGCGGGCGTCGAGGGCGGCGCCACCTTCGCCGGCGGCTCGGTCATCGTGGGCCCTTCGGGCGACGTTCTCGCCCGCGCGCCCGAGGGCGAGGAAGCGCTCATCGCGGCCGAGCTCTCGCTGGCGGAGCTGGCGCGCAGCCGCCGGCCCTATGCCCACGCCCGCGACGAGGACCCGGCCTGGACGCTGGAAGAGCTGGCCCGCGCGCTGGAGGAGGTACCGTGAGCGCCCGCACCACCGCCCAGCGCATCGAGACCATCGTCGCGGGCGTCGTGCGCCAGGCCGTCCGCGACGCCGGCGCCCGGGCACTGATCGTGCTGGACGACGGCTCGCCCGAGGCGACGCTGGCCCACGCCTGGTGCGCGGCGGCGCTGGGACCCGGCTCCGTGGCGCTGGCCCGGGGCGGCGCGATCGCCCGGGACATGCCTCGCCTCTTCGCGCCCCATCCCGCCGGCCGCGAGATCGCCGCCATGGATCCCGCCACGCTGGCGGAGGAGGCGCGGCGCCTGGAGGCGCGCCTGCTGGCGGACGTGGGAGGCAGCCTCGTCCTGATCGCGCATCCCGCCAACAAGACGGCGCTGCTGCTCGGCGCGGTCGCCCCGCCCGAGCCGCTGCTCCCGCTCGGCGACCTGTACGCCAGCGACGTGCTGCGCCTGGCCGGCGGATACACGCTGCCCCCGGCCGCGAGGGCGCTGGCGGAGTCGGCCGGCGGCGTGGAAGCGCTGGACGCGGCGCTGCGCGCCCACTTCGACGAGCGGCGCCCGCTGGCGGAAGCGCTGGCGGAACTGGCGCAGGGCGCCGCCGCGGCAGTGGAGCAGGCGCTCCGCGCCGCCCGCTTCGCCCGCCGTCGCATGGGACTCGTGCCCAAGCTGGGTGCCCGCACGCTGGGCATCGACCTGTTCGCTTGAGCTGTGCACCGGAGGAGGAGAGACAGATGACGCTCGCGACCGCGGTCGTAGCGATCGTACAGTCGGGCACGCTCCAGGCGCAGATCGACCGCATCATATGGGTACAGATCGTGATGGCCATCGGCATGGCGGTGGTCACCCTCACGGTGCTGGCCCTGGGCGTCGCGGGGGTGATGCTGCTGTTCTCGATGCGGAAGCTGATCCGGCGCATGGAGCAGCGTGCCGAGCCGCTGCTGGGCGCGGCGAGCAGGATCGCCGCGGACGCCACGGGAACGAGCACCGCCGTGAAGGAGCGCGTGGACGAGGTGCTGCAGACCGTCCAGGAGCTGAACGGGCGGCTCCGGGCCCTGGCCACGGAGGCGGAGGAGCGCGTGCGCGAGTTCGGGGCGGTGCTGGACGTCGTGCAGGCGGAGACGCGGGAGGTGCTGCTGGACGCCGCCGCCACGGCGCGGGGCGTGCATACGACGGCCGAGAGGCTCCAGGGCGCCCGGGGACGACCCCCGGCGCCCCCCAGGTGAGTGACTGACAGGACGAGTCGAGCCATGGAAGAGAAAGATTCCGTAGCGCTGATCGCGGCCTTCGCCGCGGGCGCCATCCTGGGTGTGGGCGCGACGCTGCTGCTGCGCTCGGAGCCCGCCCTGCCGGCCCTCCTGCTCAAGCGAGCGCGGCACGGCCGCGAGCGCCTGGGCCGCGGCGCCCGCCGCGCGGCCCGGGGCGCGGGCGGCGCCGTCGAATCGCTTTCCGCCGTCGGGCACGATGCGCTGGAGCAGCTCCGGGGCGAGCTGGCCGAGATGGTCGGCACCGCCCGCGACCAGCTCGCCGAGGAAATCCACGCCCAGCTCCACGCCGGCAAGCGCGGCCACCAGCGGAGGCCGCGCTGAGCCACGCCCGCGTGGCGGTGGCACCGGACCGGACCGCGCCTGCCGCGGCCCCGGCGCCGCGGCGTTCCCGGTTCCGGCCGCGCCTGGTCGCGCCGCTCCTGGCCGCGCTCGCGCTGCTGCTGCTCCTGCCGGGCCACGCCTGGGCTTTCGGCCCCGCCACGCACGTCTTCATCGGCGAGACGCTGCTCAGCAACCTGGCCATGGTGCCCGACTGGATCGCTACGCTGCTCAGGGCATTCCCCCAGAGCTTCCTCTATGGCTCGGTCGCCGCCGACATCTCGTTCGGCAAGAAGTACGTCCCGGCCGGGCGGCATTCGCACTTCTGGCACGTGGGCGAGGAGATCTTCGAGGAGGCCGACAACGAGCGCCTGCGCGCCGTGGCCCTCGGCTATCTCAGCCACCTGGCCGCGGACACCATCGCCCACAACTTCTTCATCCCACGGCAGCTCCTGATGACCAGCACCACCCGGGGGCTGGGGCATTCGTACTGGGAGCACCGCATGGACGTGCACCTGGGCGAGCCATACACCGCCCGGGCCCGCCAGGTGGTCATGGAGTTCGACCATACCGAGGCGGACACCCTCTTCGACAGCGTCCTCTCGGGCACCATCTTCTCCTTCGAGACCAATCGCCGGATCTTCCGCGGCATGATCCGCTTCCAGGACAACGACCGCTGGCGCGCCGTCTTCGACCAGGTGCTGCAGAACTCCCGCTGGGACCTGGCCGAGGACACCATCGCCGAGTACACCTCCCGCGCCTTCGACTACGTGGTCGATTACATGAACCGGCGGCGCGAGTCGCTGCCGGCGGCCCTTGACCCGGTGGGCGATTTCAACCTGCAGCTGGCGAAAAAGATCAGGCGCCTCGGTCTGCGCGAAGGCGCCTGGCGCGACCGCTCGCTGCTGGACGAGCTGGCCGACGATTTCTTTCCGCTGCCACCCACCGACCTCGGATACTGGCGCAGCCGCTCTCGCGAGATCGAGGGCGCGGCCTGACCCCTCAGGCCGCGTTCCGCTCCTGCGGCTGTTCCACCGGTCCCGGCTGCACGGGCGGGCTCCCGGCCCGGCGCGTCATCATGGTCTCGCCGCAGTGCAGGCACCAGCGCCGCTCCACCCGCAGCACCCGTCCCACCGTGCGCAGCCCCCGCCCGGCTCGCAGCGGAACGGTCTCGCCGTCGCACGCGCTGCAGCGGCCATCCGCCGGGAACAGGAAGTAGATCAGCGCGAGCCCCAGCGCGAATTTGACGCCCAGCGTCACGCCGGCGAACTCGAGGATGGTCAGGAACATGGGGCACCGGGAGCGAACGGTTTTCCCGGTCGTTGGGGGCAAGATGCGGACCCCGCGCGGGGAGCTCACGTCACGGAGGGCGGCTCCCGCGCGGCCGAGGGACGAGCCGCAGGCTCAGGCGCGCAGCCGCGACCGGAGCAGCGCCGCCGAGCGCTGCGGGTCGGCCCGGCCTCCGGACTCCTTCATCAGCTGCCCCATGAAGAAGCCCATCAGCTTCTCCTCGCCGGCGCGGAAGCGAGACACTTCCTGCGGGTGGGCGGCGACCACGAAGGCAACCCACGCCTCCAGCTGCCCGGAATCGCTGACCTGGCCCAACCCCTCCTCCGCCGCCAGCTCCGCCGGCGAGCGGCCGCTGTCGGCGGCTTGCTCGAAGAGCTGCCGCGCCAGCGGCCGGGACAGGGTGCCATCCGCCACCAGCCGCGCAAGCTCGCCGATGTGCCCCGGCTGGACGCGCAGCGCCGCCACCCCGCACCGGTGCTGCCGGGCCAGGGCGAGCACGTCGCCCATGACCCAGTTGCTCGCGGCCTTGGCATCGCCCGCCGCGGCGGCCGCCGCCTCGTAGTAGTCGGCGATCTCCCGCGTCGCCGTGAGCACTGCCGCGTCGTAGGCGGGCAGGCCGAAGACCTCGACGAAGCGCCGGGCGCGGGCCGCCGGCAGCTCCGGCAGCCCCGTGCGCACGGCCTCGATGTCGCCCGGCCGGAGCACCAGCGGCGGCAGGTCCGGCTCGGGGAAATAGCGGTAGTCGTCGCTCTCCTCCTTGGAGCGCATCGACCGCGCCTCCCCTCGCTCCGCATCCCAGAGCAGCGTCTCGTGCACCACCGCCCGCCCCGCCTCCAGCTCGCCCACCTGGCGCCGGATCTCGAACGCCAGGGCACGCTCCACGGCCGAGAACGAGTTCAGATTCTTGACCTCGGTCTTCGTGCCCAGCCCGGTGCTGGCCCGGCGGCGGACGGACACGTTCGCGTCCACGCGCAGGCTTCCCTTCTCCATGTCGCAGTCGCTGATCTCGATGTACTCGATCAGCTGCTTCAGCTGCGTGAGGAAGGCGCGGGCGTGCTCCGGCGACCCCAGGTCCGGCTCGGTCACGATCTCGATGAGCGGCACCCCCGCCCGGTTCAGGTCGACCGCCGTCTTCCCCGGCAACCGGTCGTGCACCGACTTGCCCGCGTCCTCCTCCAGGTGGATCCTGCGGATACGCACTCGACCGGGGGCACGCGCCTCGGTGTCACGGGCGCCCGGCCCCGGGGCTGGAACGAGTGGGGGAGCGGGAGAGTGGGAGAGTGGGAGACGGGGCGCGCTCGGACTACCAGGGTCGTCGGCCGGATCCCCCGCTCCCCCACTCTCCCCCTCCGCCGACGGGGTCCCGGCACTTCCCCCCGTCAACGCCTGGCTCGGCACATCGAGCCAGCCGCCGGTCGCTAGCGGCCGGTCGTACTGCGTGATCTGGTAGCCCTTGGGCAGGTCCGGGTAGAAGTAGTGCTTGCGCGCGAAAACGCTGGCCTCGTGCACCGTGCAGTCGAGGGCCACCGCCGCCCGCAGCGCCAGCTCCACCGCCCGGGCGTTGATCACCGGCAGCGCCCCCGGCAGTCCCAGGCACACCGGGCAAACGTGCGTGTTGGGCGTGGCACCGAACTCCGCGGAGCTGCCGCAGAACATCTTGGAGCGGGTGTGCAGCTGCACGTGGATCTCCAGGCCGATCACGGCCTGGTATTCCGGGCCCGGGCCCGAGTCGTGCTCATGCACGTGCACGCCGCCCTTGCCTTCGCCCTTTCTGTTCCCGCTCATCGCTCCACCGCCGCGGCCACCCGGATCATGGTCGCCTCGTCCCAGCGGTCGGCCAGGATCTGGCCCCCCACGGGCAGCCCGTCCACGCGGCCAATGGGCACGGAGATGGCCGGGATCCCCGCCAGGTTGGCCGTGACCGTGAACACGTCGGACAGGTACATGGCGTAGGGGTCGCCCAGCTTCTCCCCCAGCCGGAACGCGGGCGTGGGTGTCGTGGGCGTGAAGAGCGCATGCACGCCGGAATCGAAGACCTGCCGGAAGTCCCGCTCGATGAGCGAGCGAACGCGCAGCGCCCGGGCGTAGTACGCGTCGTAGTAGCCCGCCGACAGCACGTAGGTGCCCAGCATGATCCGCCGCTTGACCTCGGTGCCGAAGCCTAGTTCGCGCGTCAGCTCGTAGACCGCTTCGGTGGAGTGGGCGCCGGGCGCCCGCAGCCCGTAGCGCACGCCGTCGAAGCGGGCCAGGTTGCTGGACGCCTCCGCCGGGGCCAGGACATAGTAGGTGGGGATGGCGTAGCGCGTATGAGGCAGCGACACCTCGCGCACCTCCGCGCCGGCGCTGCGCAGGCGCTCGAGCGTCGCCCGGCAGAGTGCGGCGATGCGCGGGTCCAGCTCCGGCGGGAAATACTCGCCCGGCACACCCACCACCAGCCCCTCGACCCCCGCGTCCAGCTCCGCCGCCAGTGAGGGCACGGGCCGGTCCGCCGTGGTCGCGTCCAGCGGGTCGTGGCCGGCGATCGTCTCCAAGAGCAGCGCGGCGTCGGCCACGCTCCGGCCGATGGTCCCCACCTGGTCCAGCGACGAGGCGAAGGCCACCAGCCCGTTCCGGCTGACGCGGCCATAGCTCGGCTTGATGCCGACCACGCCGCAGAAGGCCGCGGGCTGGCGCACCGAGCCGCCCGTCTCGGAGCCCAGCGCGGCCGGCACCAGCCCCGCCGCCACCGCGGCGGCCGAGCCGCCCGATGACCCGCCCGGCACCCGGGTGCGGTCGTGGGGGTTGAGCGTCGGGCCGAAGGCGGAGCACTCCGTGGACGAGCCCATGGCGAACTCGTCCAGGTTGGTCTTGCCGGCGACGATGGCACCCGCGGCGCGCAGCCGGGTCACCACGGTGGCCTCGTAGGGCGAGCGGTAGGCCGCCAGCATGCGGGAGCCGCAGGTCGTGGGCAGATCCAGCGTGCAGAGGTTGTCCTTCACGGCGACGGGGACGCCCGCCAGCGGCCGGCTGTCGCCGCCGCCGCCCGTCACCGCCGCGTCCACCGCGGCCGCGGCCGCGTCCGCGCCCTCGTAGGAGTAGGTGATGAAGGCGTTCAGCCGATCGGGCCCGCTCTCGGCGCGCACGATCCCGGTCATGGCGGAACGCACCACTTCCACGGCCGTGGTGCGCCGATCGCGCACTGCGGCGGCGATCTCCGCCAGCGGCCGTAGGTGCGTCGTCATGGTGGCGGCGCCTCCATGGCGCCCAGGCGCGGCACGGTGAAGAACCCGTGCTCGAAGGTCGGGGCCAGCTGCGAGGGCGGGATGGCGAGCGCCGCGGCCGGCACGGCATCGCTGCGCAGCGGCGCAGGCCAGGTCGTGGCCGGCAACGGCTCCGCCCCCCCCCCCGCACTGTCCGCCGTCACCAGCTCCGCCACGTGGCCCAGGATGTCGCTCAGCTCGCCGGCGAGCCGCTCGACCTCGTCCGGCGAGAGCCGCAGCCGGGCCAGCGCAGCCACGTGCAGGACGTCCGCGCTCGTGACGGGCATCGTCGCCTACAATTCCTTCTGCAGGTTGGCGTAGCGCAGAACCACCTTCTTGCGACCGATGCTGTCGAAGTCGATCACGGCCTTGGTCTCCGGGCCCAGCCCCGTCAGCTCGCGGATGACGCCGCGCCCGAAGGATGGGTGGCGTACCCGCTCCCCCTTGATGAAGCGCGGCGCGTCCTGCGAGTCGGTGAAGTCGATGACCCGGCCGCCATCCTCGGGCTGTGCGCGCGAGCCCGCAGCGCGCGAGCCCGCGCCACCCACGCCCGCGTCCCGCCGCGCCGGGAAGCCGCCGTCGCCGCCCGAGAACGAGCTCTTCCAGCGCGGCTCGTACTGCGCGCGCTGCCGCTGCAACGTGGGCGTCATCCGCTCCTCCATGAGGTCGCGGCTGATCGGCTTCAGGAAGCTCGAGGGAATGCACGCCAGCACCTCGCCCGCCCGGCGGCGCGTGCGCGCATGCAAAAGGTACAGCTTCCGCCGCGCCCGCGTGATGCCCACGTAGAAAAGGCGCCGCTCCTCCTCCAGCGTGTCCGGCTCGTCGAAGGCCCGCGCCAGCGGGAAGAGACCGTCCTCCAGCCCCGCGATGAACACGAAGGGGAACTCCAGCCCCTTGGCGTTGTGCAGCGTCATGAGCGTGACGGCGTTGGCGTCCGGGTCGTGGCGGTCCACGTCCGTGAGCAGCGAGACCTTCTGCAGGAAGAGGTCGAGCGACGTGACCACGGCCCCCTCCGCGCCCTCCTCCGTGTCCTCCGTGTCCTCTGCGTGTTCATGGGCGCCGGACACCAGCTCCCGCACGTTGTCGATGCGGTCCGCGCCTTCGGGGCCCTCCTCCCGGAGTGCCTCCAGGAAGCCGGTCTCCTCCAGCAACCGCTCCACCAGCTCGCCCACGCCCACGTGCAGCGCCAGGCCCCGGGAGCGCTCGACCAGCCCGGCGAAGACGACCAGGGCGCCCGCGGCGCCCTGGGTGAGCCCCTCCACTTCGCGGGCGCGGCCGGCCGCCTCGAGCGGGCTCAGCCCCTGCGCCGCCGCCCAGGCCATGAGCCGGCCCAGCGAAGTGTCGCCGATGCCGCGCTTGGGGTAGTTGACGATGCGGTCGAAGGCACCCGCGTCCCGGGGGTTCGCGATCAGTCGCAGGTAGGCCAGGACGTCCATGATCTCGCGCCGCTCGTAGAAGCGCGTGCCGCCGATGATCTGATAGGGCAGGTCCGCGCGTCGCAGCGCCTCTTCCAGCGCCCGGGACTGCGCGTTGGTGCGGTAGAGGATCGTGAAGTCGCGGGGGCCGTGGGCGCGGTCGCCGGCCATGCGCGATTCGATCTCGGCCACGATCCACGCCGCCTCGTCGTGCTCGTCCACGCATTCGACCCGCGTCAACATCTCGCCCGGTCCGGCGTCGGTGCGCAGCGTCTTCCCTTTGCGCCGCACGTTCTCGGCGATCACCTGGTTGGCCGCATCCAGGATGCGCGCCGTGGAGCGGTAATTCTGCTCCAGCCGGACCACCGTCGCGTCCGGGAAGTCCTTCTCGAAGTCGAGGATGTTGCGGATGTCGGCGCCGCGCCAGCCGTAGATGGACTGGTCGTCGTCGCCCACCACCATCAGGTTGCCGCATCCCTCCGCCAGCAGCTGCAGGAAGCGGTACTGCGCCCGGTTCGTGTCCTGGTACTCGTCCACCAGCAGGAACTTGAAGCGCTCGCGGTAATGCTCCCGCAGCGAGGCGTCCTGCTCCAGCAGCTCCACGGGCTTCACCAGCAGGTCGTCGAAGTCGAAGGCGTTCTGGTCCTTCAGCGCCGCCTGGTACGAGGGGTAGATGTCCGCCACCACGCGGGAGAAGGCGTCCGCCGCCAGCCGCTCGTACTCCTCGGGGGTGATCAGCCCGTTCTTGGCCGCGGAGATTGCCCCGTGCACCGCCTTGGGGTTCCAGCGCTTGGGCGGCAGGTTCAGCCGGTCCAGCGCGCGCTTCACCTCCCGCAGCGCCTGGTCCGCGTCGTAGATGCTGTAGCTCGGCGTCCAGCCCAGGCGGTGCGCGTGCCGGCGCAGCAGGCGAGCCCCGATGGCGTGGAAGGTGCCGATCCAGAGCCCCGCCGGCTCGTGCCCCAGCAGCCGGCGGATGCGCTCGCGCATCTCCCCGGCCGCCTTGTTGGTGAATGTCACCGCCAGGATCGAGGAGGGGTCCACCCCGTGCTCCTGGACCAGGTGGGCCACCCGTGAGGTCAGGACGCGCGTCTTGCCCGAGCCGGCGCCCGCCAGCACGAGCAGCGGCCCCTCGAAGTGCTCGACGGCTGCGCGCTGTTCGGGGTTCAGTCCGACGATGTGCTTCACTTCGTTCATGCCACTCCGCGACGACTCAGCCAGCGGCGGCGCCGCCGCATCCCCGCCTCCGACGTCGGGAGCCGGATCTCGAACACCGTTCCGCCCGTCCGCCGCGACCGGGCCACGATCGTGCCCCCGTGCTGCTCCTGTACGATGCGGCGCGTCAGCGACAGCCCCACGCCCCAGCCGCTCTTCTTGGTGCTGACACCCGGCTCGAAGATGCGGTCCCGCACCTCGGGCGCGATGCCGGGGCCATCGTCCGCCACCAGCAGCCGGATCGCCGCCGGCCCCGCGCGCCGCGCGCTCACCGTGATGTGGCCGCCCCGGCCACCCAGCGCGTCCAGCGCGTTCTTCACCAGGTTCTCCACCGCCCACGCCAGCAGCACCGCATTGCCCCAGATCAGCGGCAGCTCCGGGTGCACCCGCACCCGCAGGTCCACCCCCGCGCTCAGCCGCGGCAGGCGCGGGCGCAGGTAGCCCTCCAGGTCCTGGATGATCTGCGCGATGGACACCTGCTGCAGCGTGGGCGCACGGCCGATCAGCTCGAAGCGCCGCGCCACTCGCTCCAGCCTCTCCACGTCCGCGCCGATCGCCTCCGCCAGCCGCTGGCCGGGCGCGAGCTGGTGCCGCTCCTCCTCCGGCAGCGACAGCACCTCGACCCAGCCCGAGAGCGAGGAGAGCGGCGTGCCCATCTGGTGCGCCAGCTCGCGCGCCATGGCCGCCCACATGCGCTCCCGATCCGCCCGCGCGTTCGCCTGCAGGACCGCCACCGCTACCAGCAGCAGGATCATCGCCCCGCCCGCCTGCAGCCACGGCACCCAGCGCAGCCAGCCGGCCAGCGGGGGCGATCCGAAGTAGACCTCGCCCATCCCCGGCACCACGACGGCCCGGTTCCGCTGCGCCAGGTGCGCTGCGTACAACAGCACCTGCTTCTGGCCGGCTGCCGTGCGCAGGTCCGGCTCGAACGGCAGGTTTTCCGCCGCGTACGGCTGCCCCGCCGGGTTGATGCCGATCATGGGGGCCTTGAGATCGCGCAACGCGCCCTGGATCTGCGTCAGCGCCAGCAGTTCCGCGTCCCCGCCCGCTGGCGCGAGCAGCCCCTGCTGCACCGCCGCATAGATGCGCGTCTGGACCCGGGCTTCCGCCCGGATCTCCCGTACGAGCATCTCGGTGTACAGCAGGTAGGAGCCGAACACCACGATGGCCAGGATCGTGAGCGCCGCGGACCAGTGGCGCCGCATCATCGCGCCTTTCACAAGGAACGTTGCACCGTCGACGTCACACGCGTCTCACGCGCGCCCCGACGTGCGGAAGAGGACCCTCACGTCCCCATCGGGCCCGGCTGGAGTCGGGCGGGCGTGCACCTTCACCTCCACCTGCTCGCGCGACCTCCCACGTATGCCCTGCACCTGCAACCGCATCTGCACATGCACGTACCCGTGCTCCTGCTCGGCCCGTCAGAGCCGGTCCGTGCCCAGGTACCCCGCCAGCGCCTCCGGGATGCGGACGCGGCCATCCGCCTGCTGGTGCGTTTCCAGCAGCGCCGCGTAAGTCCGGGCGAAGCCCAGGCTGGAGCCGTTCAGGGTGTAGACGAACTCCGGCCTCTCGTTGGGCGCCGGACGGAAGCGGATGTTGGCACGCCGTGCCTGGTAGTCGGTGTAGAGGGAGCAGCTGGAGACCTCCAGCCACTTCCCGACACCCGGCGCCCAGACCTCCAGGTCGTAGGTCTTGGCGTTGGCGAAGCCCAGGTCGCCGCCCGCCAGCAGGATGCGCCGGAAGCGCAGCTCCAGGCGGCGCAGCACCTCCTCCGCGTGCGCTGTCAGCTCCTCCAGCGCGGCCTCGCCGTTTTCCGGCCGCTCGAAGCGCACCAGCTCCACCTTGTCGAACTGGTGCAGCCGCAGCAGCCCGCGCGTGTCCTTGCCGGCGGCGCCGGCCTCGCGCCGGAAACAGGGCGTGTAGGCCACGTAGCGGATGGGCAGGCGCGCGCCCTCCAGCATCTCGCCCGCGTGCAGGTTGGTGACGGGCACCTCGGCCGTGGGGGCAAGGTAGAGGCCGTCCTCGGGCACGAAGTACATGTCGTCGCCGAACTTGGGCAGCTGGCCCGTCCCCAGACCCGCCTGCTCGTTGATCAGGAAGGGCGGCCAAAGCTCGGTGTAGCCGTGCTCCCGCGACTGCAGGTCCATGGCGAAGGAGATGAGCGAGCGCTGCAGGCGCGCCCCCAGACCCACGTACAACGGGAAGCCGCTGCCCGCTACCTTTGCGCCCCGCGGCAGGTCCAGGATGCCCAGGCGCTCGCCGATTTCCCAGTGCGGCCGCGGCTCGAAGTCGAAGGCGCGCTCCTCGCCCCACTCGTGCACGACGACGGCGTCCTCTTCGCCGCCGGGCGGCACGTCCGGCCAGGGCAGGTTGGGGATCTCCAGCAGCACCGCGCGCACGGCCTCTTCCGCCTCGGCCCGCCGCTTCTCCAGGCTCTCCATGCGGTCGCCCAGCTCGCGCATCTCGCGGATGAGCGGCTCAGCCTCCTCGTGCCGCCCCGCCTGCTTGAGCCGGCCCACCTCGGGCGAAACCTGGTTGCGCTTCGCACGCAGGTCGTCCACCTCGGCGATCGCGTGGCGGCGCTCCTCGTCCAGCGCCAGGACGCGCTCCACCAGCTCGAGCACCTCCGGCTTCGCCCGCAGCGCCAGGCGGCTGCGGACCAGCTCCGGCTCCTCCCGGATCCGCTTCAGGTCGAGCATGACTCAGCTCCCGGGCGGCACGAGCGACTGGTTGCTGCAGAACGGATTTCGTGCGTACGCGAACCGGAGCGTACCCCCGACGGGGTCCACCGCCAGCACCTGCATTTTGGCGTAGTACGAGGCCGTGGACAGCAGGCAGCTCACCCGCCGCGAGCGCACGACGAGGAAGTCGCCCGGCTGCACCGGCACCGCCACCTTCTGCTCGAATGCCGCGGTGTCGGAGGGCGCCTGCCGGATCGACGTCAGGTCCGTCGCCGGCACCTTGGCCAGCCCCGCGCGGTTGCTCTGCGCCAGCAGCGCCCCCGAGGGCATCAGCAGGAAGGAGCCTCCCTGGTCCGTCACCACGAAGTCGAACCCCTCCGCCGTGCTCACGCTCTCCACGATCACCGCCCGCGGCGACGTGAAATCGAAGCCCGACTGCAGCCCCGACAGCTCTGCCCGCGATGCGGAGTACAACGTCACCGTGTCCGGGGTCGCGTCCCAGTTGTTGAGTCCCGTCGTGTCGTTGCAGCCCACGGCCGCGAGGGCCGTCACCAGCGTCAGCAGCGGCAGCAAATTTCTCGAATTACGCACTGCGTCCATGTCACCTCACCCAGGGGTCGCGCCGCCGAAGTCGTTGGACGGCTTAGATTACCCGCGCTTCAGGGGACTGTCAAGCGCAACCGTTGTCCCGCTTGACTTTTCCACTCACGCGCCTCTACCATTCGCCCCGGCGAGGAGCCGGTGGCGACCTCGGCACGAAAATGGCACCCGGGCCGCATTGTCCGGATCATTCGAATACGGTGGCCGATGCCCGAGCGTTTGCACGACGAACGACGCCGCATCCTCGTCGTCGACGACGAGCCCTACATCGGGCGCATCGTCCAGCTCAAGCTGGAGGACGGCCCCTACGATGTCGAGCTCGCCCTCGACGGTCACAGCGCCCTGGCCGTGCTTCGCTCGGAGAGCATCATCGACGTCATCCTGCTCGACATCATGATGCCGCAGATCAGCGGCCTGGACGTGCTGGCCGAGCTGCGCCAGCTGCCCCATCGCCGCCTGACCCCGGTCATCATGCTCACCGGCAAGGGGCAGGAGACCGACCGCGCGCAGGCGGCGGCCCTCGGCGCCACCGACTTCCTGACCAAGCCTTTCAGCCCCAAGAAGCTCCTTGCACGAATCGACGAGCTCTTCCTTTCCTGACGCCGCCCCTGCGGGCGCCACTCCCTGGGTCGTGGTCCTGGCCGGAGGCGTGGGCTCCCGTTTCTGGCCCGTCTCCACGCCCGCGCGCCCCAAGCAGCTGCTCCCGCTCGCGGGCGAGCGGCCGCTCCTGGCCCAGACCGTGGACCGCGTCCGGCCCATGGTACCCCTCGAGCGCATCCGCATCCTGACCGGCCGCTCGCTGGCCGCGCCCACGCTGGCCGCGCTGCCCGAGCTCTCCCCCGACAACCTCTGGCTCGAGCCCCGCGCCCGCGGCACCGCCCCCGTCCTCGCCTGGGCTGCCGCCGAGATGCTGCGCCTCGATCCCGGCGCCGTCATGATCTCGCTGCACGCCGACCACGTCATCGAGCCCGCCGCCCGCTTCCGCCAGCTGCTGGCCGACGTCGCCGCGCTCTCCGCCCGCACGGGCCGGCTCTTCACCCTGGGCATTCCACCCACCCGCCCGGAGACGGGCTACGGCTACATCCGCGAGGGCGCGGCTATCCCCACGCCCGGCGCCGAGCTGCACGCCTGCCAGGTCGAGCGCTTCATCGAGAAGCCCGACCGCGCCACCGCCGAGCGCTACCTGGCCGAGGGCGGCTACCTCTGGAACAGCGGCATCTTCATCTGGCCCGCCGCGCTCCTGCTCCAGCAACTGCGACTCCATACACCGGAGATCGCTCCACTGCTCCCGCTGCTGGACGAGAGGCGCGTCGACGAGTTCTTCCAGCGGGCGCCCAGCCTCACCATCGACGTCGGGCTCCTCGAGCGCAGCGACCGCGTCGCCGTCGCCCGCGCCAACTTCGACTGGGACGATGTCGGCGCCTGGGACGCCGTCGCCCGCACCCGAGCCGCCGACGCCGGCGGCAACGTCGCCATCGGCGATGCCACCCTGGTGGACTCCACCGGGTGCATTGCCTGGGCCGAGGACGGCGCCGTCGTCGTCTTCGGCGGCCAGGACCTGGTCGTCGTCCGCGCCAACGGCATCACGCTCGTGGCACCGCGGGAGCGCACGGCCGAGCTGAAGCGGCTGCTGGAGCAGCTCCCTGAACGGCTGCGGCACCCCGGACCCCGTCCCGATGGCTGAGCGCGCCCTCGTTCTCTTCGACGACGCCGTCGCGGCCGACTTCCAGCCGTTCACCCTGACCCGCCCGGCCGGCGAGCTGCTCTTCGGCGCGTTCCTGCAGCGCCACCGCGCCGAGCGCGTGCTCCGCACCCGCTGCATCGGCCACCTCGCCGGCGAGCACCTGGCCGCCTTCGACGAGCCCGGCGCCGTCCGCGTCCTGGCCCCGCCCGTCGTGGCCCGCGCCGCTGCGGTCGTGTACCTTTCCGCCCGGGCGGTGCCGGCCTGGTCGGCCGCGCTGCCCACGGTGGGCCCCGCGGTGCTGACCATCGGCGGCGAGCCCTGCGGCTGGGTGGCGCCACCCGGAACCGCGCCCCCGCCGGAGTTCCTGCGCAGCCCCGCGAGCGCCGCCCCGGAGAACGTCGCCCGCCACGAGCTGGGCGGCCTGCTGCTCCGGCAGCTGTGGGAGCTGGTCTCGCTCTCGGAAGCGCAGCTCGCGCGCGACATCGAGGCCGTGGCGCCGCCGGCCCGGCCGCCTGCCCCGCCGGCGGGCGTGCACGTGCTGGGGAAGGCGCCGCTGGTAGTCGGGCGCAACGTCAGCATCGACCCGCAGGTGGTGCTGGACACGCGCCATGGGCCGATCTGGCTGGACAACGGCGTGGTGGTGCACGCGTTCACGCATCTGTGCGGCCCGGCCTACGTGGGCCCGGGTAGCGTGCTGCTGGGCGGGCAGGTCGAGGGTTGCACCATCGGGCCGCTGTGCAAGGTGCACGGGCAGGTGGAAGCCAGCGTGCTGCTGGGCTACGACAACAAGGCGCACGATGGCTTTCTCGGCCACGCCTATCTCGGCCGCTGGGTCAACCTGGGCGCCATGACGACGAACAGCGACCTGAAGAACAACTACCGGCCGGTGGACATCTGGACGCCCTCCGGCATGCGGGGAACGGGCGAGATCAAGATGGGCTGCTTCATCGGCGACCACGTGAAGACCGGGATCGGTACGCTGATCAACACCGGCACCGTCATCGGCGCCGGCTCCATGATCTACGGCTCGGCACTGCCGCCGCGATACGTGCCCGCGTTCAGCTGGGGCTCGGGCGAGGAGCTGGTGACGTACGAGCTGGAGAAGTTCCTGGAGGGTGCCGCGGCGGCCATGGCGCGGCGCCAGATCGCGCTCACGGAGCCGGAGCGGCTCCAGCTCACCGCGGCCTGGAAGCTCGAGAGGTCCCCCTCGTGAGGGTCGTGGTGCTCGGCAGCGGCAGCGGCGGCAATGCCACGCTCGTCGAGGGCGCCGACGGTGTGCGCGTGCTGGTGGACGCCGGCTTCAGCGGCCGTGACCTCGAGACGCGCCTGCGGGACGTGGGCGTCGAGCCCGAGTCGCTGGCCGCCATCTTCATCACCCACGAGCATGGCGATCACACCCGCGGCATGGGTGTCCTCGCCCGCCGCTTCGGCCTCGCGCTCTATCTCACGCCCGTCACCCGCGACGCCTGCTCCACCCTCCTGCTGGGCCAGGAGGATGTGCGCGAGTACCACTCCTCCCGGCCCCTGCGCATCGGCTCCCTCGAGGTCCAGCCCTTCCTGACGGTGCACGACGCCGCCGATCCCGTGGCGGTCACCGTGAGCGACGTCGTCACGGGCGACAAGCTCGGCATCGCCACCGATCTGGGGCGTCCCACGGCCGCCGTGCGCGCCGCCCTGGCCGGCTGCCACATCCTGGTGCTCGAGGCCAACCACGACGAGGCCATGCTCTGGAACGGCCCCTACCCCTGGTCCGTCAAGCAGCGCATCGCCTCCAGCCACGGCCACCTTTCCAACCGCGCCTCCGGCGAGCTCGCCCGCGAGCTGCATCACCCCGGCCTGGCCGCCGTCGTGCTCGCCCACCTCTCCGAGCACTGCAACGACGCAGCCCTTGCCCGCGACGTCGTCGCCGAGGCGTTGGACCAGCTCCACTACACCGGCTTGTTGACCGTGGCGCTGCAGGATCGCCCTCTCGACCCCATGCCCGTCGATGCCATGCGCCTGCGCGCCTCCCCCACCCAGCTCAGCCTGTTCTAACGGCAGGGCGAGGGCGAAGGCCAGGGCGAGGGCGAAAGACCGGGAGGGCAGAGGGTCGAGGAGCGAAACTGCAACGGCCGGCGGGGGATCCTTCCCCCCGCCGGCCGCCACTTTTCGGGGCGAGCAATCCTCGCCCCTCGTTCCTCTCGCCCTCGCCTTCGCCCTGGCCCTCGCCCTGCTTTTCAGACCCCGAACAACCGCAGCACGTCGTTGGCGACCGCCCACACCATGAGCGCCACCACCAGCATGAAGCCGACCTGCATGAGCCGCGAGCGCTGCTGCACCGTGAGGGCCCGGCCCCGCACCGCCTCGATGCCGATGAAGAGCAGGTGCCCGCCATCCAGCACCGGGATCGGCAGCAGGTTGAGCACGGCCAGGTTCACGGAGAACAGGGCCATGAACCTCAGGAACTGCGCCAGGCCGGCGCGCGCCACCTGTCCGCTGAGCTGACCGATCAGGATCGGGCCACCCAGGTTGCGCGGCGACTGTCGCCCGGTGACCAGGTCCCTCAGGAACCCGCCCACCAGCGCCACCACGGTCCAGGTCTCCCGCGCGCCGTAGGCAAGGGCACCGGGCACGCTCGGCCGTGTGGGCTCGGGTAGCACCGGCAGGATGCCGAGCCGGCCGACGGTGCGGACGGCCCCCGTCGCCAGCGTGTCCAGCGTCGCCCTGGGCGTGGCGCTCAGCGGGATCATGGCCGCCCCGCGCTGCACCACCAGCGGGATCGGCTGGCCCGCGCGCTGCTGGACCGTATGGACCAGGTCCTGCCAGTAGTGGACGCCCACGCCCGCCACCGACACGATCCGGTCGCCCGGCCGCATCCCCGCGTCGGCGGCGGCCGATCCCTGCATGATGGCGCCCACGACCGGCTCCTGCGCGTATTGCAGGACGCGCAGCAGCGCCTTCCGCTCCTTCTCCTCGCGCGGCAGCGTGATGGTGACCGCCGGCGCATCCGCGAAGCGAACCACGGTCGCGCCCGCCGGTGCGGTTGCGATCGCCCTCACGACCTGGTCCCAGTCTTCCACCCGCGTGGCGCCCACGGCCACGATCCGGGCGCCCATGCGCACGCCCGCCAGCGCCTCCGCCCCCGCCGGCAGCTCGGCCTGAACCGGCTGGGCCAGGCGCGCCGGTCCGGGCGGCTCCACGCCCCATACCAGCGCCGCCCCGGCGAAGACCAGGAAGGCGAAAAGCATGTTCATGATCACGCCCGCGGAGATCACCAGCGCGCGCGCGCCCAGCGACTTCGACTCGAAGTCCCGCGGCCCCCGCGTCTCCGAGGGCGCGTCCAGCACGCCCATATCGACCAGGTCCCCGGCCACCCGCCGGTGCTCGTCCTTCCCTTCGATGACCTCCATCTCCTCCATGCCGGCCATTTTCACATAGCCGCCCAGGGGAAGCAGCGAGAGCACGTACTCCGTCTCGCCCCGGCGGAAGCCCAGGATCCGGGGGCCGAAGCCGATGGAGAAGCGCGGCACCTCGATGTCCACCAGCTTGGCCGTGAGGAAGTGGCCCAGCTCGTGGACGAAGATGAGGACGCCCAGCACGACGATCGTGGCGGCGATGGTGATCAGCATGGTCTATCGAGTCTCCCGCGGGCCGCCGCGCGCGCGCGCCGGTCCGCCTCCATCACGGTGTCGAGGGAGTCCACCGGTACGACCGGCTGCTCCGCCAGCGCGGCCTCGACCACCGTCGGAATCGCGCGGAAAGGCAAGTTTCCGGCCAGGAAGCCCGCTACTGCGATCTCGTTGGCCGCGTTGAAGATAGCGGGCGCAGTCCCCCCCGCGCGCCCCGCCTGCACACCCAGCCCCAGCATCGGAAAGCCCACCACGTCCACGGCCTCGAACGTAAGCTCGCGCGCCGCCACGGGGTTCCAGGCCGGGATGCCGTCGTCCGGCACCCGCTCCGGATAGGTGAGGGCGTAGAGGATCGGCAGCTCCATGGTGGGGAACCCCATCTGCGCCATGACCGACCCATCGGCGAACTCCACCATCGAGTGGATGATGGACTGCGGGTGCACGACCACCTCGATGGCATCGTAGGCGACGGCGAAAAGAAAATGCGCTTCGATCACCTCCAGCGCCTTGTTGGCCAGCGTGGCGGAGTCCACCGTGATCTTGGGGCCCATGGACCAGGTCGGGTGCCGCAGCGCGGCGGCGGGGGTGGCGCGGTCGAGGGCGGCCACGGTCCAGCCACGGAAAGGCCCGCCGGAGGCGGTCAGGATGAGGCGGCGCACGTCGGCGCCCCGCACGCTGCCCAGGCACTGCAGGATGGCGCTGTGCTCGCTGTCGATGGGGACCAGCTCGCCGCCGCCGCGCCGGAGCGCCTCCAGCACCAGCGGCCCGCCCGCGACCAGCGACTCCTTGTTGGCCAGCGCCAGCCGCTTGCCCGCTTCCAGGGCGGCCAGGGTGGCCTCGAGCCCGGCCGCGCCCACCACCGCGTTCAGTACGATGTCCGCATCCGGGTGCCGGGCCGCGGCCAGCAGCGCATCGCGGCCGCACCCCCACTCGCCGCTGTACCCGCCCGGTCGCGCGACCTGCGCCTCCGCCAGCACCGCCAGCCCCGCTCCGTGTCGCGCCGCCTGCTCCGCCAGCAGCTCCGCATTGCGGTGCGCCGCCAGCGCAACCACGCGGAACCGGTCGCGGTGGCGTTCCAGCACGGCCAGGGCGCTGCGACCGATGGACCCGGTCGAGCCCAGGATCGCGACGCCTAGCGCCACCCCGGACCTCCCAGCAGCGGCATGGCCACGCGCAGGAACCAGTAGGCCAGTGGGATGGTAAAGAGCAGGGCGTCCACCCGGTCGAAGATGCCGCCATGTCCCGGCAGCAGCTTCCCGGAGTCCTTCACGCCGGCCTCCCGCTTGAACAGCGATTCCACAAGGTCGCCCACCTGCGCCGCCACCGAGACCAGCGCCGCACCGACCGCACCCGCCAGCACGGGGAACGGAATCCCCAGCCAGCCTCCGAACACGTAGGCCGCGCACAAGCCGCCGGCCACCACCGCGGCCACGAAGCCGGCCACGGCGCCCACCACCGTCTTCCCCGGGCTGACCCCGGGAATCAGCTTGCGGCGGCCCCAGGCCCGCCCCGCGAAGAAGGCGGCCGCGTCGTTGACCCAGGTGAGTGCCACCGGGAAGAAGACCAGCGCCGGACCGGCCCACGGGTGCCGCGCGAGCGGATTCGCCCCACCGGCCAGGCCGGCGACGTCGATCAGCCTCGGCACAGGCATCTCCCGCAGGAACAGTCCGTAGGCCAGCGTCCCGCCCGTGAGCAGCGCGCCCGCCAGCGTGACCGCGACAGCCTCGAGGGGCAGCTCGTCCACGCCCCGCGACCAGATGGCCGCGGCCGAGAACGCCAGGGTGGCCGCAATGACCAGCGCCCACTGCCCCGGCGCGGCCGCCGCCGGGGCCGGACGAACCACGGCCATCAGCACCAGCCCCGCGGCCAGCACCGCGCCGGGTAGCGCGAAGGGCCGCGCCCCCTGCAGGGCGGACATGCGGTACAGCTCCAGCGCCGCGCCCGCGGCGGCCAGCGCCAGCAGCGCGCCCAGCGCCCAGCCGCCGGCATACACCAGGGCCACGGCAACCGGGATCCCCACGGCCGCCACGGCCACGCGCTGGGCCAGGTTGCTTGCCGCCATGTCAGACGGCGGTGACCCGGCCGAAGCGGCGCTCCCGCCCCTGGTAATCGCAGATCGCTTCGAAGAGATGCTCCCGGCGGAACTCCGGCCAGAGCAGCGGTGTGATGTACAGCTCGGTGTAGGCCACCTGCCACAGCATGAAGTTGCTCACGCGCTGCTCGCCGGAGGTGCGGATCAGCAGGTCGGGGTCGGGCAGCCCGGCGGTGTACAGCTCGTCCGCGAGCGCCGTTTCGTCGATGTCGCCGGGGTCCAGCTCGCCGGCGCGCACCCGCTCCGCCAGCCGGCGCGCCGCACGCACCAGCTCCGCGCGCCCGCCGTAGCTGATCATCAGGTTCAGGTGCAGCACCTGACCGCCGACCGTCGCGGCCTGGATCGCCTCGATCGCCCGACGCGGCCCCGCCGCCAGCCGGTCCGTGTCGCCGTGCACGTGCACTTCCACGCCCTGGCGCACCAGCTCGTTGCGCTCCCGCGTGACGTACAGCTGCAGCAGCTTCATGAGCGCGTTGACCTCGCGCTCCGGTCGGTTCCAGTTCTCCTGCGAGAACGCGAACAGCGTCAGCACCCGCACGCCTGCCTCGATCGCGCCCTCGATCACCTCCCGCACCGAGTCCATGCCCGCGGCGTGGCCACGGTAGCGCGGTAGGCCCCGACCCTTCGCCCAGCGGCCGTTGCCATCCATGATGACGGCCACGTGCCCCGGCACGCGGCCGCCCTCGCGAATCTGCTGGAGAAGCTCCGACGACATCCGCGCGCTCAGACCTCCATCACTTCGGCTTCTCTCGCCTTCACCAGCTGCTCGACTTTGTGGATGTAGTCGTCCGTCAGCTTCTGCACCTGCTCCATCTCGCGGCGCGCGTCGTCCTCGCTGATCTCACCTTCCGTTTCGCGCCGCTTGAGGTCCTTGTTGGCCTCCTGCCGCGCGTGCCGGACCGCGACCCGACCCTCCTCCGCCATCCTGTGCAGCGTCTTCACCATCTCCTTACGCCGCTCCTCCGTCAGCGCCGGGATCGGCACCCGTAGGATGTTGCCGTCGCTGGACGGGTTCAGCCCCAGCTCCGCCGACTTGATCGCCTTCTCCACCGCAGTCATCAGCCCCTTGTCCCACGGCTGCACGATCAGCAGCCGCGGCTCCGGCGCACTGACGTTGGCCACCTGGTTCAGCGGCATCTTGGAGCCGTAGGCATCCACCCGAACCGTGTCCAGCAGTGCCGGCGAGGCCTTCCCCGTCCGCACCGTGGTGAACTCCCGCCGCATGGCGTCGAGCGCCTTGTCCATGTGCTCGCGCGCTTGAGAGATCGACGGCATCGTGCCTCCCCGTTGTCGGCCGTTGCAGAGAGTCGGATAATAAGGCGCGTCCAGTCAGGAGACCAGCGTACCCACCCGTTCCCCGCGCAGCACCGCAGCCACCGCTCCCGCTCGCTGGATGTTCAGCACCACGATGGGAAGGTTGTTCTCCTTGCACAGCGAGATCGCCGCCGCATCCATGACCCCCAGCTCCTGCGTCAGCGCCTCCATGTAGGAGACCTCCGACAGGAACGTCGCCGTCGGGTCCTTGTGCGGATCCGCCGTGTACACGCCCTCCACCTTCGTCGCCTTCATGATCACGTCGGCGTGCATCTCCACGCCCCGCAGCACCGCCGCCGTGTCGGTCGAGAAGTAGGGGTTGCCCGTCCCGCCCGCGAAGATCACCACCCGACCCTTTTCCAGGTGCCGCAGCGCCCGGCGCCGGATGTAGGGCTCCGCTAGCGCCTCCATTCGGATCGCGCTCATGACCCGCGTGTCCACGCCCTTGCGCTCCAGCATGTCCTGCAGCGCCAGCGCGTTGATCACCGTCGCCAGCATGCCCATGTAGTCCGCGCTCACGCGGTCGATCCCCTGCTGGCTGGCTTGCGAGCCGCGCACGATGTTGCCCCCGCCGATCACCAGCCCCAGCGCCACACCCAGCTCCTGCACGTGCTTGACCTCGTCCGCCAGGCGCTCCACTACGGGCGGCGCGATGCCGAACCCCTGCTCCCCCGCCAGCGCTTCGCCGCTCAGCTTCAGCAGCACCCTGCGGTACTTCAACTCGTCCGTGGTCACGATCTCCTCCGCTGGTTGCCGTGCGGCGGCGGCCCGGCGCCCTCGGCGCCACGGCACCCCCACGCGAAAGCGCCCGCCCCGGCCTTCCGGAGCGGGCGTCGGAGCACTTACTCGCCCAGCGCGAAGCGGACGAAGCGGCGGATCTGCATCCGCTCGCCCGTCTTGGCGGAGACCTGCGTGATCAACTGCCCCACCGTCTGCTTGCCCTCCGGGTCCTTCACGTAGATCTGGTCCACCAGCGCGTTGTCCTGATAGAACTTGCGCAGCTTGCCCTCGATGATCTTGTCCCAGATCTTTTCCGGCTTGCCCTCGTTCTTCACCTGCTCCACGAACACCGCCCGCTCCCGTTCCACGAGCTCCGCCGGGATGTCCTCCGGCGCCACCGCCAGCGGATTCGCCGCCGCGATGTGCATGGCGATGTCCTTCACCAGCCCGCGGAAATCCTCTGTCCGCGCCACGAAGTCCGTCTCGCAGTTCAGCTCCACCAGCACGCCGATCTTGCCGCCCATGTGGATGTAGCTGCCTATGGCACCCTCGCGCGTCTCGCGGTCCGCCCGCTTCGCCGCCTTGGCCGCACCTTTGGCCCGCAGGATGTCGATGGCCGTCTCCATCTCGCCCTTCGCCTCCTCCAGCGCCCTCTTGCACTCCATCATGCCCGCGCCGGTCCGCTCGCGGAGCTCCTTCACATCGCTTGCGCTGATCGCCATGAGTCCCTCTCCAGGGTGTTGAACCGAATCCGAATCCGACTCCGCATCCGAATCCGAAAATGATTGCCTGGCCCGGAACCCGCGGTCCGCCGGATCCCGCCCCTCCACGTCGTCGCCCGGACCACCCACGAAAAAGGCGCCGCAGGCTGCAGGGCTGCAGCGCTGCAGCGCCTCTCCATGCGCTGAGCGTTCCGAAGCCCGGGCGGCGGGCTACGCCTGCTCCGTCTCCGGGGCCGGCGCCGGCACCTCTGCGCCCTCGGCTCCGACGCGCAGCCCGGCGATCGCCTCCGGCCGCGGCTTCCGCTTCCGCCGCGGGCGACGCCGCTTCCGATCGTCGCCGGCCGCTTCCTGCGTCGTCCCCGTCTCGGTGGAGTACGTCACCGCCTCGGCCTCGTCCGCCCGGCGACGCGTCTCCGGCGGCAGCTCACGCCGCGCCTGCTCCACCGCATCCGAGATCGAGCCCGTGATCACCGCCACCGAGCGGATCGCGTCATCGTTGCCCGGAATCGGGAAATCGATCACGTCCGGGTCCGCGTTCGTGTCCGTGATCGCGATCACCGGAATGCCCAGGTTGTTCGCTTCCTTGACCGCGATGGTCTCCTTCTTCGCGTCCACCACGAAGAGCACACCCGGCAGGCGCGCCATGTCCTTCACGCCGTTCAGGTACTTGTTCAGCTTGTCACGCTCCCGCTGGAGCATGAGCTGCTCCTTCTTCGTGTAGAACTCGTACGAGCCTTCCTCGATCCCCCGCTCCAGGTCCTTCAGCCGCCGGATCTGCTTCTTGATCGTCGCGAAGTTCGTCAGCATCCCACCCAGCCAGCGCTCGGTCACGAAGAACGCTCCCGCCCGCTGCGCCTCCGACTCGATCACCAGCCGCAGCTGCCGCTTCGTGCAGACGAACAGCACGCGCTCACCCTCCAGGGTGACCTCGCGTACCACCTGCCGCGCCGCCTCCAGCGCCTTCAGCGTCTTCTGCAGATCGATGATATGGATGCCGTTGCGCTCCGCGAAGATGAACTTGCGCATCTTCGGGTTCCAGCGGCTCGCCTGGTGCCCGAAGTGGACACCGGCCTCCAGAAGCTCCTTGACCTGGGTCTCGACCATTCCGTCCTGCTCGTCCGTTTCTCGGGTTTTGCCTCCACCGCCTTCCCCCGCGCCATCCGCCCCGTCTAGCGGGGACCCCGTCGGCGCGTCCGGCGGTGTGCGTATTCCCCGGCTTCGGCCGCGCGTACGGCCACGGGGCCGGGTGCCCCGCATGCGACGACGCCGCCCCGGAGGACGGCGCCGCTCCAGGCGCTCAGCGCTTGGAGAACTGGAACCGCTTGCGCGCGCCGGGACGTCCCGGCTTCTTCCGCTCGACCTCCCGAGCGTCCCGCGTCAGCATCCCCTTCTCCCGCAGCGTACGCCGCAGCTCCGGGTCCACCTGCAGCAGCGCCCGCGACAACCCCATGCGGATCGCCCCCGCCTGACCCGTCGTCCCGCCGCCGTCCACGTTGCACTTCACGTCGAAGCGACCCTGCTGCTGCGTCGCCACCAGCACCTCCTGCACGTGCTGTTGCAGCGACAACCGCGGCAAGTACGAGCCGAGGCTCCGTCCGTTGATCTCGAACTTCCCCGTACCCGGACGAAGCCAGACGCGCGCCACGCTCGTCTTCCGTCGGCCCAGCCCGTGGTACTGCTCAAGCGTTTCGGCCATCCTCAGATCTCCAGTGGCTGCGGCTGCTGTGCCTCGTGCGGATGCGTCGGTCCCGCGTAAATCTTCAGCTTCTTCCGGATCAGCCGGCCCAGGTTGTTCTTCGGCAGCATCCCCTTCACCGCCAGCTCGATCACCCGCTCCGGGTGCTCCTCCTGCATCTTGCGCAGGGGAATGTGCTTCTCGTGACCAATGTACCCGCTGTACCGGAAATACGTCTTCCCGTCCAGCTTGTTGCCGGTGACCTGCACCTTGTCCGCGTTCACGACGACCACGAAGTCGCCCGTGTCCAGGTGCGGCGTGAACATCGGCTTGTGCTTGCCGCGAAGGATCTGCGCCACTTCGCTCGCGAGCCGGCCCAGCACCTTGCCCTTGGCGTCGACCACCCACCAGCGGCGCTCGATCTCGGCAAGTTTTGGCGTGTAGGTCTTCATGCGTACCCTGATGATTAGCCGCGACAGCGGAAACAGCTTTGAAGAATAGGGAAACGTCCTGCCCGTGTCAACCCGAGGAAAAGCACGAGGGCGAGCATGGGCATGGGGAAGGACTCCCGCCGCACACGAGGCGCCCGCCAGGCGCCGGAGCTCCCCGCCTCGCCTCCCTCTTGCTCGTGCTGCCCCCCCTCGAACGGAAGCGCCCGGGCACGTTGCCGCGCCCGGGCGCCCTCACTGCCTCTCAGCCTTTTAGCCTCGCCGTACCTGCCTCGCAGTCTCCGCCTCGCCTCCCCTACGTGCTCATGAACGTCTCCAGGAAGCGGGCGCGGGAGGCGTGGCGCAGCCGGACGAGGGCCTTTTCCTTGATCTGGCGGACGCGCTCCCGGGTGATGCCCAGGAGCGAGCCGATCTCCTCCAGCGTCATGGGGTCCTGGCCGTCCAGGCCGAAGTAGAGGCGGAGCACCTTGCCCTCACGCTCCTTGAGCGTGCCGAGCGCCTCCTCGATGGTGATGGAGAGCGCCTTGTCGTAGGTGTCGTCGTCGGCGCCGGTGGCGAACTGGTCGGCGAGGTAATCGAGCAGCCGGTTGTCTTCTCCGGGGGAGAGCGGTGCGTCCAGGGACAGGTGGGTCTGGGAGATGGCCAGGGTGCGCTCGACCTCCTCGTGCGAGATGTCGAGCTCGCCGGCGATCTCGTCCACCGTCGGCTCGCGGCCGAGCTCCTGGAGCAGGACCGAGCTGCGCTTGCCGATGCGATGGAGCGCGCCGGCGCGGTTGAGAGGCACGCGCACGATGCGGCTCTGCTCGGCGAGGGCCTGCAGGATCGCCTGGCGAATCCACCAGACTGCGTAGGAGATGAACTTGATCCCCTTGGTCTCGTCGAATTTGTGGGCGGCGCGGATGAGGCCGAGGTTGCCCTCGTTGATGAGATCGCCGAGAGCGACGCCCTGGTTCTGGTATTTCTTGGCCACCGACACGACGAAGCGCAGGTTGGAGCGAACGAGCTTGTCCAACGCAGCCTCGTCCTCCTGGCGAATCCTCCCGGCCAGCTCGACCTCGTCCTCCCGGGTCAGCAGCGGATAGGCGCTGATCTCCTTGAGGTACTGGTCAAGGGAGCTCTCGTCGTACGTGCCTTTGTGGCTACTCGTGAAGCTCATGGCCGTGCTCCAGAGCTACGTGGCCCGCGAATCTATGAAGGGGCGCCACACGCGCCCTGACTGCCAGTGCAAAAGAGGCGAAGGGTGAGGACGCCGTCAGTGGATGGTGCTGCCGATCCGCTGCCAGCGCACGTCCAACAGCCACGGAACCGGCTGCACCGTGCCCGGGTCGAACGAATAATAAATGAACAGGGGCTCACCCCTTATCGCGCCGCGGTCGGCCATACACCAGTAGCGCGAGTCCTCGGAGTCGTCGCGGTTGTCGCCCAGGAAGAAGTACTTCCCCGGCGGCACGACGAGGGGCCCCCAGTTGTCGCGGGACGGCTTGTAGCTCGTCCGGTCGACTCCGCTGGCCAGGTAGTTCACCTGGCACATCATGCTCGGAACGTAGAGGTCGTTGTTCTGGTCCGTGAAGATGACGTACGGCTCGAACAGCGGCTTGCCATTTCGGATCAGGACCTTGTGCCGCATCTCCAGCTCGTCGCCGGGGAGGCCGACGAGGCGCTTCACATAGTTCTTGTCCGGCTCGTGGGGCGGAACGAAGACGACAATGTCACCGCGGCGTGGCTGTTCGAACGCCGGCAGCCGGACACCGGTCCCGGGAATCTCCGCGCCGTACACGGCTTTGTTGACAAGGAGGAAGTCGCCGACCAGCAGGGTGTTCTCCATGCTCCCCGTTGGGATGCGGAACGCCTCCACAAGGAACGTACGGATGAGAATGAAGAGGGAAAACGCGACGAGGATGGACTTCGCCCACTCCCACGTCCACCGGGCGGCGGACAGGGGGGCTGGGGAGGCGGTGGGCTTCGCCTGGTACTCTTCGGTCACCG
Organism: Gemmatimonadota bacterium; assembly: GCA_017881445.1. Lineage (GTDB taxonomy): Bacteria > Gemmatimonadota > Gemmatimonadetes > Longimicrobiales > RSA9 > JADGQX01. The sequence goes on along the minus strand of JADGQX010000009.1, from coordinate 7,535 downwards.
GCTCGCTGCTGCTCCGGCGGGGGTCCGGCTGGACCACAGACTCCACGATGCTAGCTTCCCGTCGATCCGACAGTCAAAATGCCCGACCGGGTCGGGCAAACAGGCCCGGGCGCGTCCTTACCCCGAGAAATCGCGGGGCATGGGCGCGGGCGGGCACGTCACGGCGAAATCGTCAAAGCCTGTCACGCAGGCGCTAGCCAGGGCCATCCGGGGAGGCCATCCGGAGATGGCAAAGTGACAATAACTCGCACTGGCAGGACGCGCTAGCCCCGTGGCCATCCCGCTGGAGCGTGCCCGCCGGGCCGGACCGGCCGCTCCGACCGGTCCGCCCGGCGATCAGCTCGGCGACCCCGCGTAGTTATCGATCTGCGCTCGCTGCAGCTTCCCCGAGTAGTCGACGTATGCGACCTTCGTCTCCGAGTAGAACTCGTACACCTCCCAACCGCCTTCCCGGTGACCGTTCCCGGTCTGCTTGACGCCGCCGAAGGGAAGGTGGGCCTCCGCGCCAATGGTGGGCGCGTTGACGTAGGTGATGCCGTTGTCCAGCTCGTTGATCGCCCGGAACGCGCTGCGCACGTCCCGCGTGTAGATGGAGCTGGAGAGGCCGTAGGCCACCTCGTTGTTGACGCGGATGGCCTCGTCCAGGTCGGCGACGCGGATCACGCTGAGCACGGGACCGAACACCTCCTCGCAGGCCAGGCGGCTGCCGGCGCGGACACCGGCGAGGATGGTGGGCTCGTGGAAGAAGCCGCGGGTGAGGGCTGCGCCGCTCGCGCGCTGGCCGCCGACCACGACCTCGTCGCCCTCGGCCCGGGCGACGGCGACGTACTCCTCCACCTTCTCCAGCGCCGCGCGGTTGATGAGGGGGCCCACGTCGGTGCCCTGCTCGAGCCCGGGCCCGAGGCGCAGCGCGCGTACGCGCTGGGCGAGGCGGTCGAGGAAGGCGGCGTGGATGTCGTCATGCAGCAGCAGCCGGCTGGTGGCGGTGCAGCGCTGGCCGGTGGTGCCGAAGGCGCCCCAGAGCACGCCGTCCAGCGCCAGATCCAGGTCGGCGTCGGGCATGACGATCTGGGCGTTCTTCCCGCCCATCTCCAGCGAGAGCCGCTTGTGCATGCGGCCGCATACCTCGCCGATGCGCGCGCCGGTGTCCGTGGAGCCCGTGAAGGAGATGACGGGGATCTCGGGGTGCTCCACCATGACGTTGCCCACGTCGCTGCCGCGGCCGTGCACGAGCTGGATCACGTCGGGCGGCAGCCCGGCCTCCAGCAGCAGCTCCACCAGCATGTGGGCGGTGTGCGGCACGTCCTCGGCCGGCTTGAAAATGACCGAGTTCCCGCAGGTGAGCGCCGGGAACATCTTCCAGGTGGGGATGGCCATCGGGAAGTTGAAGGGCGTGATCAGGCCGCAGATGCCGATGGGCCGGCGGTAGCTCATCGCCCACTTGTCCCGCAGCTCGCTGGGCACCGTGTGGCCGAACAGGCGACGTCCCTCCGACGCGGCGTAGTAGGCGGTGTCGATCCCTTCCTGCACGTCGCCACGCGTCTCCGTCAGGACCTTTCCCATCTCGCGCGTCATGATGCGCGCGATCTCCTCCTTGTGCTCCGTCATCAGGTCGCCCGCCCGGCGCAGCACGTCGCCGCGGGCGGGTGCCGGCGTGCGCTTCCAGCGCTCGAAACCCTCCCGGGCGGAGGCCACGGCCCGCTCGACGTCCTCGCGACCCGAGCGGGGGAAAAGGCCGATCACGTCCTCCGTATCGGCGGGATTGCGGTTCTCGTGGTACTGGCCGGTGGACGGCTCACGCCATTCGCCCGCAATGAAGTTCAGGAACGTCTCGGCCATGTGAGCGCCTCCGGCGGGGCTCTGGGGTGAGCGCAGATCGCGTCGAGGATTCTGGGGAGGCGCGCCGGGGGCGGCAACCCCGGCGCCCGGCGGCGGTCAGCGCGGCTGGATCGCCCGCACGCTGTCGGCCAGGACCTCGGCGAGCAGATAGGGGCGATCCGCGTCGCCGCGGCCGTCGAAGAAGACGGCGCCGCCGACTCCCGGGAAACCGGGACGACGCAGATGCGCCAGGAAGCGCTGCAGCTCGTCCCGGTTGCGCGCGCCCCGCCGGAGTCCTTCGGCCACCAGTGCCACCGCGTCGTAGGCCAGGACGGCGCCATAGGTCAGCTCCTGCCCGGTGGCCGCCCGGAACACCGAGCTTTGCAGGTCGGCGACGCGGGCTTGCAGCAGCTGCACCCGCACCTCGGCGTCCGCGGCGCGGCCCTGTGCCGCCAGGTCGAACGCCGTCTGCGCCGTGACCTCCACCAGCTGGTGCCGCTCCTTCATGGTCTCCACCTGAATCCGCTCCGGTAGGGTTAGATCGCGGAACAGGTAGAGGGTCAGGTTGTCGTAGGCAGCGCCACTCTCGCGGCGGAACGCCTCGAGGGTTTCCGGGCGTGGGTCGCGCAAGTAGAACATGGCGTCGAGCACCTGCCGGTTCACGGCGGCGACGATCCGGTTGGCGATCTGCTCCTCCTGGAACACCGCCTCCGTGCTTCGCTCCAGCTCCGCCCGGCGCATGCCCGTCACGTGAATGGCGGTCATGGAGCCGGCGAGGGCGACCGCCGCGAAGCCGAGGCCACCCCACAACAATGTCTGTCGGAGCGTGGGCGCGGCTGGTAGCGGCATGATTCCTCCCGCCGATGCGCCGGCCGGCCGCGACGAGCAGCCGACCCGCACGCCGGTCGATCCCAGCTCCGACAGGCTGGCGTCTGTTGAACATGCCCCGCCGGCCGGCTACCGGGCTGAGGCGTGGCCGCGCGGGAGCGACTAGTCCTCCCGCAGTAGCCCGTACCGCTCGATCTTCTTGTAGAGGTTGGAGCGGGGCATGTCCACCGCACGGGCGGTCTCGCTCACGTTCCAGTCGTGCTCGCGCAGCTTGGCCACGATGTAGGCCCGCTCGGCCCGCTCCTTGAACTCGGCGAAGCTGGACGCGGCCAGCATGTCGCCGGGGGCGGAAGCCGCCGGCTGCGCGCCGGCGACCAGCCGCTCCACGTCACCGGCGGTCACCTCGTTGCCGCGGGCCAGGATCAGCAGCCGCTCGACCGTGTTGCGCAGCTCCCGGATGTTGCCGGGCCAGTCCATGTGCGCCAGGCGATCCACCGCCGGGGGCGCGAACCCGCGCGGCGGCAGGCGCTGCTCCTCGATCGCCTTGTCCATGAAGTGCCGCACCAGCATGGGGATGTCCTCACGCCGCTCCCGCAGCGGCGGCACGTGGATCGGCACCACGTTCAGCCGGAAGTAGAGATCCTCCCTGAACCGGCCGGTGGCGATCTCCTTCTCCACTTCCTTGTTCGTGGCCGCGATGACCCGCACGTCCACGCGGATCGGCCGCTCGCCCCCGACGCGCGTGACGATCCCCTCCTGCAGCGCGCGCAGCACCTTGGCCTGCGCGGCCAGCGACATGTCGCCGATCTCGTCCAGGAACAGCGTGCCGCCGCTCGCCTGCTCGAACTTGCCCGCCCGGTCCGTCACGGCCCCCGTGAACGAGCCCTTCACGTGGCCGAAGAGCTCGCTCTCGATGAGCTCCGACGGAATGGCCGCGCAGTTGACCTCCACGAAGCGCTGCTCCGCCCGCGGCGAGACCCGGTGCAGCGCCCGGGCGACGAGCTCCTTGCCCGTGCCGTTCTCGCCCGTGATCAGCACCCGCGCGTCCGTGGGGCCCACTTTCTCGACCCGGTCCAGCAGCCCGCGGATCGCGAACGAGTTGCCCACCATCTCGTAGCGGGTCTCGACCTGGCCCCGCAGCCGGACGTTCTCCTCGACCAGCCCGCGCGTCTGCAGCGCGTTGCGGATCGTGAGCAGCAGCCGGTCGGTGTCGAGCGGCTTCTCCAGGAAGTCGTACGCGCCGCGCCGCGTCGCCTCCACCGCGGTTTCGATGCTGCCGTGCCCGCTGATCATCACCACCAGCGCGGTGGGGTCGGTCTCGCGCAGCCGGTCCAGCACTTCGAGACCGTCCATGCGCGCCATCTTCACGTCCAGGAAGGTCAGCTCGGGGCGGAACTCCGGGAAGACCGTGAAGGCCTCGCCGCCGCCGGAGGCGGTGCGCACGTCGTGGCCCTCGTAGGAGAGCACCTGCTGCAGGATCTTGCGGATCCCCTCTTCGTCATCGACCACCAGGATTCGAGCCACGGCTCACCTCCGTCGGGGGGCGGCGGCAGGAGCGGCGCCGGCAGGCGGTGCGGAAGTTATCAGGATCAGCGAGTCGGCCCGGACGTAGGCCGACGTGATCGAGTGCGGCAGAGGCAGCGGCAACGCGTCCACGGGCACGTCCGCGCCGCCCTTCCTCAGCCCGCCCAGTACCTCGGGAATCAGTCGGCGCGGAAGCGGGATGTGCGCGGCGGTGACCTGGTCCACCGCCAACGCCACGCGACCGTGGCTCAGCGGGATCACCTGCCCGTTCACCGCCACTTCGGCCGTGTCCGGCAGCAGTCCCGCCACCTCGCCCAGCGACCGGATCTGGGGCAGGTGGTCCACCGGCACGCGCCCGCTCAACCGCACGCGGTCGCCCTCCAGACGGATCCGGGCCGAGTCCACCCAGCGCGGCAGCACGCCGGCGAAGCGCGTCCGCAGCAGCGCCTGCAGCTCCGCGCCCGAGAGGGCGGTGCGCGCCGGCGGATAGGGCAACTCCAGCGCGCGCAGTTTCTCCTCACCCGTGCGCGCCGCATCGGCGCTGACGGATCCCGTGTCCGCCGGCGCGCCCCTCAGCTCGTGCCACTTGGCCTGGAGCGCGTCGCGGTAGTGCCACGCGACCAGCGCCAGCACCAGCAGGATGACCAGCGAAAAAATGCGTCGCATGCAACCGAACAGCAGGATCATTTCCCCTCCCCGCCCGGTGGGCCCGCACTCGATCGAGGTGCGGCCGCGGCGCCCGCAGCCGGGCCAGCGCCCAGCGGCGCCGCCGCAATGCGCTCGTAGCGCGCCCCCCGCGGTGACAGATGACTTCGCATGAGATCCACGCTATGCGCCTCGATGCGCGCGGCGTAGTCGAATTCGGCGGCAAGGGCCGCCAGCTTGCCGAAGGCGCCCGCCCCCGCCCCCGCCCCCCGCTCGGCGCGGCCCAGCGTCAGGTGGGCCGAGAATGGCCGCTCCTCGCGGGGAAAGCCGAGCTCGGCCATGGCCTGGTCCAGGGCGACCGCCAGCCGGGGCAGTGCCGGCGGCGCCTGCACTCCTACCCAGACCACGCGGGGAACGCGCAGGTTGGGGAAGCCGCCCAGGCCGCGCAGCTCGTAGTCGAAGTCCGGGAACTCCCCGGCCACCCGGGCGGCCGCCGCCTGCACGTCCGCCGCTTGGGCATCCGCCACTTCGCCCAGGAACTTCAGCGTGAGGTGGAGCGCGTCCGTTTCCACCCAGCGCACGGGCAGTACCGCGGCCCGCAGCGGCGCGGTCGCGCGCCGGATGCGCTCGCGTTCGGCAGGTGGCAGGTTGAGTGCCAGGAAGAGTCTCATTCCCCGGCCTGCAGCTCCAGGGCGAGGTAGCGGAAGCCTAGCGCCTTGACCTCGGGCGCCAGCTCGGCCAGCCGCGCCAGGTGCTCCGGGGCCGCGCTGACCGCCGCCACGTCTCGCGCGTGCCCCGCGATGGTCACCAGCGCCGGAATCCCCTCCCGGGCGAGGATCGCCTGCGCGGCGTCCAGCCGCTCGGCCTCGGTCACGCGGCGCCTCCCAGCCGGACCAGCCCCAGCCCTTCGTTCAGCGCGCCGCGGCGGTAGCCCTCCGCGTCCAGCAGCACGCGCTGGAAGCCCAGTGCGCTCAGCTCCCGCGCGATGGCGCCGGCCTCGTGGAGAACGCGGGCCGTCTCGACAGGGCCGGCCTCGATCCGGGCGACGTCGCCGTGGTGACGCACGCGGAACTCACGCAGTCCCCGGGCGCGCAGAAGCTCCTCCGCCCGCTCCACCTGCCTCAGCCGCTCGACCGTGACCGGCAGCCCGTACGGCAGCCGGCTGGAAAGACAGGGCGCCGCGGGCTGGTCCCAGGTCGGCAGCCCCAGGCGGCGGGAGAGCACGCGGATCTCCGCCTTGGTCAGCCCCGCCTCCAGCAGCGGCGAGCGCACGCGGTGCTCCCGGGCCGCGCGCAGCCCCGGCCGCCAGTCGCCGGCGTCGTCCGCGTTGGAGCCGTCCAGCACCGCGTGGAAGCCACGCTCCCGCGCCACCGCCCCCAGCCTGTCCCACAGCTCCGTCTTGCAGAAGTAGCAGCGGTTGCTCGGGTTCGCGAGATAGGCTGCATCGCCCATCTCGTAGGTGTCGATCTCCAGGTGGGGGATGCCCAGCCGGCGCACGCACTCCAGTGCGGTCTGCCGCTGCACCTCCGGGTACGACTCGCTCCGGCCCGTGACCGCCAGCACCGCCCCCGCGCCCAGATCGTCCAGCGCGGCCTTGGCCAGGAACACCGAGTCCACGCCCCCCGAGTAGCCCACCACGACCGTCCCGCACTCGCACAGGATCGCCTGCAGCGCCGCCCGCTTGCGCGCCAGCACGGCCTCGTCCACGGGGGTAGGCCCGCCGCCGTCCATCGCCATCGCTTCCAAGACCCTTCTCCCTTCGGGCACCGCGCCGATCGGCCGCGAAAGCTATGCCTCGCCGCCGGGCGCAACAAGCCGCGCACGGGCCGGGCGACGCGCCCGGCTTGGACCCCGGGCCGCCGCGATGCTACAGTACCGTGGCCGTGCATCGCCCGCGCCAACACGCAGAATCCCTGGAGTCCGCAATGCTCGTTTCCAGATACGGCCGGACCGCCTCCCCCGCCGCCGCCCTCGCCTTCGCGCTGCTGGCCGCCCTCGCGGCGCCTGCCCCCGTCCGCGGCCAGGGGGGTACGGACACCGTGCGCGCGGGGCCCTTCGACGCGGGCCGGATGTGGACGTTCGAGTATCCGCCGGCGAAGTACTTCAGCGAGAGCTACGGCTTCCGCGCGGACAGTGCCTGGTTCGCCCGGGCGCGGCTGGCGGCGCTGCGTATCCCGGGCTGCTCCGCGTCCTTCGTCTCGCCCAATGGCCTGGTGGTCACCAACCACCACTGCGCCCGCGGCTCCATCCTGGCCGTGCAGAAGGAGGGAGAGCACTTCCTCGACACCGGCTTCAAGGCCGCTACCCTGGCCGACGAGCGCCGGATCCCGAGCTACTACGTCGATCAGCTCATCGCCGTCGACGACGTGAGTGACGAGGTCTTCCACGCCCTGGACGCCGCCCCGGACGACAGCGCGCGCCCGCAGGCGCGGGAACGCGCCTTCGACGCCATCCGGCGCCGGCTGAAGCAAAGCTACGCCGCCGCCGGCGGCGCCGACGCCGTCGTGGCGCAGGTCGTAGCGCTGTACCAGGGTGGCCGCTACTCGGCCTACGTCTTCCGCCGATACACGGACGTGCGCCTGGTGGCCGCGCCCGAGGAGCAGATGGGCTTCTTCGGCGGCGATCCCGACAATTTCAGCTACCCGCGCTACGACCTGGATTTCTCCTTCCTTCGTGTGTACGACGCCGCCGGCAATCCGCTGGCGACTCCCGACCATTTC
>JADGQX010000263.1 GCA_017881445.1 Gemmatimonadota bacterium | reverse complement strand
GGTCAACGATCGAGCTGACGGGCCGTGCCGGCGGCCAGGGAGGCGGACGCCTCGCGGATCGGTGCCCTCGAGGACGAGGTGGAGTCGCTCCACACCGAGGTGGCGCAGCTGCGGGCGCAACTGGAGGAGGTCCGGCGGAAGCTGGGGATGGAGAAGTCGCGGGCGTCTCCGTCGGCCGGCGTCTTGCAGGACTTCGACGTCGGCGTGTTCGCGGCGGGGCCTGGTCACCCGACCGCCGCGTCTCCCTTTATTCCAAGGAACGGTGGCCCGATGGCGAAGAAACAGATGGCTTTCCAGCGTGCGGCGCGGAAGCGGAGGGCTGCTCAGCAGGCGCGCGCCGCTGCGAAGTCCGCGCGGAGCGAACGCGGCGCGGCTCCGGCGCCGAAGCCGGCCGCGGCGCCGGAGAGCTGATCGCACTGCATCCGCCATCGGAGCGGCCATGCGCGGACCGGGAGGTCCGCCCGAACCGGCCGCCCCGTCTCGCTGGCACCCTGCCTCAGACGCGGAATCCGATCAGGTTCCACCAGGAGAACCGGCAGCGTGGCTCGGTCGGGCGCTGGAGCGGCCTTACTGGAGGCTCTCGATCGTCGCGGCCGCCTGCCTTTGCCTGCCGTCGCGCAGCGCGGCGGCGAGAGCCGGCACGATGGCGTAGAGGTCGCCGACGACGCTGTAGTCCGCCTCCGCGTGGATGGGCGCGGTGGGATCGCTGTTGATGGCGACGACGGTCCGGGCCGCGCGCATGCCGACGACGTGCTCGATCTGGCCGGAGATGCCGCAGGCCACGTAGAGCGACGGGCGGACGGTCAGGCCGGAGAGCCCGATCTTGCGGTCGGGCGGAAGCCAGCGGAGGTCGTCCGTGATCGGACGCGACCCCGCGAGGGCGCCCCCGAGCGCTTCCGCCAGCGCTTCCACGAGGGCGACGTCTTCCTGCCGCTTCACGCCGCGTCCGACGGCCACGACGACGGCGGCCTTCCGGATGTCCAGGGCGCTGCGGGGCCTCTGCTGGATGGCGACGGTGCGCAGGCGCGGAGGCGGGAGCTGGATCGTCGTCTCGGTGATCGTGCCCCGGCGGTCGTCGTCGCGGGGCGGCGGCTCGAAGCGCTTCCAGGGCACGGTCGCGATGGCCGGGGTCGAGCGATTGGCCACGCGGGCCAGGAACTGGCCGCCGTACATGCGGCGGGTCGCCACGAGGGCGCCCGTGTCATCGATCTCGAGCGACAGGGCGTCGGTCACACAGCCGACGCGCAGCCGCTGGCCGAGCCGCGCCGCCACCTCGACGCCGGTCCGGGTGGAGCCGACCAGGACCATGGCCGGCCGGTGCGCGAGCACCGCCGCGTGCAGCGCTGCCAGGTAGGTTTCCGCGCCCGGTCTCGTGTCGGGCGGGCACGCCAGCACGGCCTCGTCCGCCCCCCGGGCGATGGCGTCCTCGGCCCGCTCCCGCAGGGCCGAGCCCACCATGAGTGTGGTGAGCTTCGCCCCCGCCCCCGCCGCCAGCGCGCGCCCGACCGCCAGCAGCTCGCTGGCGAGGTCGGGGTTCTCGGAGAAGGTCAGCACGCCCGAGGGCGCGTCCTCGGCCCGGCCGCTCATTGCGTCAGCTCGCCGTCCGACTGGAGCTGGCGCACCAGCTTGCGGGCGACATCGTCGGGCCCGTTTCCGCCCACCACCATCCTCCGGCGCGCGCTGGGCGGCGCGGTCACACCCAGCAGCTCGAGCGTCGCCCGGGCCCGGTCCAGCGCGCCGCGGCCGAGGCCGGCGGTGGTCAGGCGCACGATCGGCTTGCGACCCGCGTCCATGATCTGCCGCAGGTGCGGCAGGCGCGGCTTGTTCGTCTCCGATCCGACGGTCACGAGCGCGGGGAGCGTGGCCTCGACCACGTGGACGTAGTCCTCGATCGTGCGCTCCGCGACGATGGTGTCGTCGCGCACGTCGAGCCGCGTGGCGTATGTGATCGGCACGATCCCCAGCGCCTCCGCCACGCGCGGTCCCACCTGTCCATCGTACGTGTCGCAGGACGCGTCGCCGCAGAGCACGAGGTCCCAGCTCACCATCTCGTAGACCGCGCCGATCTCCTCGAGCGCCGCGGCCAGGATCGTGGCGGTGACGAACGCATCGCCCGAGGCCGCGGCCGCGTGCGGCACGAGGTAGAGTGCATCGAGCCCGGCGGCAAGCGCCCGCAGCAGCAGCTCCCGCGGGGGCTCTCGCTCGACCAGGCTGACGCCGACGATGCGGCCGCCGTGGCGCTCCTTGAGCCGGACCGCCTCCTCCAGCGCGTTCTCGTCGAAGTCGTTGATGCGGTAGTGCGCGTGGCCCAGATCGGGCGCCGCCGTCGCCGGGTCCGGCCGCAGCCGGTTCACATCGACCGTGAACTTGATGCAGACCGCGATGGCGAGCTCCGACCCTGCTTCCGTCATCGGCTCCATGTCCCCAGAAGGGCAGGTGCTCGGGCGGCGGCCGCCAGCCGACCGCCGCCCGTGGTCCCGCTACGGCTCCGTCGCCTAACGGCCGGCGGTGGCCAGCTCGCGCACGGCCTCGGGGCGGGTCGTGACGGTGCCGATTCCCTCGTTCTCCTTGCCGAAGTGGACGCGGTCGCAGTTGGCGTAGGCCCGCGGGTCGAAGCGCTCGTCCGCCATGAGCCCCCACAGCCTGCGGCGCTGCATCCCCATGTTGCCGCCATCGAAGATGGGGAAGCCCAGCATGTCGCGCATGAGCTTGTCCAGCGGGTGTGCGGCGCGGTCGTAGGCGTTGCACCCCATGACCCGCATGCAGTCGTAGACCACCTGCACGCAGGTCTCGCTGGTGAAGACCTTGGTCATGGCGCTGAGCCCCTGCGCGCCATCGAAGCCGTAGGTGTCGAGGTAGTGCGCGGCCTTCCAGGAGAGGTAGCGACAGGCCTCGACGCGCATGGCGATGTCGCCCAGCATGTAGCCGACGTTCTGGTGGTAGATGATGGGATCGGTGCCGCCGGCGGTGTACGTCTTGGACCATTTCAGCACGTACTCATAGGCGGCGCGCGCCACCGCCGTGGCTGCGATCCCGATCCACGGCCCGGTGAAGGTGAACCCGTTGTTGACGACCAGCTCCCCGTTCCCGGGGCCGACCAGGTTCTCGGCCGGCACGCGGGCATTCTCGTACACGATGTCGCAGTTCTGGTTGATGCGCATGCCCATCTTGTCGATGTTCGGCTCATAGCGCACGCCGGGCGTGCCGCGCGGGACCATGAGCACGGACAGCCCCTCGAGTCCGCCTTTCGTCCGGTCCGTGCGCACCACCACGCTGTTCATGGTGGCGCCCTTCATGTCCCACCCCGCCGAGCTGGTCGGCCAGAACTTGCGCCCGTTGATCACGTATTCGCCGTTTACCAGGTCCGCCGTGGTCTGGATGCCCGCCTGCGGGCTCGGGTGGTCGAAGTTGGCGGTGCCGCCCGGCATGCCGGCAGGCTCGGAGATCGCGTAGCCGCACTGATAGGTGTGCGTCGGGTCGTTGCACGCCTCGCCCAGGAAGCGCTTCTTCTGCTCGGCGGTGCCGTAGGCCATGACCGGGAAGAGCCCCAGCCCCTGGACGCCGATGATGAAGGCGATGCCACAGTCGACCGCGCAGATCTCCTCGTGCGCGATCAGCAGGTCCGTCATGCCCAGTCCACCGCCGCCGAACTCGCGGGGGAAACCGGCGGTGACCAGGCCCAGCTCGTAGGCCTGCTCATAGGCCGGCTTCATCATCTGGAACCCCTTCTGGGGATCCGGCTCGGCGTCGGCGGCACGCACCAGCGGCTGGACGATGTCCTGGGCGAACTCTCGGGCGAGCTTCTGCAGCGCCTTCTGTTCGGGGGTGAGGGTGAAGTCGATGGGCATGGGAGTTCCTCCGGTCTGCCACGGCGTGGCGGATTAAGGGCTGTTCCCGGCCGGGGCGGGTCGGTTGGGCCGTGCGGGGCCCCTCTGACAGCACGGGAGACCGCTGCCTGGCTGCATTGGCTGCGGAACGTGAGCCAACAAGGTAGATGGCGTTTCGCCGAACGCAACGCTTTTCTTGAAATGGGGAGACAGGGAGACGGCGGCCACCGGCGGCCGCCGCTCCCCGCCTTGCGAACGTCACTCCTCAGCGGCCGGCGGCCGCCGGCTCGCTCAGCGCCTCAGGGCGCGTGGTCACGACGCCGATCCCCTCGTTCTCCTTCCCGAAGTGGACCCGGTCGCAGGCCGCGTAGGCCCGGGGATCGAACTTCTCGCCCGCCATGAGCCCCCAGAGCTTGCGACGCTGCATGCCCATGTTGCCGCCGTCGAAGATCGGGAAGCCGAGCATGTCGCGCATGAGCTTGTCCAGCGGATGCGCCGCGCGGTCGTACGAGTTCTGCCCCATCACCCGCATGCAGTCGTAGACCACCTGCGTGCAGATCTCGCTGCAGAACACCTTGGTCATGGCGCTGAGCCCCTGGGCGCCGTCGAAGCCGTACAGGTCGAGGTAGTGCGCGGACTTCCAGGAGAGGTAGCGCGCGGCCTCGATGCGCATGGCGATGTCGCCCAGCATGTAGCCGACGTTCTGGTGGTAGATGATGGGATCCGTCCCGCCCGCCGTGTACGTCTTGCACCACTGAAGCACGTACTCGTAGGCGGCACGCGCCACGCCCACGGCCGCGATCCCCACCACCGGCCCCGTGAACGTGAAGCCGTTGTTGATCACCAGCTCGCCATTCCCGATCGCCAGCGCGTTCTCCGCCGGGACGCGGGCGTTCTCGAAGACGATGTCGCAGTTCTGGTTGATGCGCATCCCCATCTTGTCGATGCACGGCTCGTAGCGGACCCCGGGCGTGCCGCGCGGAACCATGAGGACCGATAGTCCCTCGCGCCCGCCCTTCGTCCGGTCCGTGCGCACCACCACGCTGTTCATGTCGGCGCCCTTCATGTCCCAGCCCGCCGAGCTGGACGGCCAGAACTTGCGGCCGTTGATCACGTACTCGCCATTCACCAGGTCCGCCGTTGTCCGGATGCCGCCCTGCGGGCTCGGGTGGTCGAAGTTGGCGGTGCCGCCCGGGACGCCGGCCGGCTCGGAGGCCGCGTAGCCGCACAGGTAGCTGTGCGTCGGGTCGTTGCACGCCTCCGTGATGAACCGCTTCTTCTGCTCCTCCGTGCCGTAGGCGAGGACCGGGAAGAGCGCCAGGGCGTTCACCCCCAAGATGAACGCGAAGCCGCAGTCCACCGCGCAGATCTCCTCGAACGCGATCTGCAGGTCGAGGTTGCTCATCCCGGCGCCGCCGTACTCGCGGGGGAAGCCGCCGGTCACGAGGCCGTGCTGGTAGGCAATCTCGTAGACCGGCTTCATCATCTGGAACCCCTTCTGGGGATCCGGCTCCGCGTCGGCGGCCCGTACCAGGGGCTTCAGAACCTCCTGCGCGAACTGGCGCGCGGCGGCCTGCATCGCCTTCTGCTCGGGCGTGAGCGTGAAATCGATGGGCATCGGAACCCTTCCTGTCTGCCACCATAGGTGGCCCAGTAAAGCATCCCCGCCGGGGCGGACCGATTTGGAGGCGGCACCCGCCGCGGCGCGAATCGATCGCGGGATTCACTTGTCCTGAAGGAGCTTCAAAGGTAGAACGGCCCGCCCCGCTGACAAGAGCGTTCTGGGGAGCGCGACGGGCGACTGCCCGATGCGGCGCGGCTCAGGCCTGTCCGAGGCTGGCCTCCAACCGCTGCAGCTGGTCCTCCAGCGAGGCCAGGCGGTCCATGAGCTGGCCGCCGCATCTCGTCGTCGGTGGGCTTCTTCTGCACGAACGTCAACGCCCCGCCGATCTCGATGCGAGCCCCCTGTACGTCGGCGAGCGAGTCGATTCCCTGGCGACGGGCTGCGGCCTCCAGCTCCGGGAGCGTGATCAGCTCGTGGTTGAGCGCCCGGTCCAGGATGACGCCGTCCTGGATCAGGATGTCGCAGTCACCCTCCGCCAGCTTGTCCAGGGTGGGGTGCCGGTAGACCAGCGCAGGGCCGCCGACGCCAGGCCCAGCCCCACGGGGTAGACCGCGGCGCCCAGTCCCGCCCAG
>JADGQX010000074.1 GCA_017881445.1 Gemmatimonadota bacterium | reverse complement strand
TGCCTTCCGCTCGCTGCTGAAATTCCTGGACAAAGATTTCGATGATTTACCGGACGATCTAAGCGGACCTGGGAATGAACGCCATCGCCGGCACCTGGCCCAGCCGCGGCGGGGAACCCGCGCGGCGGCGCCTTCGTCACGGGCCGTTACCGCAACCTCTTCCGCGAGGCTGGCCACTCGGACGCCGAGATCCGGAGCAAGATCGACGTCGCCTTCCGGCAGCTCTTCCACGGCGACACCGCCACCCAGACGGTCTATTTCGCCGCCGGCAGCAATGCCAACGGCCCGCTGGCCTACGTCACCGACATCAACAACCGGGACGTGCGCTCGGAGGGGATGTCCTACGGCATGATGATCGCCGTCCAGCTGGACCGGAAGGCCGAGTTCGACGCCCTCTGGAACTGGTCGAAGACGTACATGTACCAGGACTCGCCCACGCACCCGGCGTACGGCTTCTTCTCGTGGTCACTGAAGACCGATGGCACGCCCAACAGCGAGTCGCCCGCGCCCGACGGCGAGGAGTACTGGGCCATGGCGCTGTACTTCGCTTCGGCGCGCTGGGGTGATGGCAAGGGGATCTACGACTACCGGGCCCAGGCCGACCGCCTGCTCTCGGACATGAAGAACCGCCAGGTGATCACGGGCAAGTGGAAGTCGAGGGACCACTCGGAGACGGGCGGCGCCGAGTTCAACCCCGAGCACAAGATGGTCCGTTTCACCCCCGACACGAACCGGCCGGACCATACCGACCCCTCCTACCACCTGCCCGCGTTCTACGAGCTGTGGGCGCGCTGGGGCCCCGTGGCCGACCGGCCCTTCTGGGCGGACGCCGCCCGGGCCAGCCGCGACTTCTGGCAGAAGACGACCCATCCGGCGACGGGGCTCGCCCCGGAATACGCGAACTTCGATGGCTCGCCCGTCGCGGCCGGCTTCAACCCGCGCTCGGGGACCTTCGGCCCCGATGCCTGGCGCACGGCCGCCAACTGGTCCGTGGACTGGTCCTGGTGGGCCGCCGATCCCCGCGAGCGCGTGCTCAGCGACCGCATCCAGGCCTTCTTCGAGTCGAAGGGCGTGGACGCCTACGGCAACCGGTTCACGCTCGACGGTCAGCCGCTCGGCGCCGACCATTCCACGGCGCTGGTGGCCACCAATGCCGTGGCCAGCCTGGCCGCCACCGACCCGCGGGCCCGGAAGTTCGTGGACGCGCTCTGGAATACGTCCATCCCCAGCGGGCGGTACCGCTACTACGATGGCCTCTGGTACCTGATGGGGCTGCTGCATTGCAGCGGCCAGTTCCGCATCTGGACGCCGGCATAGCGACGGGCGCCGGCCCCCGGCGCCCCGCCGCCCCCAACGGAACGCCCCCGGCGGCATCGTGTACGAACGCCGGGGGATCTCATGAGCGAACGGAGCATGATCGATCGAGTGCTGGTGGGCGTGGCGCTGGCGGGCGTGATCGCAGGCATCGCCCTGGGAACGCGCCAGGAGCTGATTCGGGACGTGGAGACGGCTCCGGCCGATTTCGTCGTGGCGACGTCGCCTACGCCGGCATCTCCGGCTCCCGCCCCCGCCGCCCCGGCCGGCTCCGCGCCCGCCGCCGATGCATCGGCCCCGGCGCAGGCGGACGCCGAAACGTTGCTCCGGCGCGCGTCCGAGGCCTATGGCCGGGTGCGCTCCCTTAGCGCCGCCTTCGCGCAGGTCATGCGCAACCCCTTGCTCGGCACCACCGCCAGCAGCCGCGGCATGCTGTACCAGCGCCGCCCCGACCGCTTCGCCCTGCGCTTCCGTGAGCCCGCCGGCGACGTCATCGTCAGCGACGGCCGCTACTTCTGGGTCTACTATCCCAGCGCCGACCCCAGGCAGGTGATGCGCATGCCAGCGGCTGCCGGCGCCGCGGGTGGTGGGGGGGGGGTGGACCTGCAGTCCCAGTTCATGGGCGACGCCGTCCGGCGCTTCAACGCCACGCTCATGGGGCGGGAAAGCGTGGCCGGGCACCAGGCCTACGTGCTGCGCCTGGTCCCCAGGAGCGAGGCCGGCTACCAGCAGCTCAAGGTCTGGCTCGATCCCGTGGACTACCTGGCCCGCCGCTTCGAGATCACCGAGGAGAACGGCTCCGTCCGCCGCTTCGACCTCACGCGCCTGCGCGTGAACCCCGCGCTGGGCGACGACCTCTTCCGCTTCACGCCTCCGCCCGGCGCCCAGGTCATCACGAGAGGGTAGCGGCCCGGGTCCGTCGGCGGGGGGGGCGGGTCGCGTCACCGCCGGTAGATGTAGCTCAGCTTCACGAAGAAATAGTCCGAGACGCGGCGCAGCGGCTGCCAGGTGAAGCGCTGCGCCGGCAGCGGGTCGCCATCCGACTCATTGCCGTAGCCGAGGAACAGCACCGTGCCCGGGCTCGGCTGGTAGGAAGCCGTGCCACTGGTCAATGGTGATGTTGCATCCCGCCGGGCCGGGCAAGGCCCGCCGACCCGCGGCGCTCCTGCCACCCGGGGCATTTCCCCCTTCCCCCGTCCGGGCGTAAATTGCGCGCCTGTTTCACCTCTTCCGCGAGGATCCCCGTTGTCGCATGACCCATCCCGGCGGCGCTCGCTGCCCGTGCTCGAGGCCACGCCCACCCGCGCCCACGACGCCCTGGCGCCCGCGGAGCGCCGTGGCGCCGCCGCCGGCCTGCGGGTGGGGCTGGTCACGCTGGGGTGCGACAAGAACACGGTGGACAGCGAGCGGCTGCTCGCGGAGCTGCTGGCGGCGGGCGCGCGGGTTTCGGCCGAGGTGCGCGACGCGGACGTGGTGGTGGTCAACACCTGCGGCTTCATCGACATCGCCCGGGAGGAGTCCGTCGACGCCATCCTGGATGCCGTGCGGCTCAAGCAGGGGGGGCGCGTCCGTGCGGTGGTGGCCATGGGCTGCCTGGTGCAGCGCTACCGGGAGGAGTTGCGCGCGGAGCTGCCCGAAGTGGACCTGCTACTGGGCACCACGGACGCGGCCCGGCTGGTGCCCGCCCTGCAGGAGCAGGGCGTGCTTCCGCCCGTCGCCGCCACGCCGCTCATGGAGCGGCCGCTGCGGGTGCTGACGGGCGCTACGCGCCACAGCTCCTACCTCAAGATCAGCGAGGGCTGCGACCACGCCTGCGCCTTCTGCGCTATTCCCCTCATGCGCGGCAAGCACCGCTCGACGCCCATCGAGCGCCTGGTGCGCGAGGCCCGGGAGCTGGATGCCGCCGGCGTAGTGGAGCTGAGCATCGTCAGCCAGGACACGACTTGGTACGGCCGCGATTTCGCCCGCGGCGCCGCCGGCGCCCCGGATGAGCCGTTCTTCGCCGGGAGACCCTTCGCTGGAATGGCGGGACTCCCCCGGCCGGTCGATGGGGGGATGGGGCGATGGGGGGAAACAGCTTCCGGGCGTGCTCCCGGCGCGGCAGGACCGAGGGCAGCCGGCAGCCAGGGGCATCGCGTCGCGCGCGAGGTCGCCGGAGTCTCCCCATCCCCCCATCTCCCCATCCCGCAATCAGTTGGTGAAGTCGCGCCCAGGGACGGCCTCCTGCCCGAGCTCCTTCGGGCGCTCATCGCCGAGACGCGCATCCCCTGGCTGCGCCTCTTTTACCTCTACCCGTCCGGCATCACGCGGCGGCTGGTCGAGTGCATGGCCGCTGAGCCCCGTATCCTGCCCTACGTGGACATGCCCATCCAGCACGGGGCGGACGCGGTGCTGCGACGCATGCGGCGCCCGGAGCGGCGGGCGACGATCCGCGAGCGCGTGCGCTGGTTGCGGCAGGCCATCCCGGACGTGGCGCTGCGCACGACCGTGATCGTCGGCTTCCCGGGCGAGACCGAGGAGGACTTCGAGGCGCTGCTCGGCCTGATGGAGGAGCTGCGCTTCGACCACCTGGGCGCCTTCGGCTATTCCGTGGAGGAGGGTACGCCCGCCGCCGCCATGCCCGATCAGGTGTCCGAGTCGCTGGCCAGGGAGCGCCTGGAGCGGGTGCTGGAGCTGCAGCGCGCCATTGCCCTGGAGAAGAACGACGCCCGCGTCGGCCGGGAGACCCCGGTGCTGGTGGACCGGCTGCTCCGGACGGAGCGGGAGCGGCGGGCGGGGCGAGCGGCGCCGGGCGCCATCGCCGTCGCGCGCGCGCCCTGGCAGGCGCCCGAGCTGGATGGCAGCATCATGCTCCTGCCGCGCGACGGGGCCGACGGGGCCGACGGGGCGGGCGGGGCCGACGGGGCGGACCCCCGCGCCGGCGAGCTCCCGCAGCCGGGCGCCCTGCTGCGCGCCCGCATCGTGGAGGCGGGTCGGACTTCCGAGGACGACCTCGTCGCCCGGATCCTGGACTGAGAGAGACATGGCCGACAACGAGAGGAGCGCGCGACTGTTCCGGCGCGCGCTGGAGCTGATTCCGGGCGGCGTCAACTCACCGGTCCGCGCCTTCCGCGGCGTGGGCGGCGAGCCATTCTTCGTGGACCACGCCAAGGGCGCGCACATCTTCGACGTGGACGGCCACGACTACATCGACTACGTCCTCAGCTGGGGCGCCGTCATCCTGGGCCACGCCCATCCCGCCATCGTGCGCGCCGTGCAGGACGCGGCGGAGCGCGGCACCAGCTTCGGCATCCCCAACGGCCAGGAGGTCGAGCTGGCGGAGCTCGTCACCGGCATCATGCCGGCGCTGGAGATGGTGCGCTTCGTCAACAGCGGCACCGAGGCGACCATGTCCGCCGTCCGCCTTGCCCGCGGCGCCACCGGCCGGGACCTCATCCTCAAGTTCGCCGGCTGCTACCACGGCCACGGCGACTCCTTCCTGGTCCAGGCCGGCAGCGGCGTGGCGACGCTGGGGCTCCCCGACTCCCCCGGCGTGCCCGCGGCCCTGGCTTCTCTCACGATCACCGTGCCCTACAACGATTTAGACGCGCTGGAGCAGGCATTCCGCAGCCAGGGCGACCGCATCGCCTGCGTCATCGTCGAGCCCGTCGTGGGCAACGCCGGCTTCATCCCGCCGGTGGAGGGCTTCCACGAGGGACTGCGGCGCATCACCCGGGAGCACGGCGCGCTGCTGATCTTCGACGAGGTCATGACCGGCTTCCGCGTCGCCCTGGGCGGCGCCCAGGCCCTCTTCGGCATCCAGCCCGACCTGACCACCATCGGCAAGGTGGTGGGCGGCGGCATGCCCGTGGCCGCGTACGGCGGCCGGCGCGACCTCATGGAGCGCATCGCCCCGGCCGGGCCGATCTACCAGGCCGGCACGCTCTCGGGCAATCCGATCGGCATGGCCGCGGGCTGCGCGCAGCTGCTCTTCCTGCGCGAGAGCGACCCCTACGCCGCCCTCGAGAGCCGCGCCGCCGCCCTGGTCGAGGCGCTGGTGGGCGCCGCCCGCGCCGCGGGCGTCCCCGCCTGGGGTGGGGCGCTGGGCGGGATGTGGGGCTTCCACTTCACCGAGGGCCCCGTCCGCAACTTCGCCGACGCCAGACGCGCGGACGTGGCGCTGTTCCGGCGCTTCTTCTGGGCCTGCCTCCGCCGGGGCGTGAACCTCGCCCCGTCCGCCTTCGAGGCCGCCTTCGTCTCCCTCGCCCACGGCGATGCCGAGATCGAGCGCACGGTCGCCGTCTTTGGCGAGGCCATGGAAGAGGCGACGGCGTGAGGGCGATGGGGGGATGGGGAGATGGGGGGGTGGGGCGACCCGGGCGGCTCGAGGACGCCGGCAAACCGAACGTTCGGGGTCCGGAAGCTCTCGTCGCCCGGTACTGGCGGATGGCCGTCTCCCCATCCCCCCATCTCCCCATCGCCGTGTCATTGTGCGCCGTCGCGCTCCTGGTCGTGGGCTGTCGCGCCACCCCCGGCGAAGCCCCCTCCGGCCGGGAGCGCCTCACCGCGGAGCCGCGCGTGCGCGTGGGCCTGGTCGTGGACAGTGCCGCCGTCGCGCTCTCGGCCGCCGGGGGGCTGCGCATCGCCGGTCCCGCCGGCGAGGACGTCGCCCGGAGCGCCGCCGCCGGCTGGACCATCGCGGCCGGATCGGATGGCCGGCTGAGCGGAAGCGGGGGCGGCCGGAGCTTCGGTCCCGTGGCCGGGCCGCTGACGCTGAGCCCGGCACAGGGCGCGGATCCGGCGGCGCCGCTGCGGGTGAACGGCCGGCCTTACCGCGGCACGGTGCTGGTCCGCTCGGACCGGCCCGGACGGGTCACGGCCGTGAACGTGCTGGAGCTGGAGGAGTACCTGAAGGGCGTGGTGCCCTTCGAGATCGGGCGGCTCACGCCAGGGGAGCTGGAGGCGGTGAAATCGCAGGCCGTGGCGGCGCGCACCTACGCCATCGCTCGCATGGGCAAGGGTCCGGCCGGCTTCGACTTCTACGCCACGGTGCAGGATCAGGTCTATGGTGGCCTGGGGGGCGAGGACTCCGTCGCGACCCGGGCTGTGAAGCAGACGCGGGGCGAGATCGTGACGTACAGGGGTCAGCCGATCATGGCCTATTACAGCTCCACGTGCGGCGGGCAGACCGCCGCTTCGCCGGAGTCCTGGCCCTGGCGGCCGCCGCAGCCGTACCTGCAGTCGGTGTCGGACCGGATTCCCGGCAGCGATCGCGCCTACTGCGACATCTCGCCCCGCTACCGCTGGACCACCCGCTGGACGCTGGAGCAGCTGCGCCGGGTGCTGCGCACCCCTCTGGCGGCGCTGGACCGGCGCCCGCCCGCCAGTGTCCGGCAGGTCGAGGCCGTCCGCATCCTGGGGCGCACGCCCTCCGGTCGAGTGGATTCCGTGCACATCCGGGCGGATGGCCGCGACTACACGGTGCGCGCCGACTCGATCCGCTGGGTGCTGCGCATGTCCTCGGGCGCGGGGCTCAACAGCTCCATGCTCTTCGACGCCACGCTGCACCCCGAGGGCGACAGCATCGCCCTCGAGGTCCACGGCGGCGGCTACGGCCACGGCATCGGCATGTGCCAGTATGGCGCCATCGGCCGGGCCCGCGCCGGCCAGAGCTATCGCCAGATCCTGGGTGCCTACTACCAGGGCACCCGCATCACCCGCCTCTATTGAGACCGATGCGAAACATGCGACGAGGCGTACTCGCGCTGGCGCTGCTGGCGCTCCTCCCGGCGGCTGCCCGCGCGCAGAGCCTCGCGGACTACGACTACACCAACCTCGAGTTCCGCGGCGCCGGTGCCGCGCTGGGGTACATCTGGCCCACCAAGGTCGCAGCCACCCCGGTGCTCTCGCTGCGGGCGGACCTGGGCTACCTCGGACCCGGCGTGCGCATCGTGCCGAGCCTCTCCTACTGGAGCTCCGACTTCCGCCGCAGCGAGCTGGACCGGCTGGCCACGCGCATCGACGCGCTGCCCGCGCTGCGCCAGGCCAACGTGACGCTCACCGGTGCCGACCTCGGCCCCGTGCGCTGGAGGGACCTGGCCCTGGACGTGGATGCGCAGTACGTCGTCACCACCCCGAGCGGGGTGCTGGCCTACGGTGGCGCTGGACTGGGGGTGCACCTGCTGCGCGGCCAGGGTGCCGCCATCCAGGGCACGTTCGTCCAGGACCTGCTGGACTCCTTCGCCCCGGCGGTCACGCTGCTGGGCGGCGCGGAGTACCGCGTCGGCGAGCGCCTGCGCGTCTCGGGCGAGCTGCGGCTCACGGCCATGGGCGATGTGCAGTACGCGGGCATCCGGCTCGGGGGCATGATCATGGCCCCCGGCCATCGCGACACTCCGGCGCCGCCGCCGGCGGGAGGTAAGCCATGAACGAGGGAAGGAACTTCGCGCTGGGGCTGCTCGGTACCGGCGCCGTCGCGCAGGTCGTGCACCTGCCCATCCTGGCCGCGTTCCGCGGCGCGTTCGTGGCCGCGGTCTGCGACCGCGACCGCGACAAGGCCGCCGCCCTGGCCAGTCGCTTCGGCGTCCCCGCGGTCGCCCCCGCGGACGAGGCCATCTTCGACGACCCCCAGATCGATGGCGTGCTCATCTGCACGCCCAGCCACCTGCACGAGGAGCAGTGCATTGCCGCGCTCCGCGCGGGCAAGCACGTGCTGGTGGAGAAGCCCGTCGCCCTGACGCCCGAGGGCGTCGAGCGCGTGCTGGCGGTCGCGGAGCACACGGACCGCACCGTCATGGTGGCCATGAACAACCGCTATCGCACCGACACGCTCGCCCTCAAGCCCTTCGCCCGCGGCGGCGAGCTGGGCGACATCTTCTTCGTCAAGGCCGGCTGGCTCAATCGCAAGGTGCGCGTGCTGCGCCCCACCTGGCGCCACCGGAAGAAGACCGCCGGCGGCGGAGCCCTCATGGACCTGGGCGTCCAGGTCGTGGACCTCGCCCTCTGGACCCTCGACTTCCCCACCGTCGAGCGCGTCGTCGCCCACACCCATCCCGCCGAGGGGATGGAGGTCGAGGACTCCGCCGCCATCCTCTGCACCCTCGCCGACGGCCGCATCCTGAGCGTGGAAGTCACCTGGAGCATGCTCGATCGCCGCGACCGGCACTTCCTGCAGATCTTCGGCACGCGCGGCTCCGCCACGCTGGCCCCGCTCTCGGTGCACAAGGAGCTCGAGCAGGGACTGGTCGAGGTCACACCCCAGCTGCCGCCGGGGCAGGGCAACTCCTACATGGCCTCGTATCGCCAGCTGCTGCGCCACTTCGTGGACATGGCCCAGGGTGCCGTGCCCCGTGAGCTCCCCGGGGAGCAGGTGGGCGTCATGCGCCTCGTCCAGCTGGCCTACCAGTCCGCGGAAGAGCACAGGGAGGTCCGCGCTTGAGCGTTCGCCCCCGCGACGCGAGCGCCCACGGCGAGACGCCGCGCGCGCCCACGCCGCGGCCGGTCCGCGGCGGGCGCCTGCTGCCGCCCAGGGGCGAGCGCCTGCTGCCCGCCCTCTCCGGCCTGCTGCTCGTGCTGTCGTTCCCGCCCTTCGAGCTGCTGCTGCCGCCCTTCGTCGCCCTGGTGCCGTTCCTGGTCTTCCTGGCCGACCGCCCCGCCGACCTCAACGGCCGCTGGGCCGCCATCCGCGGCGGCTACTTCATGGGGCTCATCTACTTCGGCCTGCTGCTCTACTGGCTGATCGTCGCCCTCATCTACTATTCGCGCCTCGCCTTCCTGGCCTGGCTGGTCACGGTCGTGATCCTGGCCGGGTTCACCGCGCTCTTCGGGGCGGGCGTGGTGCTCGTGCGCCAGAAGGCGCCCGCCCTGCCCATGGCCCTCACAGCCGCGCTCTTCTGGACCACCCTGGAATGGGTGCAGGGACACCTGGGCGACGTGTCGTTCCCCTGGCTCGGACTCGGCTCCTCGCTCACGGGCTTCCCCCGCGTCGCCGGCGCCGCCGACCTGGTCGGCGCCCGCGGACTCAGCTTCTGGCTGGCCCTGGTCAACGGCCTGGTCGCCACCGGCGTGGTGGCGTGGCGGCGCGGCACGTCGCCGCTCCGGCCGGCGCTGATCGCCGCACTGGCCATCGCCATTCCCGCCGGCTACGGCTTCTGGCGCGCCGCCACCCTGACCCTGGTGCCCGCCGCCCGCGTCGCTGTCGTGCAGCCCAACATCCCCGAGGACCTCAAGATGGACCGGAAGCGCGCCCTGGACTCCTCCATGGTCGTGCTCACCAACCTGACGGAGCGGGTGCGCCCCGGGACGGTAGATCTCGTGGCCTGGCCGGAAGTGGCCGTCCAGGCGCTCATCGCGGCGGCCGACCCCGACGATTCCGCGCTGCGCGACCGCATCCGCGACCTGTCCACCCGCGTCGGCGCCCCCATCCTGGCCGGCGCCTACGGCTACTCGCCCACCGACCCGATAACCGTCTACAACGCCGCCATGCTGGTCACGCCCAACGGGCTCCTGGGCACGGAGTACGACAAGCAGTTCCTCGTGCCCATCGTCGAGCGCGTGCCCTTCATCGACCCCGCCTGGCTCGAGCGCTTCACCGGCCGGCTCGAGTGGTTCGGCGGCCTCGGCCGCGGCACCAGCACCGAGCTGTTCCCCGCCGGCCGAGCCCGCTTCGGCGTCATGATCTGCTACGAGTCGATCTTCGCGCCGCTCGCCCGCCACTACCGGCAAGACGGCGCCGATTTCCTGGTCAACATCACCAACGACTCCTGGTACGGCCGCGAGCCGCTCTGGGCCCGCACCAGCGCGCTCTGGCAGCACCCGGCCCACATGGTCATGCGCGCCATCGAGACCCGCACCGGCGTCGCCCGCGCCGCCAACACCGGGATCTCCCTGTTCATCGACCCGCTCGGACGCATCTCCCAGCCCACGCCTCTCTTCGTCCCCGAGGTGCGCGTCGGCACCGTCTTCACCACACGGGCGACGACGCTCTTCACCCTCTGGGGCGACTGGCTCGCGAATCTCGCCGCCGCGGCCTCGGTCGTCCTCGCGCTCGCCTGCCTGCTCCAGGGCCGTCGCAAGGCCGCGTAAGTCAGAAACCGCAAACGCAGGCGCAAGCCGACGTCCACGCAGACGGGTTCGACGGTGGACGTCTGCGCCTGCGTCTGCGTCTGCGGTCTTTGTCGGTCGGGTGACCCGCCGCGATCCCGGCTCTATCCGGCCCGCTTTCGAAGAGTCGCGGCCGCCGGAGTCGCCCCCGCCGCCGCCAGCACATACCTCTCGTAGTACGGGCGCACGCCCACCGGCCATGCCAGGGCCGCCAGCGCCCCGAACAGCAGCCGCTGGACCCCCACGGGCAGGTCCGCCAGGAAGATCCCGTAGCGCTGGAACGAGCGCAGCGTAGCGGCCAGCTGCAGCAGCGGCGGCCGCCCCTTCGCGTCCACCCGGCCCTCCGCCGCCATGCCGTACAGCGTCGCCAAGCCGTAGCCCACCGCCCGCAGCGCCTCCGGGTCCGGCGGGTTCAGCACCGACACCTGCCGCATGCGCAGCGTCCCCCCGCCCACGTTCCACGGGTGCAGGTGCGGCACACCGGCCGGCAGCTCGATCACGTCCCCCGCCCGCGCACGCAGCTCCACGCCGTCCAGCTCGTAGCACGACTCCCCCGCCAGGATCTCGAACGTCTCCGTCCAGCTCCGGTGCACGTGGCGGAGGGCGTCTCTCAGCCGGCGCGGCTGGATCTCGTATTCCGCTACCAGCCGCCGACCATGCTCCTCGTCCACCTCCGTCGTCACGATCTCGATCCCCGTCACCGGGTTCGACAGGCACACGCCCGTAAGCCGCATCTTTGCCCTCCTGCAGGGGAGACGGAAATCCGCACAAAGACATGGGAAATGTCAAGCCGCCCCGGTGCAGAACGCCGCCCGGGGCGAGCGGCCGGGAGCCGGAGGGGCGGGGGACCGGTGGCTGCGGGCGCCCGCCCCCGCTCGGACTTGCTCGGGCACGGGCTTGGGCTCGGACGCGTATCGGGCTCGGACTCGGACTCGAATTCGTATCGGGCTCGGGCTCGTGCTCGGACTCGGACCCGGACTCGTATCGGACCCGGACGCGTATCGGGCTCGGGCTCGGACTCGGACTCGGACCCGGACTCGTATCGGACCCGGACTCGTATCGGGCTCGGGCTCGGACTCGGACTCGGACTCGGACTCGGACCCCCATCGGACCTCACTCCTGCCCCTGCTCCTGCCCCTGCTCCTGCTCCTTCACCTGCTCCTGCCCCTGCTCACGCTCCGCCGCCCTTGAAATAGCCGGGGACATCCGGTAAATTGTCCCAGTTTGGCCCCCGAATTTTCGGGCCTCACCTTTTCGACGATGAGGGCGGGCATGAAGCCGGAAATCCATCCCGAATACAACGTCGCGACGGTGCACTGCGCATGCGGTGCGTCGTTCCAGACGCGCAGCACGAGCAAGAACATCCACGTGGAAATCTGCTCGACCTGCCACCCGTACTACACGGGCAAGCAGAAGCTGATGGACACGGCGGGCCGGGTGGAGCGCTTCCGGCAGAAGTGGGGCGACCGGCGCGGCAAGGACGCGCCGGCGGCGGCAGCGGCGCCGGCCGAATCTGCGGCGGAGTGATCGAGGGCCGGGGTTGCTCCCGGCTCTCTCGATTTCATGGCCATGAAGTGGGAACAGCGGATACCCGAGCTGCTCCGGCGCTATGACACGCTGACGGCGCGCTTGTCGGACCCGGCGATCTTCGGGGACGGGAACGCGCTGCGTGACCTGGGCCGGGAGCACGCGGAGCTGACGCCGGCGGTGGAGGCGGCGCGTCTGCTGGAGAAGGTGCGCCTGCAGCTGGGAGAGGCGCGGGAGCTGGCCAAGTCGGGCGAGGAGGCGGACCTGCGGGAGCTGGCGCAGGCGGAAGCCGAGGACCTGGCGGCGCAGGAGACGGAGGTGGCGGAGCGGCTGCGTCGCCTGCTGCTGCCCAAGGATCCGCTGGCGGACCGGGCCGCGGTGGTGGAAGTGCGCGCCGGCACGGGTGGCGACGAGGCGGGCCTGTTCGCGGGCGACCTGTTCCGCATGTACACGCGCTACGCCGAGCGCAAGCGCTGGTCGGTGGAGCTGGTGAACGTGTCGGAAGGCGAGATGGGCGGCTACAAGGAGGTCGTGTTCGTCGTCCGGGGCAAGGACGCGTACGGCGAGCTGCGCAACGAGTCGGGCGTGCATCGGGTGCAGCGCGTGCCCACGACGGAGAGCCAGGGCCGGATTCACACGTCCGCGGCCACGGTGGCGGTGCTGCCGGAGGCGGAGGAGGTGGACCTCGAGATCCGGGACGAGGATCTGCGCATCGACGTGTACCGTTCCTCGGGGCCGGGCGGCCAGTCGGTGAACACGACCGACTCGGCGGTGCGCGTGACGTACATCCCGACGGGCGTGGTGGTGACCTGCCAGGACGAGAAGAGCCAGCTCAAGAACAAGGTCAAGGCGCTGAAGGTGCTGCGCAGCCGCTTGCTGGACGCGCGCCTGGCGGCGCAGGAAGCGGAGCGGGCCCGGGAACGCAAGACGCAGGTCGGCACGGGCGACCGCTCGGCCAAGATCCGGACGTACAACTTCCCCCAGGGCCGCGTGACCGATCACCGCATCGGCCTCACGCTCTACCGCCTGCACGACATCCTGGATGGCGACCTGGACGAGCTGATCCAGGCGCTCAAGCTGGCGCGCGAGGCGGAGCACCTGGAAGCCTCGCCTTCGGCTGCCTGACCCGTCGGCGCCGCGTGGCCGAAACGGCGTTGCTGCTGGCCCGCAAGGCCGCCGACCTCTTCGCCGAGCGCGCCATCGAGCAGCCGCGCCTCGACGCCGAGCTGCTCCTGGCCCACGTCCTCCGCCTCAGCCGCCTCCAGCTCTACCTCCAGTTCGACCGACCCGTCGAGGACGACGAGCTGGCGACGTTTCGCGCCCTGGTCCGTCGCCGGCTGCGCCGCGAGCCGGTGCAGTACATCGTGGGCAGCGCGCATTTCCGCGAGCTGGAGCTGGCGGTGGACGCCCGGGTGCTGATCCCGCGCCCCGAGACCGAGGAGCTGGTGGGTCACGTGCTGGACTGGGCCTGGGCGCTGGTCGGGGGTAGGCCAGGCAAGCGCCTGCGCGCGGAACCGGCCGAGGGGGCGATGGGGCGATGGGGGGATGGGGCGACCGGTGAGGCTGCGACTTCGGTCAGCGCCAGTGACGCGGCAGCTGCCGGGATCGCGCCGGCGCCCGGCGAGCCGGAAGTCGTTGCCCCCCATCCCCCCATCGCCCCATCGCCGTTGGAGGTCCGGCGCCTGGTCGCCCTGGACGTCGGCACCGGCTCGGGTGCCATTGCCCTGAGCCTGCTGAAAGAGGGCCCCTTCGAGCGCGTGGTCGCGACGGACATGTCCGCGGATGCGCTGGAGGTCGCCCGGGGCAATGCCACGCGCCTGGGGCTGGCCGACCGGGTGGAGTTCCGGCTCGGCTCGCTCTGGCAGGCGGTCGCGCCGGACGAGGTCTTCGACGTCGTCGCCTCGAATCCGCCCTACGTGGCCGAGCCGGAGCGGGCCGCCCTGGCGCCGGAGGTGGGGGAGTGGGAGCCCGCGGGGGCGCTTTTCGCGGGCGATGCCGGGCTGGACGTGCTGCGGCCGCTCATCGGTGGCGCGGCGGCACACCTGCGGGCGGGGGGTCTGCTCGCCCTGGAGCTGGGGGCCACCCAGGCGGCGGCGGTGCGGGCCCTGATCGACGCGACCTCGGCCTTCGAGGCGTCGCGGGTGGAGCGGGACCTGGCGGGGCGGGAGCGGGTGGCGCTGGCCCGCCGCATCTCTTGCGCAACGTGATGAAAGGCGCGACCATGCATGATGCCATGATGGACAAGGCGCAGGAGCTCGGACGGCTGATCGGACAGACCGGCGAGTACAGGACACTCGAGCGCGCCCGCGAGAGCGTCACGGGCGATCGCGAGCTGAATGCGATGATCGAGTCCCTGTCCCAGCTCGAAGCCGAGCTGGCCGGCGCGATGCAGCGCGGCGAGGAGCCCTCGCGCCAATCCGCCGAAGCCTACGAGAATGCGCTGATGAGGGTGCAGGCCAACTCCCAGTATCAATCGCTGGTGGCGGCTCAGTCCAATTTCGACAAGCTGCTCGGCCGCGTGAACGACCAGATCGGCAAGGGCATGGAAGCAGGCTCGCGCTCGCGGATCATCCTGCCGGACTGACCGGTCGATGCCCAGCCTCGAATCGCTCCGCGGCGGCGCCTACCGGATTCTGAATCCGGGGACCGCCTGGTTGGTCCGCCGGCGGGTGCATCCCAATCTCCTGACCACCGTCGGCTTCCTGGTGACGCTCTCCTCCGCCTGGGCGTTCCACGGCCATCACGTCCGCTCCGCCGGCCTGCTGGTCCTGGCCGGGGGGCTGTTCGACATCCTGGACGGCCGGGTGGCGCGGCTGTCCGGGCTGGGCAGCAAGTTCGGCGCATTCTACGACTCCACCCTGGACCGCATCAGCGAGATCGCGGTCTACTTCGGCATCCTCTCCCTCTACAACAGCGCCCTGCCGCAGCAGTTCGGCGGGATGCCCACCGTCGCCGGCGTGGACTTCGACAAGGTCCAGCCCACCGACGTGAGCATGATCTACATGACCATGCTCGCCATGGCGGGGTCGCTGATGATCAGCTATACTCGGGCGCGCGCGGAGGCCATGGGATTGGACTGCCGGGTCGGCCTCATGCCCCGTGCGGAGCGCGTCGTTCTTATCGGTCTCGCCTCGCTTTTCTTCGGCGAGCACTGGCACGGCCTCGTGCTCAAGGTCGTCATTTTCATCCTGGCGGCCCTCACCAACGTCACGGCTATCCAGCGCATCGTCTGGGTCTGGAAACACGCCCGCGGGGTGCCCCTCGAGGATGGCGCCCCGGCGAGCCGTACAACCAATGAGGAATCTCATGAATCGTAGCGATATCCAGCCGGCCGGTGGCCGCATAGGCGTTCTCACGGTCGGCCTGGGGGCCGTCGCCACCACGTTCATCGCGGGCGTGGAGGCGGTGCGCCGCGGCGTGGGCGAGCCCATCGGCTCCCTGACGCAGCTCGGCCATATCCGTCTGGGCAAGCGCACCGAGAACCGCAACCCCACCATCCAGGAGTTCGTCCCGCTGGCCGGCCTGGACCAGCTCGTCTTTGGCGCCTGGGACCCGATCCCGGACAACGCCTATGACGCCGCCGTCAAGGCGGGCGTGCTCGAGGCCCGGCATCTCGACCCCGTCAAGGACTTCCTCACGGCTATCGAGCCGATGCCGGCCGTCTTCGACCGGAACTACTGCCGCAACATCGATGGCCACAACGTCAAGACGGGCAAGAACAAGCGCGACCTGGCCGAGCAGCTGCGCGCCGATATGCGCGACTTCAAGGCGCGCAACCACTGCGATCGCATGGTGGTGATCTGGTGCGGCTCCACGGAGGTCTTCCTCCAGCCCAGCGAGATCCACCAGTCGCTCGCCGCCTTCGAGGCGGCCATGGAGAAGAACGACCCGCAGGTCGCGCCCTCCATGCTCTACGCCTGGGCCGCGCTCTCCGAGGGCTACCCCTTCGCCAACGGCGCGCCGGGGCTGACCGTGGACTTCCCGGCCATGTGGGAGCTGGCGCGCGAGAAGCGCGCGCCCATCACGGGCAAGGATTTCAAGACGGGCCAGACCCTGATGAAGACCATCCTCGCGCCCGGCTTCAAGGCGCGCATGCTCGGCATCGATGGCTGGTTCAGCGCCAACATCCTGGGCAACCGCGATGGCCTGGTCCTCGACGATCCGGACTCGTTCAAGACCAAGGAAGAGTCGAAGCTCTCCGTCCTCGAGTACATCCTCCAGCCCGAGCTCTACCCCGAGCTCTACGGCAACGTCTACCACAAGGTGCGGATCAACTATTATCCGCCGCGTGGCGACAACAAGGAGGGCTGGGACAACATCGACATCTTCGGTTGGCTCGGCTACAAGATGCAGATCAAGGTCGATTTCCTGTGCCGCGACTCCATCCTGGCCGCGCCCATCGTCCTCGATCTCGCCCTCTTCCTCGACCTGGCCCAGCGCGCCGGCATGCACGGCATCCAGGAGTGGCTCTCCTTCTACTGGAAGAGCCCCATGACCGCGCCCATGCTCTACCCGGAGCACGACCTGTTCATCCAGCAGATGAAGCTGAAGAACACGCTGCGCTACCTCATGGGCGAGAAGGAGATCACGCACCTGGGGCTGGATTACTACGAGTGAGGTTTTCCCGAATCCGAATCCGAGCCCGAATCCGAATCCGGACTGCCGGGCTCGGATTCGGATTCGGATTCGGATGGGATTCCGAGGCCGCCCTTGCGGCCTCGTTCCTTAAGGCGACGAGGCGACGTCGTGACTCCTGACACCGGCCTCTTCCTCGTGCTCGAGGGTCCCGAGGGCTCCGGCAAGACCACGCAGGCCGGGCGGCTGGAGGACTGGCTCGTCGCCCGGGGGCTGTCGGTGCTGCGCGTGCGCGAGCCCGGCGGCACCGAGGCGGGGGAGGAGATCCGGCGCGTCCTGCTTCACAGCGGCGACCTCACGCCCCGGGCCGAGCTGCTGCTCATGGAGTCGGCGCGGGCGGTGCTGGTGGAGGAGCGGATCCGGCCGGCGCTGGCCCGGGGCCAGGTCGTGCTGGCCGACCGCTTCGCGCTCAGCTCCATGGCCTACCAGGGGATCGGCCGCGGGCTGGGCCTGGACGAGGTGCGTGCGCTCAACGCCTTCGCCACGGCCGGGCTGGAGCCCGACCTGACCATCGTGCTGCTGGTGCCGCCCGCCGTGGGCGAGCGGCGGCGCACGGCCCGGGGCGCGCCCGACCGCATCGAGCGGGCAGGCGACGACTTCCACCGCAGAGTCGCGGAGGCATACGAGTTGCTCGCCCGGCAGGAGCCCGGCGTGGCGCTGCTGGATGGCCGTGACCCGCCGGCGGCGGTGCACGCGGCCATCCTGCGCCTGCTGCACGAGCGTTTTGCCGAAACTTTCCCGCCGGGGAAGGGTTAAGTTAGATGGAGGTCCGCGTGCCCGCGGGCCGGTCCATGGAGGACGGATGAGGATCAAGCGATCGTTGGTCGCGCCCGCCGCCGTCGCGCTCGTGGCGCTGGCGACCGGTGGCTGGCTGCTGCAGCAGGGCGCCGGGCAGGAGAAGAACGTCTACGT
>JADGQX010000073.1 GCA_017881445.1 Gemmatimonadota bacterium | reverse complement strand
CCCCGACGTAGACGTCGAGATGGTCCAGCTCCAGCCCGGCGATGCACTGCTCCAGCGCGCAGAGAACGCCGATCTCGTAAAACGCCCCCTCGACCACACCCCCCGCGCACGCGATCCCGATCCGGCTGCCTGTGCTCATTCGCACTCGCTCCCGCCGACGTCCCAGGCCAGACGGGCGGCAAGCACGATTTCGCGCCCGCCGCCCGCCCGGCCCACCCCCGCCCCTTCAGCGCCCCCCCCGGGGGCCGCCGTCTCAACCGTCGTACGTGAACGTGTCCTGGATCGTGCCGTCCTTCTTGTACACGTGCAGCTTGGCCGGCGCATTCTTGTTCGACAGCACGCGGGCCTCCTCCAGCGCATCCTCCTTGGTCGGATAGACGCGCAGCGGCATGTCCATCCCCTCACGGCCGATCGCCCAGCCATCGTCACGGGAGACGACGTAGTAGATCGCGTACTCGCTCCCCGTCGCCGCCCGCTCCTTGGCCAGCCGCGTCACCAGCAGGTCCACGTGCTTGGTCAGTGCGTCCACCTTCGCGCTCAGATCCTTGATCTCGCCGCGCGTGGGCACCCCGAACCGGCTCATCGCCCGCAGCATCGGCTCGTAGACCTTCTCATCGAGGGTGTGCGTCACCGACTTCTGGCGCACGGTCAGGTCGTCCTTCACCGCGCCGATCCGCTTGCGGCCCTCCGCCTCCAGCTTCTCGCCCCGCTTCACCAGGGTCGTGAAGAGCGACGAGCCCTCCTCCTCCACTGTCGCCACGGCCCCCAGGCCGGCCAGCCACACATCGCGGCCCATGCCCGCCATCTGCCGGCCCCGGGACAGCAGGTCCTGCGGGATGTCCAGCAGGCGGAACTCTGGCTTCTCCATCATCTTGTTCATCCTCGCTCCTTCCGTTCAGATCGCGCCGGCCAGGCGGGCCTCGCCACCTGGAGCTCGCGGCGCGCACGCTCGTCGCGAGCCTGCGCCCCGCCCAATCCCGGCCCCGCGACGGCCCCGCCGTCGCGACCTGCGCCGCTGCCGCCCCCAATCCCCCAATGAAAACCGGCAAGCCTCCACAGCACGCATCCCGCTGGAAGGCGGCGACGTCGCGCGCGGAGGCTTGCCGGTCGATCTTCTGCTACGGCGTGTAGCGTGCCGCCCGCCCCTGCGCGGAGTCAGTGATCGTAAATTACTGCACTACAAACACATAGTCCTGAACGCTCACGCGCGCGCGCGGGCGCCGCGGGGCGCCGTGCCCCACGCGTGAAGCAGAAGCGCGGGACGTTGTGCCACCGTCCGTCCCGCGCCCCGCCCGGGTGGCGGCGCGGGTATGCGGGTTGCGCGGGACTTCGGCGAGGGCAGGGGAGGTCGGGCGCGTGGTTGCGCGAAAGGGCGCTGGACGGCAGGAGGGCGAGCGTGGGCGGCGCAGCGGGAGTGGGGCCGGCCTTCGAGCTGGTGGACGTGGTCGAGGAGCGCGGTGGGAGCCGGGTGCTGGACGGCGTGAGCGTGACGCTGCCGGCGGGGGGGATCACGGCGGTGATGGGTCCGTCGGGCGCGGGCAAGACGTCGCTGCTGCGGCTGCTGAACCGGCTGGACGATCCGAGCTCGGGAGAAGTGCGCTTCCTGGGCCGGCCCGTGCGGGACTACCCGGTGCGGGAGCTGCGCTGCGCGGTGGGCTTCGTGTTCCAGACGCCGGTGATGTTCCCGGGGACGGTGGCGGACAACCTGCGCCGGGCGGTGGAGCTGTCGCCCTCGGGGGCGGCGGCCGGGGCAGCGGCGGGCTGGATCGAGCGGCTGCTGGAGGCCGTGGAGCTGGACGGTGACTACGGCGCCCGGGATGCGGACCGCCTGTCGGGCGGCGAGAAGCAGCGGGTGGCGCTGGCGCGGGCGCTGGCGACGGGGCCGCAGGTGCTGCTGCTGGACGAGCCGACCTCGGCGCTGGACCCGGAGGTGGCGGAGCGGCTGCTGGCGACGGTGTCGCGCCTGAACGCGGAGCGCGGTCACACG
Source organism: Gemmatimonadota bacterium (assembly GCA_017881445.1). Taxonomy (GTDB): domain Bacteria; phylum Gemmatimonadota; class Gemmatimonadetes; order Longimicrobiales; family RSA9; genus JADGQX01. Next base: position 15,508 of record JADGQX010000073.1, on the reverse strand, counting down.
GTGGTGATGGTGACGCACCGGCTGGCGGAGGCGCGGCAGCACAGCGCCTTCGCCGTGATGCTGGAGGCAGGACGGGTGGTGGAGTCGGGAGCGACGACGGAGCTGTTCGAGCGGCCGCGGCAGGCGCGGACGCGGGCCTACCTTTCCAGTGCGGGGTGAGCACGATGGTCATGACGCTGGGTCCGGGTCTCACGCTCCTGGCGCAGGCGGGAGCGGGGGCGGGGGCGGGGGCGGGGGCGGGAACGCCGCCGGTGGACGTCTCCTGGGTGGAGCTGGGGCTGGCTGCGGGGCTGGTGCTGGTGGCCATGGGGGTCTCGTCGTGGCAGCGGCTGGGGCTGACGCGGGGCTTCGCCGTAGGTGCGGTGCGGGCGGTGGTGCAGCTGCTGGGCGTGGGCTACGTGCTCGTGTACCTTTTCGCCGCGAACCGCTGGTGGCTGGTGCTGCTGGCCCTGCTGGTGATGCTGGCCGCGGCGACGAAGACCTCGACGGACCGGGTGAAGGAGCGGCGGCGCACGATCGTGCCGATCGCGGGAGTGGCCATGCTCGTGGGCGCCGGCGTGACGCTGGCGTACGTGGACGCGATCGTGCTGCGGCCCGGGGAATGGTATGACCCGCGCTACCTGGTGCCGATCTTCGGGATGATCGCGGGGAACGCCATGAACGGCGCTGCGCTGGCGGCGGAGCGGCTGCAGTCGGAGATGGAGGCGCGGCGGGGGGAGGTGGAGGCGTACCTGGCGCTGGGCGCCGCGCCCGCGCGAGCCTCCGCCGAGCCGGTGCGCCGCGCGCTCACCGCCGCGCTCATCCCTTCGGTCAACGGCCTGGCTGTGGTGGGGCTGGTGGCGCTCCCCGGGATGATGACCGGTCAGATCCTGGCGGGATCTTCCCCGCTGCTGGCGGTGCGCTACCAGATCGTGGTGGCCTTCATGCTGGCGGGGGCGGTGGCGATCACGTCGGCCATCGTGGTGCTCTGGTACCGCCGCACCTTCTTCACGGCAGCGGAGCAGCTGGTGGCGCGGGGGCCGGGATGAATCGTGTGGCCGGGCGGGGCGGCGGGGGCTGGGGCAGCGGCGGGCCGGGCGCAAAGCCGGGCGCCGACGGGGGCGGCCGGCTGCATTTCATGCTGCGGGCGCTGGCGCACCGCAACTACCGGCTCTTCTTCGGTGGCCAGGGGATCTCCCTCATCGGCACGTGGATCACCCGCCTGGCGACGAGCTGGCTGGTATACCGGCTGACGGGCTCCGCCGCCATGCTAGGGATCGTGGGCTTCGCCGGGCAGATTCCGACCTTCTTGCTCGCGCCCTTCGCCGGGGTCTGGGTGGACCGCCTCGACCGCTACCGCGTGCTGGCGGTGACCCAGGTGCTGTCGATGCTGCAGTCGTTCGCGCTGGCCTGGCTGGCGCTCTCGGGCACGATCACCGTGACACACATTCTGCTGCTGGGGGCGATGCAGGGGGTGATCAACGCCTTCGACACGCCGGCGCGGCAGGCGTTCGTGGTGGAGATGGTGGAGGACCGGGCGGACCTGGCCAACGCCATCGCGCTGAACTCGTCCATGGTCAACGGCGCGCGCCTGGTGGGCCCGTCGGTGGCGGGAGTGTTGATCGCACTGGCGGGCGAGGGCTGGTGCTTCATGGTGGACGGGGTGTCGTACCTGGCCGTGATCGCCTCGCTGCTCGCCATGCGCCTCGTGCGCCGGGAGCGGACCGCCACGGGCACGCACGTGCTGGCGGAGCTGCGGGACGGGTTCGGCTACGCTTTCGGCTTCGCGCCCATCCGCTCGGTGCTGCTGTTGCTGGCGCTGATCAGCCTCATGGGCATGCCTTACACGGTGCTGATGCCGTTGATGGCCGCGCGAGTGCTCCACGGCGGGCCGCACACGCTGGGCTTCCTCATGGGGGCGACGGGGGTCGGTGCGCTCTGCGGGGCGGTCTACCTGGCGTCACGCCGTTCCGTGCTCGGACTCGGCCGCATCATCCCCAGCGCCGCGGGGCTCTTCGGCGCGGGGCTGATCTCCTTCTCCTTCTCGCGCAACGTAGTGCTCTCCCTCGTGCTCATGGTCTTCACCGGCGCCGGCTTCATGGTCCAGATGGCGTCCAGCAATACCATCATCCAGACCATCGTGCGCGAGGAGATGCGGGGGAGGGTCATGGCCTTCTACACCATGGCTTTCATGGGGATGGCGCCCTTCGGCAGCCTGCTGGCGGGGGCGCTGGCGGCGCGCATCGGCGCACCACACACCATCCTGCTGGGCGGGGTGGCCTGCATCCTCGGAGGGCTGGTCTTTGCCCGCACGCTGCCCCGGCTGCGCGAGCTGGTGCTCCCGATCTACGTGGCGCGCGGCATTCTGCCCGAGATCGCGACGGGGCTCGCCGACGCGGCGGCGCTGCGGGACGAGCTGCAGCGCTAAACGATGGGCGCAGGGCGCGAAACGAGCGGCGGGCGGCCCGGAGGTCGCCCGCCGCTTCGTCGATCCGGCGGTCGGCGAAAGCAGCCGGCTCAGCCGAGCGTCCGCCTCACCAGCTTGCGCCCGGGCGGTCGACCACCCAGCTCGAGAGGTTGATCTGATGCTCCACCGTGATGCGGATCCGCTCCCCGGGCTGGACGTCGATGCGCTCGGACGTGTAGGGCGTGCCCTGGCCGATGGGCTCCGCCCGGATCTGCACGCTGCCGTTGCCCAGGATGGTCGGTGACAGCGCCACGTGGGTCGTGCCCATGCTCGTGACGGTGCCGACGCGCGATCGGTTCGTGCCGGCATAGACGAAGACGTCCACGTCGCTCCAGGTGTTGTTGGTCAGGTCGAGCGTGACCGCGTCCTCGGGACCGGGAACGGGAGCGGGTTGCCCCTCGGAACCGCGGGCGTGCGCGCAGGAGCCCAGAAGCAGGCCAATGGCGACGATGGAAAGGGCGTGACGGGCGGAGCGCATGCGTTGACTCCCGAGCCGGTCTCCGGGGCCTCGGCTCGCCGCACGTCGTGTGCGGCGGAGACAGGCCCGCCCGGCTTCCAGGTGAAAAGAAACAAGCGGCGGGGAGAAGCTCCCGCGCCGGGCTGTACCCATCGCATGCGCCCCGGGCACCTGGCCCGGGCATGAGCGGAACACGTGCTGCCAGTCGGCGGTTCCAGCGCGGTTCGAAAGGAGGTTCGAGTCCCCCGGCCGGGGTCCGGCGACGGGTTGACGGGGCGACGGGGCGACGGGGCGACGCGGCGACGAGGCTACGGCCGACGGCCCCGGCTTCCGCGCCGAAGGAGCCCGGCGAGCGTCAGGCGCCCGCGGCCCGGAAGGCGGCGGAAACGACCTCGCGGGCTTCCTCCAGGATCCGGCGCAGGTGCTCCGCGCCCAGGAAGCTCTCCGCATAGATCTTGTACACGTCCTCGGTGCCGGAGGGGCGAGCGGCGAACCAGCCGTTGGCTGTCACCACCTTGAGGCCACCAATGGCGGCGTCATTGCCGGGGGCGCGGGTAAGCCGGGCCAGGATGGGCTCGCCGGCTAGCTCGCGGGCGCGGATGAGGTCGGGCGACAGCTCCTTGAGCACCTGCTTCTGGGCGGGGGTGGCGGGCGCATCGACGCGGGAGTAGACGGGGTCCCCCAGCCGGTCGGCGATGTCGCGGTAGTGCTCACCGGGGTCCCGGCCGGTGACGGCGGTGATTTCGGCGGCCAGCAGGTCGAGGATGATGCCGTCCTTGTCCGTGGTCCAGGCGCCGCCGTCCAGGCGCAGGAATGAGGCGCCGGCGCTCTCCTCGCCCCCGAAGCCCAGGGAGCCATCCAGAAGCCCATCGACGAACCACTTGAAGCCGACGGGCACCTCGACCAGGGGGCGTCCGAGCTCGCCGGCCACGCGGTCGATGAGCGAGCTGGAGACGAGCGTCTTTCCCACGGCGGCGGACGCGCCCCAGCCCTCCCGGCTGCCGAAGAGGTAGTGGATGGCGACCGCCAGGTAGTGGTTGGGGTTCATCAACCCGGCGCCCGGAGTGACGATGCCGTGGCGGTCGGCGTCCGGGTCATTGCCGAAGGCCACGTCGAAATTGCCGCGCATGGCGATCAGGCCGGCCATGGCGTAGGGGGAGGAGCAGTCCATGCGGATGCGCCCGTCCCAGTCCAGCGTCATGAAGCGGAAGGTCGGATCGACGCGGGGGTTCACCACCTCGAGCTGAAGGCCGTAGGCATCGGCGATCGGCTCCCAGAGCGGCAGCGACGCTCCCCCCATGGGGTCCACGCCGATGCGAAGCCCGGAGCGGGCGATGGCCTCCATGTTGACCACGTGGCGCAGCTCGCCGACGTACGGCCCCGTGAAGTCGTGGCGTCGGGTGGTGGCGGCGCGGAGCGCCCGCTCGAAGGGCAGGCGGCGCACGCCCTCGAGTCCGGCCGCGAGCAGCTGGTTGGCGCGCTCCTGGATGCGGTTGGTGACGGCGGTGTCCGCGGGACCCCCCGAGGGCGGGTTGTACTTGAAGCCGCCGTCGTCGGGCGGGTTGTGCGACGGCGTCGCCAGCACGCCGTCGGCCCGCGGCCGGGAGCGGTCGCGGTTCCAGCCCAGGATGGCGTGGGAGACGACCGGGGTGGCCGTGTAGCCGAGCCGCTCGTCCACGCGCAGCTCCACCCCGTTGCCCGCGAAGACCTCGACCGCCGTGCGGAACGCGGCCTCGGAGAGCGCGTGCGTGTCCATGCCCAGGAAGAGCGGCCCTTCGATTCCCTGCCCGCGCCGGTCTTCGCAGATCGCCTGGCAGATAGCCAGGATGTGGTCCTCCGTGAAGGTGCCGTCGAAGGAGGAGCCGCGGTGGCCGGATGTGCCGAAGGACACCCGCTGGGCGGCGTCCGCGGGGTCGGGATGGGTGGTGTAGTAGGCCGCCACCAGGCGCGGCACGTTGACCAGCATGGTCTCGGGGGCGGGCTGGCCCGCCAGCTCGTGAGTCGCCACGTCGCCTCTTCTCTCGTTCTCGGCCGTCCAGCTCGACCCGTCGGCACGCGACCGCCGTCGCGCAGGCCCCGCGCTGCATGACAACGTTGCGCCGCGCGCGGTCGTGTGCCAGCGGCGGGGTTCCGAAAATCGGGTCGATGCCCGTATAATCCGCCACGTCGTGGCCGAATTCGGCCATGCAACGCGAGGGACGTGCCTGAAAACGGCAGGGCGAGGGCGAGCGGGTACGGGCACGGGCTCGGGCAAAGGAAGAGCGACAAGCATGAGCAGGAGCAGGAGGGAGGGGATCAATCCCCTGCTGTCGCGGGAGTTCCGCATCCCGTTCGACCGCATCGAGCCAGCGCACGTGGTGCCGGCCGTGCGGACCGTGCTGGGGGCCGCGCGGGAGGCGGTACAGGCCATCGGCGCCGCGGGGGGCGATTCCTGGGCGGAGACGATCGCGCCGCTGGACGAGGTGGACGAGCGGGTGGGGCGGGTGGTGGGCGTGGTGCACCACCTCCTGGTGGTGCGGGACTCGGAGGCGCTGCGGGCGGCGTTCGAGGAGGTGAACCCGGAGATCACCGAGTTCTACGCGTCGCTGCCCATGGACGAGGCGCTGTGGAGCGCGCTGCGGCGTTATGCGGAGACGGCGGAGGCGCGGGCGCTGGCCGGGGTGCGACGTCGCCACCTGGAGAAGACGGTGCGCTCGTTCGTGCGGGCGGGGGCCGATCTGCCGGCGGAGGCGAAGGCGGAGGTGGTCCGCCTGCAGGTGGAGCTGGCGCGCGCCACGACGCGCTACGCGGAGAACGTGCTGGACTCGACCAACGCGTTCGAGCTGCTGCTGACGGACGAGACGCGTCTCTCGGGCCTGCCGGAGTCGGCGCTGGAGCAGGCCAGGCTCGCGGCGCAGGAGAAGGGGGTGGAGGGCTGGCGCTTCACCCTGCACGCCCACTCGTACACGTCGTTCATGGAGCACGCGGACGATCGCGAACTGCGGCGGCGGATGTACGGGGCGTACTCGATGCGAGCGACGGAGCCGGGGCGGGACAACCGCCCGCTGGCGGGGGAGATCCTGTCGCTGCGGCGCCGGCTGGCGCGGGCACTGGGGTACCGGGACTGGGCCGCCTACCAGCTGGAAGAGCGGATGGCGGGTAGCGCGGAGCGGGCGCTGGCCTTCGCGCGGGACCTCACCGAGCGCACGCGCCCGCACTTCCGCTCGGACGTGGCCCTGCTGGAAGAGGAGGTGGCGACGCTGGGGTACGACCGGCTGGAGCCTTGGGATGTCGCCTACGCGCAGGAGCGCATTCGCCGGCGCCGCTTCGACCTGGACCCGGAGGAGCTGCGGCCGTACTTCCCGCTGGACGCGGTGCTGAGCGGCGTGTTCGAGGTGGCGCGGCGCGTCTTCGGCGTCCGGGTTCAGGAGCGGCGGGTGGCCGCGGTATGGCACGAGACGGTGCGCTTCTTCGACGCCCACGACGAGGACGGCGTGCACGTGGGCTCGTTCTACGTGGACCTGTTCCCGCGCTCGGATAAGCGCGCGGGTGCCTGGATGAACGACCTGATCACGGGCGGACCGCGGGAGCACGGCTTCGAGCCGCACCTGGCCCTGGTGGCCGGGAACCTGACCCCGCCCATGGGCGACCGGCCGTCGCTGCTGACCAAGGACGAGGTGGACACGCTCTTCCACGAGTTCGGCCATGCCCTGCACCACCTGCTCTCGCGGGTGGAGGTGCCGGCGCGGGCGGGAACCAGGGTCGCCTGGGACTTCGTCGAGCTGCCCTCGCAGCTCATGGAGAACTGGACCTGGGACCGAGAGGCGCTGGGCCTCTTCGCCCGGCACTGGGCCACGGGCGAGCCACTGCCGGAGGAGCTCTTCCGGCGCATGGACCGCAGCCGGAAGTTCATGGCCGCCTACGACCAGATGCGGCAGCTCGCCTTTGCGACCATGGACCTGGAGCTGCACACCCGCTTCGAGCCGGACGAGCCCGGCGCCGACGCCCTCGCCTTCACGGCCGAGGTGCTGGCGCCCTTCAGCTTCCGCCCGGACGCGGTGAACCGCGAGATCATCGCGTCCTTCCCCCACGTGTTCAGCGGCGCCTACGACGCGGGCTACTACTCTTACAAGTGGGCCGAAGTCCTGGACGCCGATGCCTTCACGCGCTTCGAGGCCGAAGGCGTCTTCAACCGGGAGACGGGGCGCGCCTACGTGGACACCATCCTGGCCCGGGGCGACGCCGCCGACCCCATGGAGCTCTTCCGCGAGTTCATGGGCCGGGACCCGGACCCGGCCGCGCTGCTGCGGCGGACGCTCTCGGGGCACCCACCGCCGGGGGCGGGCGAGTGAGGGCCGACGCCGCGCCGGCTGCCGGCGCGGACCGGGTGAAGGCGGGGGGCGCGTGGTCCACTGGCTGAGCCTCCTGCTGGAGCGGCTGGGGCCGATCCTGGTCTTCGCGCTGGTCTTCCTCGAGAGCATGGGCCTGCCCTTTCCCGGGGAGACCGTGCTGCTCACGGCGGCGGCCTTCGCCGCGGCGGGCAAACTCTCCCTGGTGGGGGTCGTGCTGGGCTCGGCGCTGGGCGGCTTCGCCGGAGGCATGGCGGGCTGGGCCATCGGGCGCGGCGGCGCCCTGGCCTGGATGCGGCGCCGGGGCGCGCGCGGCCGACACGTCGACGAGGCGCTGGGCCGCGCCCACGAGTTCTTCCAGCGCCACGGCGGCAAGTCGTTGCTGCTCGGCCGCTTCGTCGCGGTGGTGCGCTCCTTCGTCTTCCTGGCGGCCGGCGCCGCCGGCATGGACTGGCTTCCCGTCCTCGCCTGGAGCGCCATCGGGGCCGTGCTCTGGTCCGGCATTTTCGGCGCGCTGGGCTTCGAGTTCGGCCGCAACCTGCCGCGCCTGGAGCACGCGCTGGGCGCGGCCGGCCTGGCGCTGGCGGGCGCGCTCGGGCTGGCGGCCGCGCTGGCGCTGCTGATCCGCTGGACCTGGCGCAATCAGCAGCAGCTCTGGGAAGCGGCGTCCGCCGCCTGGGAGAAGCGCGTCCGACCGCGCGCCGTGCGGCTGGCGGAGGCATATCCGCGATTCTGGAAGTTCGCCGGCGAGCGCCTCTCGCCCGGGAGCTATCTCGGGCTCCACCTCACCATCGGAATCCTGGTCAGCCTCCTGGCACTCTGGCTGTTCGGCGGGGTGCTGGAGGACGTGGTCGCGGGCGAGCCCCTGACCCAGTTCGACCGCACGTTCGCCGGGCAGCTCCACGCCCGGGCCACGCCGCTGGGCGTGGCGCTCTTCCGCGCCATCTCGCTGCTGGGGTCGCCGCTCGCCTGGAGCGGGGTCTCCCTGCTGGTGCTCGCGCTCCTGCTCCTGCGACGCCGCTACCTCCTGGCCGCGGGCTGGGCCGCGGCCATCGCCGGCGGCGGCCTGCTCGATCTGGCGCTCAAGGTCCTGGTGCACCGGCCCCGGCCCATCTTCCCCGACACCTTTGCCTCGGTACCCGGCTGGAGCTTCCCCAGCGGTCATTCCATGGGCTCGGTCGTCGGCTACGGCATGCTGGCCTACCTGGTGCTGCTGCGGGTCCGCCAGCCCCGGGTGCGCGCCGCCATCATGGCGGGCGCCGGCGCGCTCATGGTCCTGGTGGGCCTCAGCCGCATGTACCTGGGCGTTCACTACTTCAGCGACGTGGTCGGCGGCTTCGCCGTGGGCATCGTCTGGCTGAGCGCGTGCATCACCGGGCTGGAGGTAGCCCGACGCCGGCAGGAATTCCACCGGGCGGTGAAGGCCGGCGCCGAGCGCGCCGGCGGCTGACCGGGGCGGCTACGGCCGGGCCGGCCGGCCCGGCCGGATGCTTGTAGGCGACTTGTGGTTCCGGCATATTCCGCTGCAGGATCACCCGCCGTGGCCGGCTGGCTCGCGGCGGCGCCACCTCCCCCGATCCCCGAATCCGATGCAGGTTCGCCCAGGCACTCGCTGGCGGGTGCTCGCTTCGCTCTCCGTACCACTGGCCCTGACGGGCGCCCTGGCGCTGATGGGCCGGGGTCCCGCGCAACCGGCCCGGATCGCGGTCGTCGCCGCGCCCGGCCCGCGGGGCGTCTTCCGGGTGCGCTACGGCCCGGCCTCGGGCGGCGAGATGCGGGCGTGGCGGAAGCGGCTGCGCACGGACCGGGTCCTGGAGCGGGCGGCCGAGCGGCTGAACGCGTTCGTGCGCTTGCCGGCGGACGTGGTGCTGGCCTTCGACGAATGCGGCGAGGATGATGCGTACTACGAGCGGGGTCGCGTCACCTTCTGCTACGAGGAGGTCGCGGACTACGCGGACCTGCTGGGCCCGGGCGCGACGCTGACCGAGGTGGAGACGCGTCGCGTGGAGGGGGCCGCGTCCTTCTTCCTCTACCACGAGGCCGGGCACGCGCTCGTGGACGTGCTCGACCTGCCGGTGACGGGCAAGGAGGAAGATGCCGTGGACCAGTTCGCGGTGTACTTCCTGGCGGAGGGTGGGCCTCCGGAGACGCGCGGCGATGCGCTGCGCGCGGCCGACGTGCTGGGCCGTCTGGCCCGGGCGGAAGCCGGGCGGAAGGGCCCGCTGCCCGTCTGGGACGTTCACTCCCTGGACGCCCAGCGGGAAGCCAACCTGCTCTGCTGGGTCTACGGCGCCGACCCGCGTGGTTTCCGCCAGGCCGTGCACCGGGCCGGTCTGCCCGACGAGCGCCGCAGCTCGTGCGAGGACGAGTACGCGCTGCTGGCCGGGAGCTGGGAGGCGCTGCTCAGCCCCTACCTGAAGGCACCCGCCGACACGTCGGCAACCCAGGACGCCGGACCGCCGCATCGCTGAGGGCCGGGAGGGATCGATGGAGCGCCATCGCACGGACGTGGTCGTGGTCGGCTCGGGGCCCGGCGGAGCCACGTTGGCGCGCCAGCTTGCGCGCGCCGGCCGGCGCGTGCTGCTGCTCGAGCGCGGCCGCGACTGGCGGCGCAGCCCCCTCTACGGCACCTATCCCGGCGCGCTGCTCTACGCCGACAAGCACGCTCTGCTCTTCACCCGCGAGGGCCTCAACATCGTGCGGCCGCTCATGCTGGGGGGCGCCACCAGCATGTACTGCGGCTGCTCCGCTCCGCCCGCGAGCTGGTGGCGCGAGCGCTGGGGCATCGACCTGGAGGGCCACGCCCGCGAGGCCGCGGCCGAGCTGGGCGTCGCGCCCCTGCCGCCCGAGCTGCGGGGCGAAGCCTCCACCCGGCTGGCGCAGGCGGGCACCGCCCTGGGCATGGACTGGCAGCCCCAGGACAAGTTCATGAGCCCCGGGCGGACCGGGCCCTTCGACTGCGGCGCCCGCTGCATGCTCGGCTGCCGCTGCGGCGCCAAGTGGAACGCCGCCGAATACGTGGACGACGCCGTCGCCGCCGGTGCCGGGCTGCTGACCGGCGCCCGGGTCGAGCGCGTACTGGTGCAGGACGGCGTCGCCCGGGGCGTGCGCGGCCGCATCGGCCGCCGGGAGCTGGAGGTGGAGGCGGGCACGGTGGTAGTGGCGGCGGGCGGCATCGGCACGCCCGTGCTACTGCGCAACAGCGGCCTGGCCGCCGCCGGGCAGGGCATGGCCATGGACACCACGGCCATGGTCTACGGCCTCTCGCCCGAGGGCGGCATCGGCCAGGACCCGCCCATGACCTGGAGCGCCCCCGACGACGACCTGGGCGTGCTCTACTCCACGCTCATCGACCCCTGGCTGATGTACCCCATCGTCATGGCCGTCAAGGGACCCGCCTACCCCTTCACCTGGCCGCGCTGGGGCCGGACCCTGGGCGTCATGATCAAGCTCACCGACGAGCTGAGCGGGGAGGTGGACGAGCGCGGGGGCGTGAGCAAGGGGCTCACCGCGGCGGACCGCGAGCGGCTGCGCGCCGCGGAAGAGGTCGCGGGCCGGATCCTGCGCCAGGCGGGCTGTCGCCCCGACTCCATCCTGACCACGCCGCTGCGCGGCACTCATCCCTCCGCCACCGTCCGTATCGGCGACATGCTCGGCACCGACCTGCAGACCGAGGTGCGCGGGCTATACGTCTGCGACGCCAGCGTCTTTCCCCGTGCGCTCGGCCGACCGACGGTGCTCACCATCATCGCCCTCGCCCGCCGCCTGGCGCAGCAGCTGCTCGCCGCGGCCACCCCCGGCCAGGACACCGCCACGCCCGTGCTGGGGGCGCCGGCCCGAGCGTAGCCCGGGCGGGCGCCGGAGGGCGAGGCGACCCGGGCGTGCGGGCGCCGGGTGCGCCCGCGCCTGCCGTTGCGCGCCGCCCGCCGGTAGGCCATCCTCCCGCCCCATGCCGCGGGGCCTCCGTCTGCTGGTCTTCGTCCTGGGCGCACTGGTGCTGGCGCTGCTGGTGCGGCACGTGGGCGCGCACGTGCTGGCCACCGACGCGCTGGGCATCGGCTGGTACATCGTGCCCATGGTGCTGGTCTACCTCCCCGTCTACATGCTGAACGCCCTCGCCTGGCGCACCACCATGAGCTCGGCGCGCCGGCGCCCGCCCTACCTGCGGGTGCTGGGCTACACCGTCTCGGGCTTCGCCCTCAACTACATCACGCCCGTGGTGGCTGTCGGCGGGGAAGCCTATCGCGCGGCGGCCATCACGCCCTGGATCGGGCGACGGCGCGCCGTCGCCTCCGTGGCGTCCTACTACCTGCTGCACGCCCTGGCCAACGTGCTCATCTGGCTCACGGCGCTGCTGGTCGGACTGACGGTGGCGCCCTGGCCGCGGCCGGTGCAGGCCGCGGCCTTGCTGGTGGCGCTCCTGCTGGCGGGCGCCGTGGCCCTGGTGTTCCACGCGCTGCGCCGCGGCGTGTTCGAGGCGCTGCTGGGCGCGGGACTGCGCGTACCGCTCCTGCGGCGGGCGCTGCGGCGCGCGGCCGGGCGCCGCGCCGCCTTCGCCCGCGTCGATGCGCACATGGCCGCCTTCTACGGCTCGAGCCCCGCCCGCTTCTTCGCCGCGCTGGGCCTCGAGTACCTCGCCCGCGCCGTCTCCATGGCCGAGTTCTGGTGCATCTTCCTGGGAATGGGGCTGCACGCGGGCTATCCCCAGGCCTTCGTCCTGGGCGCCCTGACCTCGCTGGTCATGAACATCGTCTTCTTCGTGCCGCTCGAGCTGGGCGCCAAGGAGGGCGCGCTCTTCGTGCTGGCCGCCGCTCTCGGCCTCGCCGCCGGCGTCGGGCTGGTCACCTCCCTGGTCAGCCGCGTGCGCGAGCTGGCCTGGGCCGCCGCCGGCATCGCCCTGGTCCCGCTCCTGGGCCGCGGCGCCGATACCCGCCAGCCCGGCTAGCATCCCCCGGCCACCCGGCTGCCACCCTGACCGGGATCACGCGACCGCGGTCGCCCACTTCCGCACCGGCCGGCCGGGCATTACATTACTGTGTAGTGATACACTTGATCGGAGGGCAAGATGGCCGGACAGGGTCAGCGGGAGCCAATGGTCGTGACGCATGAAGGCGGGCTGCGGTTCGTGGCGCAGATCCGGGAGCACCGGGTGGTGACGGACCAGCCGCTGGGCAAGGGCGAGAACGCGGGGCCGATGCCGGTCGAGCTGTTGGGGGCGTCGCTGGGGACGTGCGTGGCGCTGTACGTCCAGCAGTTCTGTCATACGCGAGGCCTGCCCTACGACGGCATGCGGGTGGAAGTGCAGCAGCGTGGCGCGCAGAACCCGAACCGGGTCGGTCTGTTCGAGCTGAAGGTGGTGCTGCCGCAGGGGATTCCGGAGGAGTATCGCGAGATGCTGGAGCGGGTGGCGCGCAGCTGCCCGGCGCACAACACTCTGGCGCACGGGGCGGAGGTATCGGTGCAGATCGAGGCGGGGCAGGCGGCCCCGGTCTGATCGCGGTCCCGGCGGGTCGGAGCGCTTGCGCCCGTCGCGGGTTGTGGCCCGCGGCGGGCGTTTTCTATAATGGCAGGCGACGCGATCCCCTGCACCGGATGCTGCCGTGACGACTCGCCTGTACTACACCGACGCTTACCAGGACCGCTTCACGTCCACGGTCACGGCCGTGGCCGACGGCGGCCGGCGCATCTACCTGCGGGCGACGTCGTTCTATCCTGCGTCCGGGGGTCAGCCCAGCGACACGGGCGTCCTCGGGGGCGCGGCGGTGGCGGACGTGGTGGACGAGGGCGAGCGGGTGGCGCACGTGCTGGCGGCGCCGGCCGAGCTGGAGCCGGGGTCGGAGGTGGAGGGGCGGATCGACTGGGAGCGCCGCTACGACCACATGCAGCAGCACACGGGGCAGCACCTGCTGTCCGCGGTCTTCGAGGAGCTGTACGGCGCGCACACGGTGAGCGTGCACTTCGGCGCCGAGTCCTCGACGCTGGACCTGGCGGGGTGGGCGGCGGAGCCGGCGGCGCTGCCGGTGGCGGAGCGGCGGGCGAATTCGCTCGTCTGGGAGAACCGGCCGGTGCGGGTCTCGTTCGAAGAGGCGGCCGAGGCGGCGGGATTGCGCAAGGCCAGCGCGCGCGCCGGCGAGCTGCGCATCGTGTCGATCGAGGGGCTGGACCGCAGCGCCTGCGGCGGCACGCACGTGCGGGCGACGGGAGAGATCGGGGCGGTGCTCCTGCGGCGGGTGGAGCGGGTGCGCGGGGACACGCGCGTCGAGTTCGTGTGCGGCGGCAGGGCGGTGGCCCGCGCCCGCGGCGATTACGACGCGCTGGCGCGCACGGCCCAGCTTTTCTCGGCGCCGCTGGAGGATGTGCCCGCCCTGGTGGCGGCCCAGCGGGAGCAGGCGCGGGAGGCGCAGCTCGAGTGCAAGCGGCTGGAGGGCGAGCTGGTCGCGTACCGCGCCCGCGAGCTGTACGACCGGAGCGCGCCGGACGCCGCCGGCGTGCGATGCATCCTGGACCGGCGCCCGACGGGGACGGTGGACGAGCTGCGGGTCCTGGCGCAGGCCCTGACGGCGCTGCCCCGGGTGCGGCTGGTGGCGGCGGTGGAGGCACCGCCCACGCTGCTGCTGGCCGCCTCCGACGACGCCGGTGTGGACGCGGGCGCGGAGCTGCGCCGGGCGGTGACGGCGGTGGGCGGGCGAGGCGGCGGCTCACCCCGCCTGGCGCAGGGCAGCGTCCCGGACGTCGCGGCGCTGGAGCAGGCGCTGCGCGCCCTGGGCTGCTGAGGCGTCCAGCAGAAGCGCCCCGGCCGCAGTGCGGCCGGGGCGCTTCGCTTTGCGCGTGGCAGAGCGGGCTTGAAAAGGGCTCAGCCTCCCACCTGCAGCTTGCAGCCGCCCGTGCCCGCGTTGATCCAGTTCATCTGCACCAGGAACTGCTTGGCGCCGATCGTGATGTTGTAAACCCCGGTTCCGTTGTTCGCGGTCGTGCCCCACTTCCAGGCGCACTTGTCGGCGTTCTCGAAGCCGCGCCGGTCGTACCAGGCGTTGCCCATGGCGTCGGTCGTGGTCTCCTCCGTCTCGTGCGCCAGTGTGTTCACCTCGGTGTCGGCGCCCGGGTCGCCGTTGGGCGCCGCCGTGCCGTTGCTGCAGGCACTCGGATAGGCGTAGTCGTACGGCATGGCCGCGTAGAGCACCGTCTTCGACACGCCGCCCACCGTGACCGTGCCGCTGTAGTGGTAGGCGCAGTACTGCGTGCCGAAGCCGCCGCCCAGGTTCACCTTGCCAGACGTGAAGACCGCATAGAGCGTGTTGGCATCGTAGACCAGCTTGCCGTTGTTGAAGCCGTTCTGGAGCATGGCCACGATCTGCGGGTCCGTCACGCTCTGCGTCCCCGAGGGCACGTTGAAGCTGTTGTTGGCCCAGAACTGCGTGTAGTTGACCTGGTTCACCACGTGCACGTTGCTGGCGTTGTAGTACGTGGTGTTGATGTTGAAGTACAGCGACCCGCCCAGGTTGCTCAGGAAGTAGCCGACCAGCGAGCCGTCCGCCGACCCCGCGCCCGTCGTACCCGGCGCCGGACCGCCGCTGTAGATCGTGGACCCCGCCCAGTAGATGGCCGCGACGTTCGTCGCCGTCGTGATCACCCTGCCGCCGTGGTAGAAGATCCCCGTGTTGGTGCTGGCGGTGTTGAGCGCGTTGCTCGCCCCGTCGGCCTGGCCGCGGATCTCGAAGATGTTGCGGGAGGGACCGTCCGGACTGGCGTCGAAGCGCGGTGCAACGGCGGGGCTCGGGCCCGTAACGGGGGAGCCGTCCGAGCAGGCCGCGAGCGCGAGCGCGCCCGCCGCGGCGAAGATGAGGGTGCGGCTACGAGGCATGAAGCAACCTCCAGGGGTCGGGTGGGCGGATCGGCCATGCGGGACCGATGCGCGACTCGGCGCGGCCTGCCCGGCCTCGCCGACGGTTGAAAAACGGCGCTCTCGCGCCGCAATTCGCTCTGTTTCTTGGGGGCCGGCATCCTCTCGGGGGATGCCGCACGCGGAAAACGACCGCGCATGGTATATGGATCGAGGCGCGTAATCAACACTATTGGGTGCGAATTACCGGGAACGGTCGCGTAGGGCACGGGAATCGATCGCCGGGCCGTGGTGGCGCGGCGGGAGGCCGGGTGCTGTCGGTCGTGGGGCGGGTGGGATCGGACAGAGTTCTGCAGCAGCGGCTCGGGCGGGCGGCAGGCGGGGGTGGGGATGCGCCGGGCGCGGTCGCCGGGGCCGCCGGCTGGCGCCCGCCTTCG